>CAYGAW010000136.1:0-17104 GCA_964347945.1 uncultured Anaerolineales bacterium
ACTCCTGCTTCTTCTGGATTGGCAGGCTCTTCGCAGAACGGATCTGTAGAGGACCCTGGCGGTACCTCGGGCGGAGCGGCAGGCGAATCGTCGCTGGGGAAATCGCAGCCCCCTGCCGCCAAGCACTCATCTACTCGGTCCCGCAGCTCTTCCCGAATCTGCTCCTCTCCGACGAGAACCTGATCGCCAATGAATACTTGTGGGATTGCCGTCCCCGACGCACCATGCTCCCTCTCCAGGCGGATCATCACCTCGTAATTCTCGAGGGCCCCGATGTCGAAGGTTTTGATCTCCACCTGATCCCCATACGCCGCCGCCAAGGGGGCGAGGACCTCCTCCTCTACTGCGCGACAGTGGGCGCAATCCTGAGCTTGGAATACGAAGAACCGAGCCACCGGCTCGTCGGCCAGGCCGAGATCTGGCAGCAATAGGAGGGGAAGCGTAGTCAGTGCGGTGAGTGCGGTGAACAAACTCTTGCGCATTGGCAAACTCACTGTGGACGGTAGAGCCTCACATCCGTTCGACTAGTATACGCCTCGAGCATCAGCTTGTCAAGCTTTTCCCTCTTCGATACATCGCTGCTATTCTCGATGGCTCTCCAAGGTCCTTGCCCAATTCAGCCAAGTTGCGACGCAGAGCCGCGTCACTATCAAGCTTGGTCGGAACTGGATACTCAGATGCACGACCGATCATGCTTTGCCCGAGCCCTGTGCCAGTGTTATAATGGCCACAATCGACGGGACGCCGGAGACATGAAATGGTTGATGAGCGAATAGTGGAAGAACTCAAAGCCCTCGTCGGCGAGGAAAACGCACTCACATCTCCTGAGGAGCTGCTATGCTACTCGTACGACAGTACAGTGTTGCAGCGGTTGCCAGAGGTAGTCACCCTACCGCAGAGCACGCAAGAGGTCGCGGGCATCGTTAGACTGGCCAACCGAGAAAAGACACCCCTCGTTCCGCGAGGCGCAGGCACCAACCTGGCAGGAGGGACCATCCCCATCCAAGGAGGCATCGTCCTCAGCCTCACCCGCATGACCGAGATACTGGAGATAGATCCCGTCAACATGGTGGCTGTGGTGCAACCGGGCGTGGTTACGGGACAATTGCAGGCTGAGGTGGCAAAAGAGGGGCTCTACTATCCACCTGACCCGGCCAGCCTGAAAGTCACCACCATTGGCGGCAACGTAGCCATGAACGCTGGCGGTCCACATGCGCTGAAGTACGGCGTCACCAGTGACTACGTGATGGGCCTGGAGGTGGTCCTGCCCAGCGGGGAAGTGATTCGCACCGGCGGCAAAGCGATCAAGAACGTCACCGGGTACAACTTGACTCAGCTTTTCGTGGGGTCTGAGGGAACTCTGGGAGTGATTACGGAGATCACTCTGCGCCTCATCCCTCAGCCGCAGGCTTCCGGAAGCGTGCTGGCTGCCTTCTCAGATCTGGACGACGCCGCCACTCTGGTGAACAGAATCCTTCACGCGGGTGTAACACCCGCTGTGATCGAGATCATGGACAATATGACCATCCAAACGGTGGACGACTACTTGCAGACAGGGCTCCCGCGGGACGCTGCAGCGCTGCTACTCATCCAGGTGGACGGAGTAACTGAGGCTGTGGAGCAGGAACTGGAGGTCGTGTCCCAGCTGTGTCACGACAACAGAGGTACGTTGGTCGAGGTGGCCAGGACTCCGGAAGAGGAGGAGGTGCTCTGGAAGGCCCGCCGCTCCATTTCGCCCTCCTTGACCCGCGTGCGGCCCAACAAGCTGGGCGAGGATATCTCCGTGCCCAGAGAGGCCATCCCCGATGTCGTGAGGCGCATCCAGGAAGTCTCCTGTCAGCGGGACCTTCCTATCGTCATCTTCGGCCACATCAGCGACGGCAACCTGCATCCCAACATCCTATTCGACCAGGCTGACCCGGAGGAGATGCAGCGAGTCGAGGCCGCCTCCGGGGACATCTTCGAGGTTGCCACCGCGGTTGGCGGCACGTTGTCGGGAGAGCACGGCATCGGCCTCCTGAAGCAGATGTATCTCGCGCTGGACCTGGCGCCAGAGACGATCGAGGTCATGCGAACCATCAAGCGCGCCCTGGATCCCAACAATATCATGAATCCCGGCAAGATCTTCCCCAACGACCGACGTCTCTGATCCGAGAGACGCCAGACGCACCCCACCGCCTTGTCCAGTGCTCTCGCTCAAGAGCCAGCGGGTGAGGAATGTCAATTGCTGACGTTGTCCCACTCATGCGGTGACACGCATTGGCCAGCGGAAGCGCAGGAGGCATAAGATGATACGAAATCAGTGGTATGCGCTCCTTGAGTCCAGCGAGGTCCCTCGCGAAAGGCCAGTGGGCGTGGTCCGTTTGGGCAAGAAACTGGTGTTCTGGCGCGACGCGCGGGGCGAGTTAGTCTGCCAGCGCGACAAGTGCGCCCACAGAGGCGCAGCGCTGAGCAAAGGGAAAATCGCTGGCGACTGTTTGGAATGCCCCTTCCATGGCCTTCAGTACGACGCAGAGGGCCGCTGCCGGCTCATTCCTGCCAACGGCAGGATCAGCGAGGTTCCCGAGCGGTTCCAGGTTCACACCTACCCGACGAGAGAGGCGCAGGGCTTCGTCTGGCTCTGGTGGGGAGAGCCGCAGTCCGACCCACCTCCGCTGCCCTGGTTCGACGACCTCGACGACAGCTTCGCGTATGCAACGTTTAGAGACCACTGGACCGTTCACTATTCGCGAGCCATAGAGAACCAATTGGACGTGGCTCATCTACCCTTCGTCCACCACAACACCATTGGCCGTGGGGGCCGCACTCTGATCGATGGCCCCGTGACGAAGCTGGAGGGCGACAGGCTGCTGGTTTGGGTCTACAACCGGGTCGATGACGGCACGTCGCCGCTCAAGCCCGAGGAGATCCCACCGCCAGACACGCCTCCGCTCTTACACTTCCACTTCCCCAACGTTTGGCAGAACCGACTCCAGGACGACATGCGCGTGTTCGTGGCCTTCGCCCCCATAGACGAGGCGAACACCATGCTGTACGTCCGGTTCTACCAGCGCTTTCTGCGCGTGCCTGTTCTGAATAGGCTCTTCTGCCAGCTAAGCAATCTGGGGAACAGGATCATCGTGCGGCAGGACAAGCGGGTGGTGATCACACAACAGCCGAAGAAAACGGCACTGGTCATGGGGGAGAGGCTCTTTCAGGCGGATCGGCCGATTGTGGCGTACCGACAGCGGCGAAAGGAACTCATCGAGGAAGCGCAGGCAAGCGAGACGCCAGCAGATTGAGTGCACGCGACGCCATGTTGCGCATATTCCCAACTCAGGGGTGAGTATTTCCCACAGCTCCATCGTGGGCCGTGAGTACCACGTCTCCGCTCTAGTCTCCGTAGCTAGCGCTACCCGCCTGCCCGATGGCACGCCGGCAGGAACGGTCACCATGGGGAACAGCGGAACGACGCCATCCCCCGCTCATCATAGCCGCGTCCAACACAAGCTGAGGCCCACCGTGTGATTCGCCCTCACCGGGGGCGCGAACACCGTGGCCTGCCCCCCCCACTGGTACCTTGTGCGCCTTCGCGTGCTGGCGCCACAGCGCCAGGCTCGACATGTGGATGCGTTGTCCCGGCTCGCCCCCGGACTTCAGGATCCGTACCTCGCGCGACCTGGGCCACGCTCACCTCGCGATGCTTCCCAGAGCCAACGACGTTTGTCAGGCCCGTCTACGGGTACTATAATAGATGGAAGTGTGCACCATGATCGAGGATTCTGTCCATCTCGACCCGGTCTTGCGAACAGTAATCAAACCCGCCCGCTACACCGGCGGGGAATGGAATAGCGTCGTCAAGGCCTGGGACGAAATCGAGATCAAGCTTGCCTTGGCTTACCCCGACGTCTACGAGGTCGGGATGTCTAATCTGGCCATCATGATCCTCTACGACCTCCTCAACCGGGAACACGACGTCCTTGCCGAGCGTGTCTATACCCCCTGGGTGGACATGGAAGAGGCCATGCGAGCTGCCGGCATCTCCCTCTACAGCCTCGAGACCAGGCATCCCCTCGCAGAGTTCGACATCATCGGTTTCACCCTGCCCTACGAACTGAATTACACCAACGTCCTCACCATGCTGGACCTCGGGGGGATCCCTCTACTGGCTGGCGAGCGGGCCGAGTCCGACCCCCTCGTCATCGGGGGCGGCGGCGGCACCTACAACCCAGAACCTCTGGCCGACTTCTTCGACCTCTTCGTCATCGGCGAGGGCGAGGAAATCATCCTAGAACTGCTGAACCTCTATCGCGAGTCACGGGCTGACAGGGAGGAGTTGCTGAACGGCGCCGCCGAGATAGAAGGCATCTACGTGCCCAGTCTGTACGACGTGCAATGTGAGAGAGACGGAACAGTTCAAACGGTGAGACCAACTCACCCCAGCGCCAAGCCGACGGTCACCAAGCGCGTAGTGGCTGCTCTGCCTCCCGCGCCAACCAGAGTAGTGGTGCCCTACGTGGAGGCCATCCACGACAGAGCGATGATCGAGATCCAGAGAGGCTGCACCCAAGGCTGCCGCTTCTGCCAGGCAGGCATGATCTACCGCCCGCTGCGAGAGCGACCTCTCGATGAGATAGTCACCGCGGCCGAAAAGATCCTCGCGGCCACCGGATACGAGGAGTTGGCCTTGGTCTCCCTCAGCAGCTGCAACTACAGCCGTATCGAGGAGCTGGTGCGAACGCTCCTCGACAAGCATGGCCCCAACCACACCTCGCTGTCGCTACCTAGCCTGCGCATGGACTCCTTCTCCTTGAAACTGGCCGAGATGTTCCAGGGGCAGCGGAAGACCGGACTGACCTTCGCCCCCGAAGCGGGCAGCGAGCGGCTGAGGCGGGTGATTAACAAGGCCATCAGCGACGAGGATATCCTGCGTACGGCTGAAGCCGCATTCACCAGCGGCTGGCACCGCGTCAAGCTCTACTTCATGATCGGACTGCCTACCGAGACCATGGAGGACGTGGAGGCCATCGCCTCTGTGGTCAAGCAGGTGCACAAGATAGGACGCCGGGAACGAGGAAAGAGGGCCCACGTGAGCGTCAGTGTCGCCACCTTCATCCCCAAGCCCCACACCCCTTTCCAATGGCGGCCTGTGGAAGACAAGACCGTGCTGGAACAGAAACATCACCTCCTGAGACGCCTGATCAGAGGCCGGGGGCTCAAACTGAGTTGGAACGATCCAGAGACCAGCATCCTGGAGTCTGCCATCTCTCTAGGAGATCGCAGACTGGGCAAGGTGCTCCATCAGGCCTGGCGTGAGGGCGCCAGATTCGACGCCTGGAGCGAACTGTTCGACGCCCGACTCTGGTGGAGTGCTTTTGAGGCCCAAGGGCTGGACCCCGCTTTCTACACCCTCAGGGAACGGCCGCTGGACGAGGCGCTGCCCTGGGATCACATCAGCTCGGGGGTGAGCAAGGAGTTTTTGATCTCCGAATACGACCGCAGCCTGCGCGAGGAACTGACCCTCGACTGCCGGGAAGGACCCTGCCGCACATGCGGGATACTGGCCACCTTCTCGCCCGACGCAGAGACAACGCGGCTCGGGTCGTGGGGCTGCCCTGCAGCCCCACCGCAGTAGGCAGTTCGCGAACCTAGTAGAAGGAGCTTTACCATTGAGACCAGAGACAGAGCGAACGCAACGCCTGAGGGTGACCTTCACCAAGGGCGACGAGGTGAAATACATCTCTCACCTCGATCTGATGCGACTGTGGGAACGGGCTTTGCGCCGCGCCAATATGCCGCTCCTCTACTCCAAAGGGTACAATCCCCGGCCCAAGATCTCCATCGCAGCTCCGCTGGCAGTGGGGATCACCGGGGAGAGAGAGGTCATGGACGTAGCATTGGAGAGACCGATCGCTCCGATGGACTTCGCCACCGGTGTAGGCAGGCAGCTTCCGCAGGGTGTCTCCCTGGTGGAGGTGGAGGAAGCGTACGCTAGCCTGCCCTCTCTTCAGTCGCAGGTACGCTCGGCAGAATACCTCGTCACTCTGGAAGCTCAACAGACGGGAGAGGAGATGCGGAATCGAGTTGCATCGCTGCTACGCAGCGAACGCCTGCCCCGCCAGCGCCGTGACAAGACCTACGACCTGCGCCCCCTCATCGAGAGCATCTCCCTGAAAGAGAAAGACTCAGAACAGTACGTCCTGAGGATGCGCCTGCGAACCGGGGAGCGAGGCACGGGTCGTCCCGACGAAGTGCTAAGGGAGCTCGGCCTTGAAGACTTGGCTAAGGGGGTCACTCGCACACAATTACACTTCGCTCCTCGCGAGGACTGAGGCGTCTCTTCCTCGCTCACCCCCTCGTGGTATCTCAAGACTCGGTCCAGGCATCACACGAGTGACCGTGGATCTGGCCACTAGGCGAAGAGCACCTTCTCTAGCTCCTGCAAGCTCTCCACGCCCTTGATCTCTTGGGGAAACAGCGGCACTTCGATCAGCTTCCTGCCATCGGCGTACTCGTCGGACAGCATCTTGACGTACTTGCGCTGCATCTCCATGCGTTGGCGATTGAACTCGCTGTCAGGGTTCATGATGACGTTATTCACCAAGATGTAGTGAATCTCCAGTCCGAACCGTTCGAACTCCCCTATGAGCCTCCTGGCCTGATAGACTCCCAAACCCTCCGGGATAGTGACCAGAATGAACTCTGTGTTCTCTGGATCCCTCATGAAGTTGGTGACTTCCTCGGCCAGGGCCTTCCAGCTCTCGATGAGATCGAGAAAGGGCACCTTCTTCAGCTGGAAGGCGTCCCTGACCCGCATGTAGAACTTGGGTGCTGTGCGCAGGTGTTCTATGAACTTGTAGGGCAATTCCAAGAGGCGCAAAGTGTCGCCGGCTGGCGCGGTGTCCCAGACGATTGACTCATATGAGCCGTCCTTGATACGCTCCAGCACGTAGTCCAGCATAAACTCCTCTTGAATTCCAGGGGCCATGGCCACGTAGTCGATGACCTCATCGTAAGGCATGTCTATCAACGACGATGCTGCTTCGTAGATCTCAGGGCCGAACTTCTTCTTCCACCTCTTCATCACCTCGTCGGGCCCGATCTCCAGGGCGTAGAGGTTCTCTGCGCCTTCGACCGGCTTCTCCGCGGGTCCCACCTCCATCTCGAAGATGTCTGAAAGTGAAGGGGTGAGGTCGCTGGAGATGATGAGCGTTTTCCGGCCGAGAGAGGCGTAATGCAAGGCCGTCGTGGCCGAGCACGTAGTCTTACCTACCCCTCCCTTCCCTCCAAACATCAGAACGCGCTTCGTACTGTCATCTAATCCTGACAGGGACACACTCTACCTCCGCTCAATATCTGGTGGCCTCGATGCCGCCTGGGATTGTAACACATGTCCTGGGATCCAGCACATACCCTGACTCTGAAAGCTACGCGTCGGCACGTCTTCATCCGAGGCCAATGGCCCTCTGACCCGATCGCGTAGCGTATTGATGGTGACAGGTCGCTCGCCACGGGGAATCTGCAGAGACCGGGGAAAGAGAGAGCAAGAGGGATTGGGGGGGCGCCAGGTGCCTTTGGCAGTGCTTCACTCCGGTGACACTGGTTGGGGAAGGCCACAGCGTGCCGATTCGTACAGCGCCGATATCGTAGCCACGTTAGCACGGCTACTCGCCAGAGACACAGGCAACGGTGCTCCGTCGAGCGCGGCAGCGGTCAAGGCATCCACCTCGCACTGGTAGACGTCGATTTGCCGCACCCTGATTTCCTCCTCTTCCGAGCCACTGCGTAGCAGGATCTTGCTCTCAGCGCTAATGACGTATGGTTCTACGATTGTCAACGTTCCCTCGGGGCCGAAGACCTGAGCCTCGCTGCGCCATTCGGTGCGGAACCCGCAGTCAAACACACCCAGCACGCCGTCCCTGTACCGCAACAGCCCTGCGAAGCTCTCGTCCACGCCACTTTCGGCGGGCGTCTCCCAGCCAAAGACCTCGTGTGGCTCGCCTGCCATCCAGCGAATGAAACTCACGGGGTAGCTGCCCACGTCCCACAGTGCGCCGCCCCCCAACTCTTGCCTCCAGCGCACGTCATCCGGCCGGTCGAGGAAGAAGGAGAGAGTTCCCCGCACAAGCGTGACCCGGCCCACCGCTCCCCCCTGGATCAGTTCACGAGCTTTGCCGAGCAAGGGGTGGTGGAGGTACATGACTGCCTCGACCACCACCACGCCAGCCGACTCGGCAGCGGCGATGATCTGATCGCACTCGGCGGCACTGACCGCGAGTGGCTTTTCGCACAGGACGTGTTTGCCAGCCTCAGCGGCCCGAACAGCCCACCCCGCGTGGAGGCTATTGGGCAGTGGAATGTAGATCGCATCCACATCGGGATCATCCAACAGGGATTGATAGCTGCTGTGGACGCGGGGTATATCCCACTCAGCAGCGTAAGCCTCTGCCCGCTCATGGCTGCGGCTGGCGACCGCGACCAACTTGGCGCGCTCAGCCGCGCGAATGGCTGGGATCAGCCGGCGGTTGATGCGGGCTGTGGAAAGCAGGCCCCACCGCAGGCCAGTCTCACCGTGGCGCAGGGTTGTCATGCTCAGATCTTATCCCTTCACCGATCCAGCCAGCAGACCCCGGATGAAGAAGCGACCCATGAGCACATAGATGAGCAGCGTCGGCAAGGCCGCGATGACTGCCCCGGCCATGACCATATTCCACTCCTTGATCTGGCTGCCGGCCAAGTTCCGTAGGGCCACGGTGATCGGCTGCAACTCAGGCTTCTGCAAGACAGTGACGGCAAAGAGGAATTCGTTCCAGATATTGGTGAACTGCCAGATGATGACCACGACAAAACCGGGAAGGGAGAGAGGAAAGATCACCCGCCAGTAGACGCCCAGAATGCCCGCGCCGTCAATACGAGCTGCATCTACCAGATCGGTGGGCACCTCAGCATAGTAATTGCGAAAGATGAGCGTGGTGATGGGAAGCCCGTACACCACATGTACTAGGATCAGCCCCCAAAGAGTTCCGCCCAGACCAACGGCGCGCAATGTCTGCGTCAGTGGGATGAGGATGCTCTGGTACGGGATGAACATGCCGAAGAGCATCAGTGGAAAGATCACGTCGGCCCCGCGGAACCTCCACTTGGAGAGTACGTACCCGTTGAGTGAGCCAAGCACGGAGGAGATGATAGTGGCGGGTACCGTCAGATAGATGCTGTTCATGATGTTCGGACCCAGGCCCCGTAGTCCCTTCTCTGGAATGCCAAACCAAGCGGAGCGAAAAGTCTCCAGGTGCACGCTAGATGGCGGGCTCCACAGTCTGGAGAGGTCCTGCACCTCGACAAAGGTCTTGAGCGAGCTGACCAGCAGGACGTACACCGGCACCAAGAAGAGGATGCCAAAGAGGATGAGCATCAGGTAGATGGCGATGCGCGCGGGGTTCAAGCCTCGGGTCACAGCTCCACCTCCCGGCGCAAGCTGTAGATGAGATAGGGAACGATCACCACGGCAACCGTGAGCAGCATGATGATGGAGATGGCGGCACCCTGAGAATAGTGGTTTCCCTGGAAGGTCGTTTCAAACATGAAGATGCCTGGCACATCGGTGACAAAGCCGGGTCCCCTGCCCGTCATGGTGAAAACCAGGTCAAAGATCTTCAGCGAGGTGTGGCCCAGGATGATGAGGGCACTGAGGGTGATGGGCTGCAACATGGGCAGGATCACGTGGCGATAGATCCCAATCTCGCTCGCGCCATCTACCCGTGCGGCCTCACGCAGCTCCTCGGGGATGCTGCGCAGACCGGCCAGGTACATGGCCATGGTGTAGCCGGTAAGCTGCCAGGCGGCAGCGATGATTACCGGGATCAGCGCGACGTGAAAAGGGCCGATGGAGGTAGTGTCGGTGTACCACCCCCAGCGAAAGCTATCCAGCCCCACGCTATGCAATAACGCGTTGACCCCGCGCAGCCGCGTGTCCGTGCCAGGCGCAAATACCCATTGCCAGACCACACCGGTAACCACAAAGGAAATAGCCATAGGAAAGAGGTAGATGGTGCGAAAGATGCCCTCGCCTTTGATGTTCTGGTCGAGCAGTATGGCAAGCACCAGGCCCACAACCACGCACGCCACCAGAAAGAGAAGGGTGAAAAACAAGGTGTTCCAGAGATCAATGTGGAAGCGCCTGGCCGATGTGCCTCCCCCTATGAGAAGCTTCCTGAAGTTCTCCAGCCCAACCCAGGTATAGTCAGGCTCGATGCCGTCCCACTTGGAGAGGGAGACTGTGGTCGTCCACCCGATGAAGCCGTAGACAAAGATCGCGATCAGGATGATGGATGGGAGCAGCATCAAGAAGGCGAACCAGCGCTCGCGTCGCGCATGCGCCATGCACAACTACCTCCAGTCCGTGAGATGGGCGCCGCCGAGAGGGCTCCGACCATCCCGGCGACGCCCATTGGATCCACGACGGACCCGTGGAAAAACTAGACTACTCGCACACGCCAGCGTCCACGCAAGCCAGGGCCATAGCCTCTTGCGCAGCGTCGACGTCCAGATCGGCCACGAAGAGCGTCATGGCATCGCCGATGGCAGTGACCCAACCTTCGGAGGCCGCAGCACCATGGGCCAAGCTCGGCACGATCTCGTCAGACGAGAAGTCGTCCATGGCCGACTGCAAGTAGGCGTCGTACAGGGAGCGATCCCCATCCGTGCGCGCAGGGATAGAGCCCTTGATCGGGTTGAAGGCGTCCTGCCCTTCCTTCGAGCCGCACACAGTGAGCCAGGCAATTGCCCCGGCCCGGTTGGGCGCGCCCAGGGGCAGCCCGAAGGAGTCGGAGAGCATGATGAAACTCCCTGCCGTCCCGGGTGAGGGTACGTAGCCGAACTCGACATCAGGCGTCAGGCCGACAGACTTGAAGTAACCCTCGCTCCAGTCGCCCATGATGGTCATAGCCCCGTCGCCGTCAACAACAAGTTGAGCGGCTTGATCCCAGGAAAGGGCGGAATGGTCTTCATTCGCGTAGTCCATCATCCCGACAAGGGCTTCCAACGCCTCTGTCACCCCCGACCCGTTCCAGTCTGTACCGCCGTCCCACAGGCCACGATAAGCATCCGGCCCCAACGTGGCCAACAGCAGAGACTCGAAGATGTGAAGGTCTACCCAGACGCCACTGTCGCCCACGGCCAACGGCGTGACGCCCGCTGCCGCCAGATCCTCGGCCACGGCAAAGAAATCATCGAGCGTGGCGGGCGCAGTCAAACCGTTGTCTTCAAAGACCTGCTTGTTGTACCAGAGCACGTTGGAGCGGTGAATGTTGACCGGCACGCTCCAGATCTCGCCCCCGCTGGAGAGGACTTCGATAACGCCGGGCGGGTAGACGTCGAGCCAGTTATTCTCCTCAAAGATGAAGGTCACCGGCTCCATCTTTTCCGCCACGACCCAGGAGTCAATCAGCTCGTGACCAGCGTGGACCTGGAAGGAGTCAGGCGCGTCGCCAGCTTGCATACGCGTGGCGAGCACTGCCTTGGCCTCCATCCCGGCGCCACCCGCCACAGTGGCATTGATGATCTCTACATCCGGATATCGGGCGGCAAAGACGTCGTACATGGCCTCAAGGCCCTCGGCCTCGCCACCGGCGGTCCACCAGCTAAAGATCTCGATCGAGCCGGAGGGCAGCCCTGGCGTCTCCTCTGGTGGCGGCGGTGCGGGCGTCCCGCAGGCGCCAACCACAAGGGCGATCAGCACCAAGGTGGCGATCAGTATCCATCGTATGTTCTTAGACATCGCTTCCTCCCTTGCGCTTAATACTTCCTTCCGTCGCCGAGAATCCTGCCGATACCGTGCCAAGGTGTCATGGCCTTTTCCCACCCCCCTTCCGCTCATGGTCACCAAAGGCCCCAACCGAGGATGCGCAGCTGCCTTCGGGTACTACCATCACCTTGGAGCAACCCATCGAATGATGGCAACGCCGTCTTCTCAGAGTATCGCCTTCTCCGTCTTGGCGTCGAAGACGTGCAGGTTGTCCATGTTGAGGGCTATCTCAAGGTCTTCGCCAACCGAAGCGGTGCTGCGAGGATCCACGCGAGCGACGAAGTCCTTGCCATCAACTACCAGATACAGGTACCGCTCAGAACCCATGGGCTCTATGACGTCCACCTTTGCGACGAGAGGCGCGGCTGTCACGTCAATGGGCGTGAACCTCTTGTCGTGGATGTCCTCGGGTCGGATCCCGAAGATCACGTCCTTGCCCAGGTGCTCATTGAGACCAGTCGCCTTGTCTTTGGGAACCTCCACCTGGAAAGCCTTGGTCTGGATGGATACTGCGTCGTCCCTCCCCGCCAATCTGGCATCGAAGAAGTTCATAGCCGGGCTGCCGATGAAGCCAGCCACAAAGATGTTGGCTGGAAGATCGTACAGGTTCTGAGGTGTATCCACTTGCTGCAAGACGCCATCCTTCTGGACAGCGATTCTGGTGCCCATGGTCATGGCTTCCACCTGGTCGTGGGTCACATAGATGAAAGTCGTGCCCAGGCTCAAGTGCAACCTGCTGAGCATGGCTCGGGCCTCGACACGTAGCTTGGCGTCCAAGTTGGAAAGAGGTTCGTCCATCAAGAAGACGGCGGGCTCACGGACGATGGCCCGGCCCAGGGCCACTCGCTGCCGCTGACCACCCGACAGTTGTTTGGGTTTGCGATCCAGTAATCCCGCGATGCCCAACGCCTCAGCGGACTGCTGCACCCTCTCCTTGATCTCAGGCTTCTTGACCTTCCGCAACTTCAAGGCGAAGGCCATGTTGTCGAAGACACTCATGTGAGGATATAGAGCATAGCTCTGGAAGACCATCGCGATGTCCCGGTCCTTGGACGGTACATCGTTGACCAGGCGATCACCGATGTAGATCTCCCCCTCAGTCACCTCCTCCAGCCCGGCCAGAAGTCGTAGCGATGTAGACTTCCCGCACCCTGAAGGGCCCACAAGCACGAGAAACTCCTTATCGGCGATCTCCAGGGTGAGATCGGCGACCGCCACCACATCTCCGAAGCGCTTAGTTACGTGCTTATAAGTCACGCTGGCCATCTCACACCTCTCTCCAAGCCGTATTCTCTGACTCTCAGGCGCACTGCTTCTCGGACAGCTTCGAGTAGTCCCGCAAGTGCCCTGAGGTCAGTAAGCATGCAGAACTCACCTCGTCCCACGACAATGTGGCCGCACCCGAACACGCCGAAGCACGCCCAGTCGCGTTGCGCCATCCACGCTCCACGCCTCATCGAGGTCGCGAGGGATGGTTTCACTGGCGTCCATCAAGATCCAGGTGCAAATGAGCAACACCAGGATCGAATATGCGAACACGGGGCCCACAATCCTGCCCTACGGGACCATCCGTAGAATGGGCAGAGCGACAGGCGGGGCCACCCCAATCTCCACCTACATTCTACTCAAGAAGCGGCACGATTTCAAGGATTACCTTGTCTCGCGCGCCAAGTGGGAGATCGCGTACCCGCCGGGAACGCTCATCACCACGGCGATGACCTATGTCACGCTAGTCGCTGTCAGGCCCCATACGAACGGGGATAGAGGGTCTTCCTCTTCAGCACTCGTCCTCACCGCTGGGCGGGAGAATACGCTGGATGAGGCCCAAATCTGCGCAAGGCCGACACGAACGAGATCGCGGACCGCGTACGTGACGCAGGCTAGGCTTTCACTATCCAGGATCCGCTAGACCGCAGCTCCAGGCGACTCGCTGGCGGATAGCTTCCTGAACAACTCCAGGTAATCCCGCAAATGGCGAGGGGTCAGAAAATTGCACCGAACGTGTTCCTTGGCAGCGCCCCCCATCATTCTCGCTTCATCTCGATTATTGAGAAGATAGAGTACCTTCTCTGCACATTCCTCGATACTGTGCACCAGGAAACCCGTCTCACCGTCGATCACTTGGAGTGGTATGCCACCGACGGCACCGCCAACCACGGCCTGCCCTTTCCACATCGCCTCGGTGACCACGAGGCCAAAGCCCTCTCGCACCGACTTCTGGATCACTACGTCGCAGTAAGTCTGGAGGGCATTGACCTCGAGGTCGTTGTTTCTCTGGAAGGACAGCAGATGGATGTCGGGATCATCGCCTGCATGTTGCTGGGTCCGCGCGAGATACTCCCAGCCTTCGGGATCGTCATTGGCCATAGAAGCCATGAGCACCAATTGCAGTTCAGGCACGCTTTCCTTGACGATCCGATAGGCATCTATGACACCCAACGGATCCTTCCACGGATCGTATCTCGAGACCTGAGTGATCACCGGGCGGTCTGTGTCCACCCCCAACCCGCGACAGATCCTCCTCGCTCGGCGCCGACTCATGGGACGGTTCTTGCGCGAGAGCGGATCAATCGACGGATATATGATGGCCAACTCCGGGAAAGCCAACCCATCCCCCTCGTACTCCCTCATACTGAAGACACCAGCATCGTAGCTCGCAAGAAAGGGCACCATGAATTCCCAGTAGGCAGGATTGGGATGGGACGTGTCTATGTGAGAACGCCATATCCAGTGCTTGGCCCCGCTGTCACCGCGGAAATGCGGTAATCCCGCGGGCTGTGGATCGTGGACAACGACGAAATCGTACGCCCCCTCGAACTCGTCAGCGTTTCTCCTGTTGTACCGCTGCCATGTGTCCTTCATCTCGTCAGACAGAGCCAGATCCATGCCTTGCAAACCGTTGTGGAAGGCCTTGGTGACAGTGAAGAACTCATCATCACCGGCGATCACCCGCCATTCTGCGTCCAATCCCACATCGCACATCAGCGGCACCAGACTCTGCAGCATCTCCGCAACCCCCCCACCAAAAGCCGTGGCATTGATGTGCACAATCCTGGCCCCCTTCAACCATGCAGCCAGATCATGAATCTCAGCTATCAGGCCGTCGGTGACGATGCCACGGTACTTTTCGAGGGATCGCTTTCTTCTTATGTTAACTTTTTGAAGCATGTTGGCCGAACGCAACCACCTCCCTTGAGTATTAGCCCTTCACAGCCCCGGCTAAGTAATCCGCCCTGAGCCACCTCTGCATTAGGTATGTAACGATGACCACCGGGATGGTGACGATGGTGGCCCAGGTGGCCACGACCGTAGGGCCCGAACGCCCGATGATGTCCAGAATCTGGATGGGCAGCGTGGGATGCAAGAGGGTCAAGAAGCGTGCATATGTAACCTCGTCCCAAGACAAGAGCCACGTAAATATGGCCGCAACTGAGATGCCAGGAGCCGCCAGCGGAATCACGACGCGCCACAGCGTGCCAATCCTACTTGCGCCGTCCACGCTGGCCGCCTCCTCCAAGTCGCGGGGGATGGTCTCAAAGGCACCAACTAGGATCCAAGCACATACGGGCAACACCAGGATCAGATGTGCGAAAACGAGGCCTATGATGCCCTCATGCAAGCCCATCCGAAGAAACAGCACAGCCACCGGCAACGCGATCCCAATCTCGGGATACATTCTAGTGAAAAACAGGCTCAGTATCAAGAAGTACTTGATCTTGGGTGCCATCCGAGAGATAGCGTATGCGCCTGGGACACTGATGATCACCGCGATGACTGTCGTTACCGTAGCCACAACCATGCTCTTCGTGAAGGCCGGATAGAGAGTTTCGCTATTGAGCACGCGTTCCCACCACTGGGTGGTGAACTTGCTGGGGAAGTAGGCCGGGTCAGGTCTGAAGAACTCGCTGGGGTCCATGACCGATAGCACAACCATGAAGTAGACCGGAGCGATGGTCACAGCTACCACAACCAATACCAGTAGTGCGAATCCGACCCTGCCGAGCACCCTGCGCCAGTTGATGACGCGACGCTTCACTACATCGTCCGACACGCCTACGCTCATCCCGTTATCTCCTCCGTTCCAGCAAGGCGAATGTAGAGTACCACCGTGACCAAGATCATCACCAGGAGTATGGTGGATGTGGCAGCTGACGTCGTGTAGTAGACTCGCTGGTATTCGTAGTATCCAAAGGTTGACAGCACAGGTACAGTGCGGCCAACTCCCAGCCCCATGGGATGGGCGAAAATCCGGAAGGCGTCAATACCCCTAATAACCACGGCCGATGTGATCGCCGGCCTTAGCAGAGGCAGTGTCACATAGCGGAAACGGTGCCATACTCCCGCCCCATCAACCTGGGCCGCCTCGTACAGCTCAGTAGGTATGGACTCCAACCCTGCCAAGAGGATCAACATCACCAGTGGGGTAACCTTCCACATGTCTGACATAGCTACCGTGAAAAGCGCCAGCGGTTCTGCTAGCCAGTCTATGGGCTGACTGATCAGATTCAGATCCATGAGTGCTTGATTGAGATAGCCAGAGGATAGAAAGATGTACCGCATGTTCGAAGCCGCCACCACCACGGGGATGCCGAGGGGCAAAAGTATGATAGCTCGGAAGATGCCTCTACCCCGGAAACGTCGAGCCATCATCATGGCCACCATCAAGCCCAAGACCAGCTCGAGGCTCACGCTGGTAAAGGTGACGATCAGAGTATTGGTAAACGCAGAGACGAACTGGTAGTCCTGGATCACCAGTTGGTAGCTCTCCAATGAAGGGAATCCTCCCCCGCGAGGAGGGTCCTGGAAGCCAAGAAGAATAGAGGCGAAGACCGGTATCAGCGTCGTCCCGAAGACATACAAAAACAAGGGACTGATCAAAACGATCTCAAACCAGTGTCTCCTGAACAAGGATCTGACGCTTTCTAGGCGGGCGGGGGCATACGGTCGCGCCAGCTCGGCAGTAGTCATGTTGGTCAGCTCCAGCCAGAATGAAGGGGACTGGGCCTGCGAGAGGCCCAGTCCCCAAAGATGCTACTCTTCCTGGGCAGCGATGAGCGCCGCCAGACGAGCGCCAACGTCATTGAGGACAGCATTCACGTCCTCACCGTCATAAACGGCGCGGTCCCATGCCTCGGTGATCAACGGAAACACATCCGTCGTCAAGTACGGCACGTTGGGCCGCAACACCCCGTCCCTAGCGGCCGCCTGGATCGCATCCCACAAAGGCTGCTGATCCTCAGCCACCAGACCTAGCGCGTCATCTCGCACCGCCGGCCACGATAGCTCGGATACGAATATCTCCTGCGCCTCCTGCGACGTCAT
>CAYGAW010000137.1:0-17870 GCA_964347945.1 uncultured Anaerolineales bacterium
AGTGGTGAGAATTTGACTGATGAGGTATCTGCGGATAGTTCACCGGTCGTTATGCCAGCGGCGTGTTGTGCAAAAACGTGAGCAGCCAATAGGGCACAGCATCCGCATATTCGGCGCGATAGGCATCGTCGGCGTGTTGGATGACCTGCCACCAACTCAACGCGCGACCTAAAGCAGCCAATTGATGCGTGATCGCCAGCACCTCATGTAACCGCGTCAATGGGGCGTAATCCGTCCAGCACTGCAAATACACATCCCGCAGCCGATCCAACGTGCGCGGATCATACCCAAGCGTGAACTTGGCGTCGCGCAGCGCGATCAAAAGCGAGTAAAATGGGTGCGCAACGTAGCATTCGCCCCAATCGAAAAAGTGATAGTGTTCGCTCACGTTCCCCGTATGAAAATCATCGTGCTGGATGGTTTCGGGCAGGTTGTAACCGGCCAACTGCGCGCATAACTGTCGCACGGTCGGCGCGAACGCGCGCAGCCGTTCCAGGTCCGCCGCCGAAACGCCCTCCTCTTGCCCAACCAGCAGCGCGGGAGCATCGGCGATCAGGTCGTCGTACAGCGCCGGTAACCGGTCCAGCCGTCGATCCGGCACCCCCAGGCGGAGCAGTTCCTCCTGGTGGGGGATCATCTGCTGCTGTAAGGCGGCAAACCGGCGCAGCATCTCATCGGACAGGGTGGTGTCGCCATCGGCCTGAATGCGGGCGCGCAGCATTGGCCCGGCGTCGGCCGTGAGCAACCAGTGGCGCGCCGTATCCATGGCCAGCACGCGCGGCACGCTGCCCGGCATCCACGAATCCAGCGCCGCCGCGAGCTGCGGTTCATGGGTAAAGGGCGCGCCGCAGGTCTTGAAGTAGTAGCGGTGTACATTGGTCAGCACGGCAAACACGGCGCTGGCCTGACCGGTGCGAACCGGTTCGATGTGCTTCACGCGTTCGCCAAGCGGGTCTAGTTGGGCGGTTATCCACTGTGTGTAGGGTGTATCCATCGCGTCCTCATCAGCTTCTGGGTATGCTGTGAACTCATGCAGAGGGTAGAATTTACCGGAAAAGGCACTCCAAGACAAACCACCAAGTTCACCGGGAGCACCTTCTCATGATACAAACGATTATAACGCATTCGCGCCCAAAATGCGGCAGCGACAACATGGTGAGAAGCGGACACGATTACAAAGGCGCACAGAAATACTATTGCCACGACTGCCAGAGCTACGGGACCTTGCAGGCGCAACGCGGCTATGATGAGCGGACGCGAAGCCAGGTCAAACGTGCCGTGCTGGAACGCATCAGTTTGCGGGGGGTAGAGCGCTTGTTTGGGTTGTCGCGGCGTACTGTGGCAGCATGGATTGCAGACTGGGCGGCGCAACTGCCGCCGCTGGAAACAACCTTGGCTGACGCTCAATTGGATGAGGTGCTGGAACTGGATGAGTTGTGGTCGTTTGTCCTCAAGAAAACCAACAAGCGCTGGGTGTGGGTGGTGCTGTGCCGCCGCACCCGGCAGATTGTCGCCTATTTCATCGGTGACCGCAGTGAAGCGAGTTGTCTGCACCTCTGGCTGCGCATCCCGCGCGCCTACAAACGCTGCTACTCGTTCAGCGATTTCTGGGATACGTACCAGGCGGTTTTCGCCATCGACCGTCATCAATCGGTCGGCAAAGACAGCGGGGAAACCAACCATATCGAGCGTTGGTTCAATAGCTTGCGTCAACGCCTGGCTCGGTTTGTTTGCAAAACCCTGTCCTTTTCCAAGTTGGATTGCTTTCATGAGGCCGTTTTTCGTCTATTCGTTCATCACTACAATCTGGCCTGTATCAGTCAATAGTTCACCACTACCCTAGCCAGCACATTAATGACATATTCAATGTACCCATCGCCGCTGCCCTACTCCCACGCAGAGGGTGGCGGGAGTTCATACGGAGGCATGATAGGCTCTTCGAACGCATCGAGTCAGAGGGTTTGGCCCACTATTCCTACCTCATAGGTGATCAGACGGAGGCGATTGTCCTCGACCCGCGGCGCGATTGCGACGTCTACGTAGAAAAGGCGTATCAGGAGGGTATGCGCATTCGCCACATCTTGGAGACTCACCGCAACGAGGACTATGTCATCGGTTCGACGGAGTTGGCCTCTCGCACCGATGCGGACATCTGGCATGCCGACTCACACCTGGATTACAGGTACGGGCACGCTGTTGAGCATGGGCAGACGTGGAAGGCGGGACGCCTGGAGCTGCGAGCCATCCATTCGCCCGGGCACACCCTGGGCAGCAAGAGCTATTCTCTGCGCGCTCCCGATGGAGCACCCTGGATGGTGTTCACGGGCGACACGCTTTTCGCGGGTGACGTGGGACGCGTCGATCTTCTCGGAATGGACCGGGCTGAGGAGATGGCTGCACTTCTGTACGATACCATCTACGATAACTTGCTGCCGCTGGGCGATGAGGTCATTGTCTGTCCTGCTCATGGCGCCGGGTCGGCGTGTGGTAGTGCCATCGCTGACCGAGTGTGGACCACAATCGGACTGGAACGGCGAGTCAATCCGAAGCTGGAATATGCGGAGCAGAACGAGTTCGTCGCTGAGGTCGCGAGGGAGTTGGAGAGGCCACCCTACTTCACTCGAATGGAGGAGTACAACCTGGAACCACCGCCACTAGGTGCACTCCCTCTGCCTATGCCTCTGGCAGTGCAGGAGTTCGCGGAGAGGATGAAGGATGCCGTGGTTGTGGACACGAGGATGGAGCTGGGCTTCTCGTCGGCCCACGTTCCGGGGGCGTTGTCCATCTGGCTCGGCGGCGTGCCTGGCTTCGGCGGATGGTTCCTTCCCTATGACCAGCCCATCCTGCTGGTGAGCGAATGGGAGAACCCCATAGAGGCCACACGTTACCTCATCAGGATGGGGTACGACAAGCTGGCTGGCTACCTCTCGGGAGGGATGATATCCTGGCACACGGCAGGCCTGGAGAGCCAGTCCGTGAGGACCGTCACCGTGCAGCAGTTGTGCCGCCTCCTGGATGAGGGCGGGGAGACCTCGATCCTCGACGTACGCAGCGAGGAGGAAGTGGAGAAGGTTCGCATTCCTCATGCGCAGCACATCCACGTCACGCAGCTGCCGAATCACCTCCAGGAGGTTCCCAGGGACCGCACGGTCTACATCTTCTGTGCAACCGACAAGCGCGCGATGCTGGCAGCCAGCCTGCTACAGCGTGAGGGTTGGGACAACGTGGTAGTGGTGCTGGGCGGACTGGCGGGGTGGAACTCGGTGACCTGTCCTCTTCAGTGGAATTGACTTCTGCGCTCCGGTGTGAGCTGTTTTTGCTTTCCACGGTTCGCTCAGCCATCCGCCACGCCCGAAAAGTGAAGGTTTATGGGCGGACGGAGGGTGGCATAGCTCGGTCGTGTGCATCATCCCCAGCACTGGCGTCATATCGAGACCTGCGAGTACTATTAGCTTGGCCGGGGTGCACCGCTCACTGGGGGCCGTGAGCGCATTCATGCAGCCCGGGTGCGCCACCGATCCAAGAGAGCGCAGGCTGTGGCGGTTTCTCCGGCCCAGACTTGTCGACCGCCGTGAGTTGCGAGCCTGCTGGAGCCGGTATTGTGCATGATGAGACCGGGTTCAGAATCATCTTTCTGGCGCTATGCATGGGTCTATTCGCCATCAGATTCTACTACTACGCCAAGGTTCGACTGGCGGGTGAAAGCGTGTTGGTGAGCAGGCAAGCCATACAAACTCAGAGTAGCGGCATGCTCGCGTTGCGGGCCACGCTGTTCTTAGGTTTTGTGGTTGCTGTCATCATCTACGCTGTCAAACCGGAGTGGATGCGATGGTTCATACTTCCGCTTCCCCCGTGGTTGCGTTGGGGTGGGGCGGTGTCGGGTCTGGTGAGTCTGGTTCTGCTGGTGTGGGTACAGCACACGCTGGGAAGGTACTGGTCCAGCGACCTTCAGCTCAGGGAGGAGCATGCCCTCGTCACGGGCGGACCTTATCGGTGGGTCAGGCATCCCATGTACGCGGTCACCTTCATGTTTCTCATTGCTCTGACCCTGGTGTCCGCGAACGCGCTCTTTGCGGTGGGCACCGTCCTGGCCCTACTACTTCTATGGAGGCGTATAGACGACGAAGAGAGGATGATGGTGGCGCGCTTCGGCGACGATTACCGGAACTACACAAAGCAAAGCCGGGCGTTTGCTGCCGCGCGTCACCAGGGGTACAGACTAGCACGAAGGAGCTGAGGAACCAAGCGCACGGAGCCAGACACCGGCCCGAATTGACATACGCATGAGTGGAGGGTGGGATGGACAAGGTAATACACGAGCGAGCGCGTCTAGAGTGCGATGCTCATCGTGCCTTCGAGATGTTCACGGTCAACGAACTGGTCCAGCTGTGGCTCGCTCCGCTTGCAGAGATCGAGCCCCTCGTCGGGGGCAAGTACGAGCTCTTCTGGGATCCCGGTGATCGAGAGATCAACAGCACCATTGGGTGCAAGGTGACGGCGATCGAGGGCGACAAGTTCCTTTGTTTCGAATGGAAGGGGCCAACCCAGTATCAGCACTTCATGAACGAGGCTGATCCTCTGACTCACGTGGTAGTCATCTTCGCGCCCTGCGATGATGGGCCCGTTCCCTGCACGGAAGCGCATCTCATCCACTCTGGCTGGAGGAGTTCAGCCGAATGGGAAGAGGCGCGGGAGTGGTTCGCAAGGGCCTGGGGTGCTGCGTTCAAGGAACTGGAGAATCAAGTCAATGAATAGTCGGGACCGAGTGGCATAGGGCGTTTGGGGTACTGGCAAGTGGATGATGTGACCGCGGCGGTATGCACTATTGCTATTTGCTCGACGACGCGATAGCTGGAGGTAGGAGAAGTGATAGTTTCGACAACGCCGAACATTGAGGGAAAGAAGATCACCAAGTACTTAGGCTTGGTGAGTGGAGAGGCGATTCTGGGGGCCAATATCTTCAAAGACCTCTTCGCCGGGATACGGGACATAGTGGGAGGGAGGTCCGCGGAGTATGAAGAGGAGCTGAGGCAGGCCAAGCTCATCGCCATGCGGGAAATGGAGGAACAAGCAAGGGCGCTGGGTGGCAATGCCGTCGTGGGGGTCGACTTGGATTACGAAACGATCGGCATTGGCTCAGGAGGCAACATGCTGATGGTGAGCGCGAGCGGCACGGCTGTGCTTTACGAGGACTGACGGGCGTTCACGCTGTCTTGGTTGCGCGGGCGTGGATCTTCCGCAGGGGTGGCTCGCGGCGTGGCAATATGCAGGCGCGGCCGAAAGAAGAAGGTGATTCCATGAAGGAGTACAATCTGATCGTTGTCGGGTCAGGAGCCGGCATGAACGTGGCCTCGAACGCCATCCAGCTGGGGATGCGCGTGGCCGTGGTTGAGCACGGCCTTATGGGAGGGACGTGTTTGAATACCGGTTGCATACCCTCCAAGATCCTTCTCTACCCCGCGGATGTGATCAGGGAATTGGACGAAGCCAAGGCCATCGGTGTTGAAGGGACCATCACCAAGGTGGATTTTCCCCTGATGATGCAGCGCATGCGCATCTTCGTCGATGAAGATAGAGAGCAGATGGAGTCCAGCGTCGATGCGGTGGCGGACCTGCGATGGTACCGGGAGACGGGCGAGTTCGTGGGCGACTACCAGTTGAAGGTTGGCAAGGAGACCATAACCGCTCCCAAGATAGTTATCGCCTCGGGGGCGAGGGCGCTGGTGCCGCCCATAGAGGGGTTGGTCGAGACAGGCTACATCGACCACGTCTCCGTTCTTCAACTTGACGCTCCACCTGAGAGCCTGATCATCATTGGCGGAGGGTACATTGCCTGCGAGTATGGGCACTTCTTCTCGGCCCTGGGAACCAAGGTGACCCTTCTGGAGATGATGCCCCGCCTATTGTTGGGGGAGGACCCTGAGATATCCGAGATAGTGAAGAGGCGCTTCTCCAAGTATGCGGAGATCCACACCAACCATGAAGTCGTCAAGGTGGCAAAGAGGGGCGATCAGAAGGTGGTCACTGCGCTGAATCGCGAGGACGACCAGACCCGCGACTTCACGGCCAGCGAGGTCATGCTGGCGGCTGGGGTGCGGTCCGTTTCCGACCTGCTGAAGCCGGAAAAGACAGGCGTCGAGACCGATAAGCATGGCTGGATCAAGGTGAACGAATACCTGGAAACCACCAAGCCCGACATTTGGGCTCTGGGAGATGCGCTGGGCAGGCATATGTTCAGACACACGGCCAACTACGAGGCGCAAGTGGTGTGGATGAATGCTTTCACCGAACACAGACACCCGGTGGACTATCACGCTGTGCCCCATGCCGTCTACGGCTACCCGCAGGTGGGCGGGGTAGGCCTGACGGAGCAGCAGGCCAAGGCGGCTGGGTATGAGATCCTCGTCGGCAGGGCCGAGTACATGGAGGTCACCAAGGGCTACGCCATGGGCGAGGAGGATGGTCTGGTGAAGGTGGTGGTGGAGCAAGGTACGGGACGAATTCTGGGATGCCACATAGTGGGGTCCCACGCGGCGATCCTAGTGCAGCAGATAGTGTATCTCATGAATGCGGGTGAGCAGGACTACATCCCTCTGGCGGACTCACAGGTCATTCACCCGGCGCTAAGTGAAGTCGTGATCAACGCCTTTGGGAACATGGCTCCGCCCGATTACGTGCACGAACATCATGGGTAAGGCGCGCGGTCGGCGGTCTTTGTTGGGAGGTTGTTCGCCAAGCGTTCGGAACCAACCATGGCGAGTAGGATCGCATGATGGTCTGAGCCTGTAGCTACCTTTGAGCATCTATGGGCACGGATGGCTCTGTCTTGCATCGTTCATTTGGAGGGCTGGAGGCACAAGCGTAAGGATCAAGGGAGATAAGGAGTGAAGAATCTTCACCTGAGGAGTGTTTGCCTGGTTTCCATACTGCTGATGCTGACTGTCGGCGCCGCCGTGGCTCAGGTGACCCTCACCATCAAGCCGGACTGCATTGAGTGCTGCCCCTTGCAGGATCTCGGGCCATGTCCTGGTTACACAGCCTGGGTCACGAGCACCGCTTTGGGGGATTTCGAGCGGCCACTTCTGATACTGACCGGGCCGGGCCCCGCGGGTCCATTTGGCACCTCCGGCTTCCTGGCCGCCGATGAGCGCGGCAGGCTGGAGCTGCAACTGATCTTCTTATGCGAGAATCCTTGGAACGTTGCGGAAGAGGCGACCGTCCATGATGTTGATTACTACTGGTGGATCCACCCCGATTGGAAGTCAGGCGACCACGGCCGGTGGACGCTCCACATCAGTAGTCAGTCAGGAGAGGTGGAAGGGCATTTTCTCTTTGCGAAGGACTGCGAGTCGGCCACCTTCGTGCCTGAGCCGGACACTATGCTCCTCTTTGGCGGCGGTCTAGCAGCACTGGCTGGATATGCGGCTGTGAGGCTGAGAAATCGACATGGCGCGTGATCCTATCACGGCACACGCCGTCAGCGCTTGCCTTTCTTGAGTCTGCCCAGCAACTCCTCGCACGAGAGCGTGTTGGCTATGTTGGGCGGTTCAGCCCAACCCCGGCGCGCAGTGGCCACCCCGAATCTCATGACGCCCAACCCCTCGGCATGATGGGCATCGCTCCCGAGGGCAAGCATTACTCCTTCGTTGATCGCACGTCGAGCCAACTCCCCATCGAGGTCCAATCGGTTGGGCTGGGCGTTGATCTCCAGCATGGTTCCTGTCTTGGCCGCCTCCTCCGCGATGGCCTCGAAGTCGATGGCGACACTTTCTCTCTGGCCCAGGAGCCTGCCTGTGGGGTGGGCGATGATATGAACGTGCGGGTTACGCATGGCGGCCATCATCCGGCTGGTCATCTTTTTCTCATCCTGGCGCAGACCCAGGTGGATTGCAGCCACGACGACGTCGAACTGGGCCAGTACTTCATCGGGGAGGTCCAACTCACCATCTGTCCTGATCTCCAGTTCGACACCCGATAGTACGCGGAAGGGCGCCAGCCTCTCGTTCAGCTCCGCAATCTCCTGCCGCTGCCGCGCGAAGTCCTGCGGCGCGAGGCCTCCCGCCACGCCCAGCCCTTGACTGTGATCGGTGATGGCGATGTACTCGTATTGACGAGCGATGGCCGCCAGAGCCATCTCCTCGATTGTGCTGACGCCATCGCTGTAGATGGAGTGGGTGTGAGAATCGCCTTTGATTTGTCCGCCTGTGACCAGATGAGGCAGCGCCCCCCCGCCCGCTGCTTCCAGCTCTCCTCGTGCTTCCCGCAGTTCCGGCGGGATCCAGTCCAAGCCCAGCGTGCCGTAAACCTCTTCCTCGGTGGCACACGATGTCAGGCTGCCATCCTCGTGCTGGAAGCCGTATTCGCTCAGGCTCAGGCCCTCTTTGCGGGCCAGACCTCTCAAGGCCGCGTTATGGTCCTTCGAACCTGTGAAGTGCTGGAGTAGCGAGCCATAGTGTGTCTCGTCCAGGACCATCAGGTCGACCTGAAGCCCGCTACGGAGGACCACAGTGGCTTTCGTGTCCCCCCGGGAGCGAACGCTGAGCACCTGGGGCAGGGAAACGAAATACTCGACGACTTTCTCTGCATCGCTAGAGGTCGCCAGGATGTCTATGTCGCCCACCGTGGGCAGACACCGGCGCAGGCTTCCAGCGGGTGTCACGCCCTTGGCCGGCCGGCACTCACCCAGCGCAGAGACTATCTCCTCTGCCACCGGCAAGGCGGTGGCCAATAGATGGCGTCCAGAGATGCGGTGCATCATCTCGATCCCTTGCAGAATGCGCTCTTCTGACTTGGCGCCCAGGCCCTTGAGGTGGCGCAGCTTGTGCTGCCGGGCAGCGGTCTCAACGTCGGGGATGCTCACCAGACCCAACTCCGTGTACAGTCGATGGACAGTCTTGGGACCGACCCCAGGGATGCCCAGCAGCGAGACCACCCCATCGGGTATCTCGCTCTTCAACCGCTCATAGAACTCCAGCCGCCCGGTGCGGAGTATTTCGTCAACTTTTCCGGCGATCGCCTCTCCGACGCCGGGCATCTCCTGCAGCCGACCTTCCTCCCATAGCACGGTCAGGTCCTCAGGATAGTGGGCCATGGTTTCGGCTGCCCGCCGGTAGGCGCGGACACGGTACCACTCTTCACCCTTGATGTCGAGCATGTCAGCGATATCGAAGAAAACCTGGGCTATGTCCTGGTTGTCCATGTCCCTGCCTGACATTATTCCCCCCTCAGCTGGCTGGTGACACCATTGCTCGGCGAAGTTGGGCATACGGTTCAGCACGTGGAAGTGGTACCGTGTTGGCCCCTAAGGTATTATATCACAGGTGGGACGCAATATTGACACCCAGGAACCCACCTGCTTCGGCTGGACGTACGGGCATAGGCAGGCCAGTTGTACCCGAGTATGGGAGGGTTTTGGCAGAGGCCGTCAGACACGCATACAATCTCGTTCCAGCTCCGCCCGCCGCTGGATCGTGCCTTCGACAGGGCCTGCGGCCTAGCGAGGATGCGCCCAGGGACGGATCTCACATCGGTATTTCACACCGTCCACAGGGACGTTGCTAGTCTGTGGCTATTGTGTTATAATGCGTGGTAGGCTACGCGACGACGACTTGCTCCGGACAGTGGGTGAGCAGGAGTTGCGGAGAGGAGGACGGCAATGGAAGAGGGGATAACTATCCAACAGTGGATGATACTTGCTCTCTTATTCTACCTGGACGTGGTGGTCCTGGGCTGTCTGTTCCTGATAGCAATGAACAAGATCTACCTTCTGCCCTGGTAGATCTCTTGTGAAGTCCCCTGTCGCCTCCTAGTGAGGCCCATCCCACACCCAGATCCCTCCAGTTATTCACCCCGTCGCCGCCTGGCATACTGTACTGTGAACTCTGCCCCCAGCAGGATGATCACCCCGCTGATGTAGGACCAGAGCAGCAGCGCGATTACCGCTGCCACCGATCCGTACACCAGGTTGTAGGAAGCGAAGGTGCCCAGATAGATGGTGAAGCCTATCTGTGCGACTTGCCACGCCAGGCCGGCCAGCAGGGCGCCCGGCAGTACCTCGATCCAGCGAACGTGGGTACTGGGCAGAACCGTGTAGAAGAACGAGAATGAGAGCGCCGTCAGCAAGAAGGGCAGGACAATGCTCGAGAGGTTCGCAACCAGGCTGGGAGAGACGGGGGAGCCGCTCAGCACGAGAGCCGAAAAGTGGGACACCAGCTCAATGGCAGGTGAGGCATAGAGGGAGACGAAGAAGAGGAAAGCACTCAGTAGAACAAGCCCCGCCGCGAGAGCCCGCTCCGCCCAGGCGGGCCGAGGAGTCTCCACATCCCAGGCCCTGTTGATGGCCCGACTGAGGCCGCCGAAGACACCTGAGGCAGCCCAGATCAGTCCCACTATGCCGACCAAACTTGCTGTGCGTCTGAGTTGTAGCACGCGTTCGATGTTGGTGCGCACAAGCTCCACGGCGGCCGGGAAATAACCCGCCACCACGACCAAGGCTCTCTCCTGAGCTTCCTGCGAGTTCAGCACGAAGCTCCCCAGGGAGATGAGGAGCAATGTCAAGGGGAACAGGGAAAAGAGAACATAGTAGGCGATGGCGGCGGCGTTGGCTGTACCCTGGTGTTGTATAAAGCCCTTGTAGGCCCGCTCGCCGACCCCGAGCCATCCGTCAGTCATCTTGTCCAGGCGCACCCATCTTGCCACAAGCTTCAGCCTGGTCTCCCAGATGATCTCGTTCCATCGTTTAAGGGCTTTGGACAATTGCTGCATGATATCGACAAGCCTTCAAGATGGCATTCTATGTTACCGGAAGGGTCAAGTCAAACCTTGACGTTGAGGGGCGAAAGACCGCCCGTGGAAGGCATCGGGTTGGAAACCCGATGCTACGCGTGAAGGGAAGCATGTTTCAGGGCCGGCTCAGCCCGGTTGCCCAGTTCCTGGGGTGCGGCTTCAGCCTGGCACGCGGGCGAGCGGAGCACCCGCGATCCCGGCTTGATGATCGGAAGTGGAACAAGTGATCCGCGCCGCCCTCAAGCCAGTACCGTCTGGAGGGCATTCCCCACAGCCTCCGGTCATTCGAAGGCTGGGATGCCGTGGGTTTCAACGCGGTTCGGCGATGTCGCTGAGGCCGTGGAAAGACGGAGACTGCAAAGGCAGAGTGTGGGGCCGCCACGTTTCCCAGCCTACATCGAGAATGTTCGCAAACCACTGAGGACTCATGGCAGGGACGGGGCCGAGACCAAGCTAGACCAGCAAGTACCTGCTCCTCACTTCTTCATGGTCTCTCAATTCCTCGACAGTGCCCTGGTAGCGAATATGCCCATCGTCTATGATGTAGCCGAAGTCGCTCAACCTTAGCGCAGATCTCACATTCTGCTCGGCCAGGAGCACAGTCAAGCCCGACCGTTTCAGTTCCAGAATCCTCTCTTCCAGTGCGCGCACCAGGAGGGGCGCCAGACCTTCGGTGGGCTCGTCTAGGAGCAGAAGCTCCGGATTGCCCATCAGTGCTCGGGCAATGGCCAGCATCTTCTGTTCCCCGCCGCTGAGGCAGCCAGCCTTGCGAGCGGTCATGTCTCCCAAGGCAGGGAAGAGCTGATAGACCCCGTCCTGATCCCATCCTTCATCCGTTGTAGTCTTCCGGGCGGCTATTTCCAAGTTCTCCTCTACAGTGAGGTCTGCGAATATCCTCCTGTCATCAGGGACATACCCCATTCCTTTTCGTGCCAGTTCATAGGGTTCCTTGCCGGCAATCTCCTCTCCCTTGAATGTGATGCTGCCTCTCCTCGGTGGAGCAAGACCCATGATAGTTCTCAAGGTGGTGCTCTTACCCGCGCCGTTTCGCCCCAGGAGGCAAACCACTTGGCCGCGCTGGACATTGAGGGAAACGTCAAAGAGAATATGGCTTAGTCCATAGTAGGTGTGGATTCCCTCTATCTCAAGCATCAGCCACCTCCGAGATAGGCCTCCTGGACTTCTCTGTCGGCTCGCACCTCTTCTGGCTCGCCCTGGACAAGAGTACTCCCCTGGTGCATGACCATGATGCTCTGTGCAATCGAAAAGACGACTTCCATATCATGCTCGCAGAACAGGATGGTCAAGCTCTGAGTGTCAGCCAGTCGTCTGACGAGTTCCATCGTGGCCGCCGTCTCCTCCGGAGACATGCCAGCCGTAGGCTCATCGAGAATCAGCAACTCCGGTTCATTGCCCAACGCCACGGCAATCTCCAGTATCTTCTGGTCGCCATGCGAAAGGGCTCCAGCAATGCTTCCGGCCCGTTCCAAGAGACCGACGCTCTCGAGAATGCTGCTGGTCTCTTCGACAGCCAGGTTGTGAGCAGGTGAGATGAGATTGAAACTCCGTCGTTGTCGGGACAGCACCGCTACCTGCACGTTCTCGAAGGCGGTCAGACGGTGAAAGATGTTGACTATCTGAAATGACCTGGCAATCCCTCTCCTGGTGATGTGGTGAGGTGGCAGTCCGGTGATGTCCTCTCCCTTGAAAACTACCCTCCCCTTGTCTGGCTTGAGCTGACCACTGATGAGATTGAATAGAGTGGTCTTTCCAGCCCCGTTGGGGCCGATCACCGCCACCAGTTCGCCCTCTCCGACAGTGAGGTTGGCTCCGTAGACCGCCATGAAATCGCCGAAAGACTTGGTCATGCCCTCTACTCGCAGCATCTATCCGCTATCCTTCTCTGTGCCCTGTGCGGCGCGCGGCCGTAGCCTGTCCTGAAAGAAGCCCATTACCCCTTCTGGCAGGAAGAAGATGAGTAGGATCAGTACGATTCCCAGGATTAGGGTCCAGTACTCGGTGTAGACGCGAAGAAAACCACGCAGCGCCGTTGCCATCTCCCCGTCTGGCAGGAATGAAATCAGCGCAGTGAGTATGACGCCGGTGCGCAGTGACACGATTATCGCGGCGCCCAGCATCGGGCCAGCGAAGGTGAACCAGCCTCCCAAGAGGCACATGATGAATATCTCGAGAGATAGAACCCAGAATAGCAGGTGCGGGTGGACATAGCGTTCCAGCGTGACAAAGAGGACGCCGGCGACCCCTGCGAACAAGGTGGCGATCACAATGGCCATCAGTTGATGGCGCCTGACGTTGATCCCCACCGCCGCACATCGCTGTGGGTTGTCTCTGATGGCCTGAAGAGTGGCCCCGAAAGGCGATCTCACGATCACATACATAACTATGATGCAGATCGTAGCGACGAGTAGTATGAAGTAGTAGGAGTTGTTCTGGCTGCGCAGGATTGAGGGGGTTGGAATGCCATAGATGCCGTCGTCACCGCCGGTGAAGTCATACCAGCGGTACACAATGGCCCAAATCAAGGAGCCCAGGGAAATCTGGAGCATGCCAAAGTACAACTGGCTGAGCCTGATACAGAACCATCCGATGAGCAGGCCCACCAGGGCTGCTGCTATGGGGCCGGCGGCGAAGCCGACCCACTTGGGCATGGAAGTCTTCGTCAACACCAAGGCGACAGTGTAGGCCCCTACCCCGTAGAAGACACCGTGGTGAAACTGAAATAGCCCGCCATAGCCGATGGTCAGGTTGAGGCTCATCGCCAACAAGGCAGTGACGAGAATCACAGCAAGCACGTAGACGTAGTACCTAGGTGCCAGCAGCGGCACAATGAGGAAGATGGCCAAAATGGCCGTCACTGCCCAGAGCCATTTTCGACCGATGATTCCCTTGAGCAAGTTCCAGCCTCCTACCACACGGACTTGAGCAGCCCAGTAGGGCGCACGAGCAGCACGATGACCACGGCAAGGTAGGGAAAAACTATGGCGAATTGTGGCACAAACAACACACCAAAGGACTGGGTCACGCCAAAGAGAAGAGAGCCAACCAGAGCGCCCCACATGTTACCCAATCCGCCGATGGTCACGATGAGGAAAGCAATCATAATGATGTTGTGGTCCATCCCCAGGGTGATACTTATCGTCGGAGCGACGAGGGCCCCGCCTAACCCGGCCAGGTAACAACCGATGATGAACGCCGCCGCAAATACCCAGCTCACATTTATGCCCAGCGCACCCACCATCTCTCTGTCAACTGCTGCTGCGCGAGAGATCTTTCCTATCTTCGTCTTGTTTGTGAAGAGCCATAGACTGACGGCTACGACGGGGCCAATGAGGAGCAGGAATAGACTGTAGCGGGGGAACGATGAGCCAAATATCGGTATCGAGCCTCTGAGAAAGCTGGGCGGATCTATGTTCCTGTAGGCTGGACCCCAAGCTATCTTCACCAAGTCGCCGAGGATAAGCATCAGAGCGAAAGTAAATAGGAGCAGCATAAGGTGCTCTCTCTCGTAGAGATGGCAGAACAGCGCCCTCTCCGCTATCAAGCCTACCAGCGCCACTACCAAGGGGGCCAAGACCAGAGCCAGCCAAAACCCAGCGGAATTGCTGCCGAGCATGGTGAAGATGCTATAGGCTGAGAATGCTCCTATCATGTATAGCGAGCCGTGAGCGACGTTCGGCACTCTGAGCACCCCGAGGATGAAGCTCAGGCCGGCGGAGACCATGAACAAGATCATCGCGCGGCTAAGACCGACCAGGAGTTGAGTTGCCAAGGCAGCAAGGTCCAGGTTCTGCACAAGTTCCATGACGTGGCCTTCCTTCTTGTGGGATATAGATAGGTAGCCGGGGAGCGCCGACCCCCGGCTACCGTTTCACGCTTCATTCACCGGCAGCTATTAGGCACGTTGACACTTGAGTGGTCTCTGAAGACCATCACTCGCCACGCGCAGCTGCAATCTCTTCGCACGTGGGCATCACATCTGGACCAGGCAGGGTCACAATATCGGTAGCGATCAAGAAGTCGTAGTCTGGCGACTTCGCGGTCACCCCCATGTATATCGGGAGTACAGCTTGATGGTCACAGGCCCTCATCTCTATTGGGCCTACGGGGCTACTTACCGTCAGGCCCTCGAGAGCATCAATGAAAGCCTCCCTATCGACGGTACCTGCCTGCCTGAGGGCCTCAGCAATGAAATGCCCTGTGATGTACCCATGCAAAGCAGGAAAACCAGGAGGATGTCCGTAGGCTGCCTCATAGGCCTCCACAAAGGCCATGTGCTCTTCGGTCTCAGGGTAATAGAAGAGGTAGTCCATGGTGCCCATCACACCCACAGGAGCTTCCTCACCCAGCCGGCTGAGAACAGCATGGTCCGTCGCCGTGTGGATCCAAATGGGGAACTTCTCCGCCATTCCCGTGGAATGAATGGCTTTCATGATGTTGGCCATGCTCGCCCCACCGGTGGCGAATATCACCGCGTCAGGTTCAGCAGCCTGGATAGCGGTTAGATAGGGCACGAGGTCCGGTTCGCCCACGGTCCACCACGATTCTCCCAGCAGTTCTACGTTGGGATTCAGGGCCTGGAGGTTGCGCCAGGCAGCGTCAGCTATGGCGTGTCCGTACTCATAGTCATCGCCGCCGATCCAGTACTTGGTGTACGGCTGCTGCGAAAGAGCTACGCCCCCAGCTTTCCCAGCCATGTAGGTGTTTTCACCGGTGGAGAAGACATACCTGTGACCCTGGGCACCAGTTATGTTCTCGCTCTTCGAGATCCAGACTATGAGCGGTATCTGTTCCTCTTTGGCGTACTCGGACACTGCTAGGGCAACCCCACTGCTGATAGTACCAACCAGGATGTCGACCTCCTCCATCATCACCAACTCTCTGGCCACGGCCAGGCCAGTATCCACCTCGAACTTGGTGTCACGAGTGGTATACTCGATGGTGATGTCGCCCGCTGCATGGATCTCCTCTAGGGCCAACATGAATCCATTCAAGGCCTCCTCGCAGTACACCGCAGCAGGACCGGTGTAGGCGTCTACTATGCCTACCTTGATCGGCCGCAGGGGAGGCGGAGGTGTCGGCGTTGGCGGCACTGGGGTCTCCTCTAGCGGCGGTGGCGCAGGCGTCTCCTCTGGGGGTGCAGGTGGCTCTACAGGTGGTGCGGGAGCACACGCCGCTAAAAGCAGCGATGCCAGAACAATCGACGTGACACTGAGGACGAATCCCTTGCGAATCATTCTCTCTCCTCCTTGCAGTATGTTATGCTGCCGGCTTCATACTGCTCAGACTATAGCAGCCTGCCCACCGGATGTCAAGTGGTGACCCACGTGTTGCGCCAACTGGTCTGTATTGCACCGTCATTGTCGGGCAGGTCGGGCATGGCACCGCTTTCGATAGTCTTCGGCCGTCTGACGGCTGGGCCCAGGCCACGCGAGCTATGGGGACGTTGGATGCAACGCTGATGGATGTTGGGGTGACTTCCTCAGCATTGATGACTGCACGATCGGACGCGCCCATGCTGAGCCGGATTGGCTGCCTTGACTGCCGGTGAGGCGGTGGCACTGTTTGTCAACCTCTCCTATTCTGTTATACTTGATAGTAGGAATTGATTCACGGGTAAGTAAACATGAGCGAGCGAGACACTCACCCGAAGCAGCGCGCGGCTGCAGCCGTCAGACTGGGAGCAGTTGCCTTGGTGCTGTCCACCATTCTGGCCTTGGCCATGGGGCCCATCTTCTCCATGGGTGCTCAGCCTGCAGCATCGCCCAGGAGCGAGCATGCGCGGGGACTCGCTAGCGAGACACCACATGTAGAGCATGGGATGGGCTTTGTGCCGTCGGACCCGACCCGGTATCCCGTCGTGCCTGTGCCAGCCCCGATAGCGTCTATCACCGAGTTGCCGACGGCGGTCGACCTGACGGAGTCCTCGTCAATGCTGGCAGGGCAACCATCAGCGGCGGGGATACCACCAGTGGGGCATCAAGGCTTGACCAACACCTGTGTCGGCTGGGCCACGAGCTACTACTACAAGACCTACCAGGAATGGCTGGAGCACGGTTGGGCGCTGGTGAACGGGTATCCCAGCTACGACCACATCTTCAGTCCCAGCTACGTGTACAACCAGATAACCGGTGACCCTCCGCTCAATCCCGGTGACCCTGGCTGCGACGATGGTGCGAAGATCGGCGATGCCCTGGAGCTCATAGTCACTTCCGGTGATGTCCCGATGAGCGTGTTCCCTTGGTATCCCTTCGACTGCGAGATCCAACCTGACACCACCCAGAAGAACGCCGCTGCGACCTACGTTGGTATCGACTACGGGGCCTTCTTCATTAACCAGGGCCCTCCCGAAGACCCCGAATTGAATAACGACCTTACTCCGCTGAAGCAGTGGCTGGCAGACGACGATCCGTTCGTGATCGGGTTCCCAGTGTATGACGAGTTCTACTTCTACGGGGACAGCCCGTATACCTGCAACGCACCGATCGGGCCTCCGGGAGATCCGACCAGTTTCCACGGACTGCACGCAGTGGCGGTCGTTGGATATGACGACTATTTCGGCGGTGGGGCCTTCAAGATAGTCAACTCCTGGGGGACTTCATGGGGCTGTGATGGCTACGCCTGGCTCTCCTATGAGTTCGTGAACAAGTATGCTTGGGAAGCCTGGTGGATGACCAGCAACAGGAGGCCGTGGATAGACCCTCAGGTTCACGATCGTTACAGCCCCCAAGTGGGTGCCCTCATCGAGATGGACCTCACCCCGTACGAGAACGATCGGGAGGAGAGCGGACCTGCCCTGAAGTGGTATGTAGATGGCGAGGATAACTGTACGGTTCTGGCAGAAGGCAGCGCGAACGACGTACTCTACTTCTACCCCAACCCTTCGAATTACTCAGGCTACGACGAAATCACCCTGATACTCAGCGATTCAGAAGGCGCCCAGGACAGTCAGCAGGTCACGCTGGGCTGGTTCGACATGCCCATCACGTACCATCTGCCCCTCGCCCTGAGAGAGTGACCCGGTAAAGAACTCAGCCGAAAGGACGCCAGGTCAGTCTGATCTGGCA
>CAYGAW010000138.1:0-2996 GCA_964347945.1 uncultured Anaerolineales bacterium
GGCACCGAGCTGGGCGGCAACTGGACGGCTAGTTCGCCCCAGGCCCCCTCCTCCATCAACCGATTCAACGTCGGTAACTTGCCCTCCGCTGCCCACGGCTTGATCAGGTCCAGGGTCGCCCCGTCCAGGCCGATGACCAACACCTTGCGACTCTGCTGTTTGGACTCTATCAACTTCCTCTAACCTCCGTACCCGTTCGCCGCATACCGTATTCTAACCGAGATATCCCAGTCCCCTGAGTCGTTGAAGGACCGCTTCCTCATCCTCAGCCGAGAGCTCCGTGGGCCTGTAGTGCTCCGCGACCACCTCCGGGCTAGTCGTAATCTTGAGACTCGCTCTGAAATCATCCGTGAGAAGACTCTCCAGTACCTGTCCATCCATGTCTGAGGGGATGGGCACCCCCATCAAGGCCAGGATCGTCGGGGCCAAGTCGACGATGTTGGCCGAGTCGAGTCGATAGCCAGGACGAACGCCCGGCCCCCTCAATATCAAGACCCCGTCCATTCGATGCCCTCCCGTGCGATCGAAGGTCGGCTCCAGCCATTTGTTGGACGGGAACTGAAGCAAGCCGAAGGCGCTATAGCGCAAGTTGCGCGGCATACAGAACAAGTCTGGGGCCTCGTGCAGATGCGGGCCTGTGTAGATCTCTTCGCGTCGGTAGACTTTGTCTATCATCGGCTGATTGGTCGCCGGGTCCCGCAGTTGGTACAGGGCCTGCGTCAGTTCCTCCAGAACGTCCTCGTACGCCTTTCCTGGCTCAACGATGCCCTTCGGTTCACGTCCCCGCAGGTTGACAAATATCGGGCCTACGTTACCCACCGAATAGGCACGAGTTTGGCTCCAATTCACGTCTTCAAAGGATAGGAACCATCGGTCCAGCAAGCTCCGCACCTCCTCCTTGCGTCGCCGCACCGTCTGGGCTACGTTGCGAGCCTGGCGCAACCTGCGCAACAGGCGATAGACGTTAAGTTGCGTGACCCCCATCTGGAAGAGAGCGCGCTTCGTCCAAGTGAATGGAGTGCTATTGAGGCAAAGGAAACCCCGTCGCCACAGCCAGGTGTTGACGTGGAAGTATCTCTCTAGCGGGCCAAACCCATGGTCCGACATAATCATCACGTAGGTGTCGTCGTCCATCATGCTCAACAGCTCGCCCAGGTACCTGTCTATTTGCCGGTAACAGTCTTGGATGGCGTCCCGCAGAGCCGGCATCGCCGCGTCGTCGTGTTCGGTGTGTGCGGGATCCATGAAATGCCAGAAGGCATGTTGCACGATATCGGTGGCCATGAAAACAACCATGAACAAGTCCCAATCTGTGTTTTGCATCAGATGGCGGGTGGCTTCCATCCGCATCTCGGTCATCTCCCCGACGACACGAATCAACTCCATCTCTCGCCCGTGCGCGTCAAAGTTGCCCGCCGGCTGGACAACGTAGCCAGGCACCGCCTCGCGAAGTTCGGGGCCGATTGTCGCCGGATAACAGTAATCCTCGGCGTCAGGGGGTGTCAGCATCCCGCTGATGAGAAACCCGTTAACGGGTTCGGGAGGGTAGGTCAGGGGTACGTTCAGGACTCCAACCCTCTTCCCGGCATGACTCAAGAGGCCCCAGAGCGACGCGCCATCGCGGTGGGTAGCGTTGAACGAGACAAGTCTGTAGCTGTCGGCTCGGCGTCCGACAAAGTCAAACAGGCCGTGTTTGCCGGGATTCTTGCCAGTCGCAAACGCAGTCCAGGCCGGGCCGGTGATGGGTGGGATGGTAGTCCGCAACGGCGCCCACGCCCCTTCGCCCAGCAACCGCTTGAAGACAGCGAGCACCCCATCCCGGGCCCAGGGTCCGATTAGATCGAGGGTGCCTCCATCCAAACCGACCACAAACACCTTCCTGCGATTGCTCATTTCTGGCTTGACCTGCATGCGTGGTCTATTCCTCATCGCCGCAGACTGCGGCAAAGATTTCCTGGATTGTCGCCACCAAATGGTCTGGATCAGCTGACTCCCATGTATACACGCCAACGTACGTACCATCCACCAGGTCAACTATTGACTGTCGATAAGCCAGCCACTCGCCGGCATTGGGTTCGCGGTCAGGAGGCAGCGTGATCTGCACCCATATCGAGACGTTGGCATTTCCCGACCTGATCTGAGTAATGACCTTCTCGACCTCCTGGCGATAGGTTGACCCTGGTGGGTTCACCTGAAGCCTCTGGCTTTGGAGCACCCACACGTCCGCCAGTGCCGCCATTGGTGCGTACTTGTCCGGATTCCGAGACATCAGACGGAATCCCGGTCCCATAGCCAGCAGTTTGCCGTAATGATCGACTAGGGCCCTGGCATCTTGCGTGGATCCGACCAAATCCGTCCACTCTTCAACGGGCGTGGTCTTGCTGGTTTCCACGCCGTACCCAAGAGCTTCATACGGTACCCCTGATTGTTCTGCCCGATCTGCCTTCTGCTGCAAGCCCGCTAGCGAAGGCGCGGCCAACACCCTAGTCCATCCTTCCAGTTGCGGGAAATAAACCTCTGCCAGTTTGGAGCTGGACGCCATAACCAAACCAGCATGTTCTCTATAGGCCACGAGGATTGGAGCGGTTTCCAGACGCAGCCCTGCTCCCAGTGGGCAGACCACCTGCGGACTTGTGGGACTAGGACACGGGGTGACGGTCGGCGTCGCCGTGGCTCCGGTCGACGGCTGCGTTGCCGTCGCCGAAGACGGCGTGGCCAAGACCGAGGGTGACGTGGGCGTGGGTGGGAGCACAGTAGGTGAGGTCAGTGGGTGATTGGTCATCGTTGAGAGCGGCGTGCGATAGGGCACCGCGGTCTTCTCTCCGCGACACGCGCCCATAGCCACCGCTACGATTATCAAGAAGCCAAGCGATCCGCAGATTCTCACCGCCATTGCCTTCTCGTATGAAGCGCCAGTTCGTGTCGTCACTACTCTCTTGTGCCACGCAGGTCCTGGGTTCCACCTTCGCAGAGATCCACTCAATTGCTCAGCGAAA
>CAYGAW010000139.1:0-3205 GCA_964347945.1 uncultured Anaerolineales bacterium
CTCTCCCAAGCGATGCTGAGGAGCCAGAGGATCAGAGGCAGCCAGATTTGAACCTCCAGGATCGCCAATTGCTGAATAGGATAGGAAGTTAGATAGCCACCGTACGCGAAAATCAGTGCCACAACCAGGGCAGCAAGACGGTGTGTAAGCAAACGCTTGGCAAAGAGATAGGTGAAGAAGCTCCCGAGGAAGATGTGAGCTATCGCTTCGAGCTCCAAGGCGTAGACAGGGAACTGCCACGGAGCGCTGAGAAGTACCGTCAGCAAGCTAGGTGGATAGAAGATAGCGGCTTGGATATCCGCCAGGAAGGGATGCCCACTGTACGTGTAGGGATTCCAGAGGGGTAAGTGCCCGTCGAGCAACTGCCGCACTTCGAAGACGCTGAAGGTCCAGAACTGGTCAAGGAAGTCCCCACTGGGGAAGTAGCCCCTGTCTTCATCTCGAGGGGTGATGATCCTCCAGAAGAACAGCCCACAGAGGACTAGCAGCAAGAGGAGTACGATCAGGTCCGATCGATATCTCGCCCAAAGTCTCCTCACGGCGGAGCGACCTCCAGCAACGGCTTGTCGACCCTCGCGCCCTGCGACGTCGCCCTAAGTATCCATCTCACGATGGAAAATGCTGGGCGAATGATACCTGCTGACAACCTCCGACAGCTTCTTCTGGAACTGATCTGATCGCAGGATACCGAACTTGTTGAGGAGATACTTGCCGATGACGCACAAGGTCTCAATCCCGTAGATCACACCGTCCTTGAACCCCACAGAGGATGCCTCGTCAAAATAGCGAGTGGGAACAGCGATCTCTGTGATCTCGAACCCGTAGGCCACGGCCTGGGCGAGGATCTGGCTATCGAAGACGAACCTGTCCGAATTCAGGAGGAATGGAACCGTCTCCAAGAAGGGACGGCTGTAGGCCCGGAGGCCAGTGTGATACTCGGAGAGTCTCTTGCCAAACGCCAGGTTCTCCACCAGCGTCAGGAACCTGTTGGACAAGTACTTGTACACCGGCATACCCCCCGCCAAGGTCCCCCCGCCTAGTATTCGCGAACCCAGCACCAAGTCCGCCTTCCCCTCCTGGATAGGCCGGATCAACTCGGGCACCAAGCTGGAATCGTATTGATAGTCTGGGTGCAGCATGACCACTATGTCTGCCCCGTCCTTCAGCGCCTCAAGATAGCAAGTCTTCTGGTTCCCACCGTACCCCGTGTTCTGAACGTGAATGATGACCTTCAACCCCAGACGACGCGCTATCTCCACGGTTTCGTCCTGGCTGACATCATCAACCAAGATGATCTCATCCACGATCTTCTGCGGCAGATCGTGATACGTCTTCTCCAGAGTCTGCGCCGCGTTGTACGCCGGCATCACCACTATGACTTTATCGTCGCCGGGCACTCACACCTCCTCGGGAGTCAGAACTAGATCGACCGGCCGACTCGTGGCCATCGCCACTCCGCTACTCGCCTACGTCTATGGGCCCTACCAGCACCCGATTATCGAGCATGTGGCCCGCATCGTCAAGAACCGGCAGCCTCTCTGCCGTGGGCGCCAGATACAACCCAAGCTCCAACTGGTATTCTCCTGGGGGGATGTCGGAGGGCAGAATCAGTTCATATTGATCCCTCACCACCTGCCCCGGATCCCAGAATGAAGTGGGATAGTCGCCTCTAACGGGCTGATCGTCCGACTGGGCCCAGATCTCCCCCCCATCGTCTATGAGATGGGTGAATACGGTGTAGTCCTGACCCATCTCCTCTCTTGCCCGCCAGTATAGTGTGACGTCTACCGTGTCCCCAGGCCGTGCCCTCGCCTCATCGATGTCGTACCCAATCAGGTCGATTTCGTTGCCGAAGTTGACGGCAGTAGGATGCGAAACCTCATGATCCTCTGGTTCCCACGACACGATCTCTAACGGCTCCAGGAAGACCTGATCAACCGGTTGGCCTTTGCGCCAAGGGGCAAGCCGCTCCATGGTGGGCAGATGGTACACACTGACGCCCAGCCAGCCGATGGTTGGCGTGTCGGCACGGCGACGTACGCGCACCCACGAGCGGTCGGCAAACACATCGCCAGGAGTCCAACCGCTGGTCGGAGAGGAACCCAGCCCAGGGTAGCTGTCCTCTTGTCCTATGAGGTCACCCCCAGGGGTCAACACGATCAAAGAAACGCTGTAGTCCCGCTCCATAGCAGTCAAGCCCTGCCAGTACAGGGTGACGTACACCAATTCGCTTGGCCTGAAGACGTCCCCCTCGACTTCATAACCCAGCAGCTTAATCTCGTCTCCGAAGCGAGCATCCAGCTGATTTGGAATGGATTCCAGCTCATGGGGGGCCAGCGGGAGTGGAGTCGCGTAGGCAGGCGCGATGTACCAGAAGGGAATAATCATAGCTATCACAAACATGGTCACGCCCAGGAGGGCCACAAAGCCACCGGCCCATCTTTGAGGCGGCAACTGGTTCAAACCCCAGGATAGCAGAATTGAAGAACAAGCGATGGCCGGAAAAACCAGCCGGCCTGTGGAGGCCTCTATCAATTGGTTGTACCTGACGTATCCTAGACCGACGACAGCGATCCAAATCAGCATCAGTGCCAACGACGAGAAGGACACTGTCTCAGGCTTCTTGGTGGCCCTGATCAGCGCCAATGGAAGGCCTACTACTCCCAGCAAGACCACGAGATCGAAGAAGCGATAGACCCACGGGGAAGCCAACACGTTGAACCAGCCGAAGACGGCCCAGTATGAGAGCCTGAAGCCCTCCAGTTCGTTCACCAGCTTGGCCAGCGTGAGGTTACGGCCCAAGGGCCCACCGAGTGCTTCGAAGAACACGTTCATCCCCGTCGGATCGCCATAGAGAAGCCAGTTACGGGCGTACCACCACCCAGCCAGCAAGATCACCCACCCGGCGACGATGGCGCCTCCCTTGATCGCCTGCTCGAGGGAATGGCGTCTGGCCACGAGAAACAGCGCCCCGAGCACCACAGCCAATAGTCCGACGCCTGTGAGTTTCGTCAGCGCGGCCAGACCAACCACGACTCCCAGCCCGATATACCTTCGCAGGGATGGGCCCCTCGTCACGAGATAGACGCTGAGCAGCAACGCCAGCGAGCAAAGAGCCGCGAGTAGGCCATCATTGTTAACCGCAGCACTGGTGAAAACGAACTGCGGATTGAAGGCACTGATCACCGCCGCCCCAAGAGCGACC
>CAYGAW010000140.1:0-5806 GCA_964347945.1 uncultured Anaerolineales bacterium
GTGTGGCCTCTGGTTCAGCTTGGCGATGAGGGAACCAACACGCGCCGTGAAACGTCATTCCTGTGGCGCATAACCGTGCGCCCGGTACCATTCAACAGCTTTGCGGAACGCCTCGCGCGCAGGACTCTCGGGGAGGCCAAGTTCCCGCACTGCCTTCCCTGCACTAAACCACTCGTATCTGCGCGACAGACGCACCTTGTCTGGTGTGGCGGTCGGTGTCCTCCCTGGTTTGACCCGCGCCAGGCCCGCATCCACGTAGGCGAAGGACAGCGCAACCCAGTGGGGGATGCGCAGGCGCACCGGCGGGCGACCGGACACGTCGGCCAGGATATCCAGAACCTGCTTTAGCGTCAGGTTCTCGCCGCCCAGGATATACCGCTCACCCACACGCCCCCGCTCGGCGGCCAAGAGGTGGCCTGCGGCCACGACGTCTACGTCCACGATGTTCAGACCGGTGTTCACGTAACCGAACATGCGCCCGTTGAGAAAATCCACGATGATCTGTCCCGTCGGGGTGGGCTTGTGGTCGCCCACGCCTACGGGTGTGCTGGGGTTGACGATTGCCACAGGGAGCCCCTCGCGGGCGAAGTCGCGAGCCACCTCCTCGGCCAGGAACTTGGACCGCTGGTAGGGACCGATCCTGTCTTCAAGGCTGCTGGGAGTATCTTCAGTGGCAGGGGTGCCGTCTTTGTTTACCCCCAGGACCGCGATGGAGCTGGTGTAGACGACTCTTTCTACCTTCTCGTGGCGCGCGGCTTCCAGCACGTGGCGTGTGCCTTCTACGTTGGTCTGGTAGAAGTCCTCCCATGGATGACCCCAATAGGCGTACAGCGCCGCTACGTGGAAGACCCAGTCACACCCAGCGACACCCCCACGCAGGCTTTCGGGGTCTCTCAAGTCACCTTCCACCCGCGCCGCCGGCAGACCGTCCAGTCGCTGGGTGTCGGATCCAGGGCGTACCAGGGCTCGCACCTCGTGCCCTTCCTGGAGCAGTCGTCGGACGACCGCGCCTCCGATGAATCCTGTTCCTCCAGTCACAAAGGTGCGCATGACCCCTCCAAAGCTTTGCTGTCCAATTCCTCCAGAAGGGCGGTCACGAACTCGACCGCCCGATCCAGCGCCTGTGGACATATTGTGTCCATGGTGTCGTCGGGACGATGCCAGTGAGGCAGGGTCCCGGTGGCCGGGTCGCGCCCGGCGATACAGATGGCGCGGAAGCCCTTTCGCCGCAACGTGCCCACTTCGTCCTCCATCGTCATCCACGCTGCGCGCACACCCAGCGTGGGATGCTCGTCGGCGACCTTCCTGGCCAGAGCCAGCAGCTGCGGGTCAGGTGTGTAGTGAGAGCACACGCCTTGCCTTGTGAGGTAGACGATCTCACCACTGCCAACGCCTTCCAGGCCAACGAATGCCGCCCGGCGCAGGACGCGGCCGTGCTCGCGCAGAAGAGCATACAGTCCCGCGTGGTCAGTCTCCTCGGCACCCGTGAAGGCCAGCCAGACCTCTGTCTTATGGAGTGAATGGGCGGCAAGGCGGGAGCCGATTTCAAGAGCCACGGCCACGCCAGCGGCGTTGTCGTGGGCACCGGGGGTGTAAGGAGCAAGGTCGTCTCTCCAGAGCGTGATGACGGTGCCAACTACGTAGCCGGCAGGCAGAAGCGAAACCCACCACACCCACCCTGGGCCTTCGAGCAACGCGCCCGCCAGGTACAGCAGGCCTAGCGAGGCCAGCAAGGCCAGGGTCAGGTAGGTTAACGGTTCCACGTATCGCACCGCCGATGATTGCCACGCCAGCCGGCAGCGGTTGGTGTCCAGATGGGCCAGGATTACCGCGCGCTGGCGTACTTCTGCCCGGGGCTCTATTCGCGCTACAACGTTGCGGCTGGTGACGTGCGGAAGCAACGGACGGAGCGGGCTGCTGGAAGTGCGAATGGTCTGCCACAGCAAGGGCGCCGCGCTCAGTGCCAGGGCGGCGCCGGTCCAGCGGGCCACCGCCCCGTCCACAGGGTAGATAGCCACCGCGAGCAGCGCCAGCAGGTCTATGGCCAGGGGAAAGGCGTTTTGACTCGCCACCGCGCGAAATGTTTGCCGCTCGATTGGCAGCCCCAGCACTGAGAGTCGTTCAGCCACGTAACTCGCTGCGGCCTCCTCGCCAGCGGTGCCGGTGCCACGGGGCCCAATCTCGCCGGCCAGTACCTGCGCGTGAGCGAGCATGGGGCTCACCTGGCCATGGCGTGCTTGATCAGTTGGCCACTCAGTCCCCACACGCGCCCACGGACCCGCCTCGCCTCGGCCATCACGTGGTCGAAGGCCGATACGATCATCTCCACCTCCTCGTCGCCGATGACCAGGGGCGGCAGCAGTTTGATGATATTGACTTCGGGGCCGCCCACCTGGGTCAGGATGTGGTGGTCGCGCATCAGGGCCATCACCACCAACTGGGCGAAGAGCCCCTTCTGGGCCTTCTCGGCGGCTGCCCAGGCGGCTTTGAGCCTGAGCGAACTGGGTTGTCTGAACTCGATGCCGATCATCAGCCCTTTGCCACGCACATCGGCGATCATGTCATACCGGGACTGTAGGGACGCCAGCCCGGACAGGAGCTTCTCTCCCGTTGTGGCCGCGCGCTCGATCAGGCGCTCTTCGTCCATCACGTGAAGCGTGGCCAGCCCGGCGGCCATCGCCATTTCATTTTGGCCGAAGGTGGTCGAATGGACCTGGCAACGGTCCAGGCTGCTGAACGTCTTGTCGTGGATCTTGCGGCTGGTGATGCAGGCGCTCACAGGGATGTAGCCACCACCCAGCGACTTGGACAAGGTCACGATGTCGGGTTCCAGCCCCCAGTGCTCGCAGGAGAGGAATCGTCCCGTGCGTCCCATACCGGCCTGGACCTCGTCACAGATGAACAAAGTGCCGTGCTGGCGGCACAGGAGCTGCGCCTGCGGGAGGTAGCTGTCGTCGGGGATGTACACACCCTTGCCCTGGATGGGCTCCACGACAAACGCGGCCACGTCCCTTTGACTCAACTCCCGCTCCAGGTCTTCGAGGTTGTTCATCGTTACCTTGTCGAAGCCAGGCATCAACGGCTCGAACTGCTCGCGGAACTGGTGTGCGCCGTTGAGTGATACAGTTCCCAGCGTCAACCCGTGAAAGGCGTGGTCCAGGTACAGCATGCGCGGGCGTCTGGTGGCCGCGCGAGCGAATTTGACGGCCGTGTCGACCGCGTCGGCCCCGGAGTTGGCGAAGAAGACCGCATCGAGACCGGGCGGCATCCGTTTCACCAGTTCCTCGGCCAGGAGGCCTGCCAGCAAGGGGCAGTCCATCTTCACCAGATTGGGCCGGTCCAGGGCTAGAACTTCCTGCATCACCTGCTTAATGGCCGGGTGGCCACGCCCCAGGTTGAAGACACTGTAACCGGACAGCAGATCCAGATACCGGTTCCCCTCCACGTCCCACAGATAGGCTCCTTCGCCGCGGGCCCAGATTCTGTCGAAGCCGATGATGCCCTGGACGCGGGCCAGACCGGCGTTGATATACTTTCGGTGCAGAGGATACTGTTCGCCTTGTCGCTCTTCGATGAGTTCAGCCAGAGAGAATGTCATGGCCCTTTCCTCCGTCCTCTATTCCGTCTGAAAGTCAAAGACCGACTTGACGGCTCCGTGCCTGGCCTTGGAGTCCATGACCAGGAATGCGCTCTTGTACTCCTCCAGGCGAAAGCGATGGGTGATCAGTGATGACAAATCGAGGTTTCTCTCTTCCACGAGCCGCAGATAGTGCTCTATGGAGTGAGCACGCACACCGCCGTATTCCTCGATGCCGAAGGCGTTCGAACCGATTAGCTCGACCTCTTTGAAGTAATGAGGCGTCCATTCGAACCGTTCCGGAAGGCCCACACCGGCGATGATGATCGGAGCCCGCGGGTTTGCGATGCGCACTCCTACCTCCAGGGATTCTGCGGACCCGACCATGTCGTAGATAACGTCCACGCCGCGCAGGAGCCAGGGCAGGCCTTGCGGCGGACGATGGACCTTGGTGTCGACCAACTCGGCGACAGCCTCGATTATCTCCGCCGCTTCGCGCGTGCGAATGACCTGCTCCGCGCCCAACTGACGGGCCAACTCCTCCTGGTGGGGATACCGGGCAATTGCCGCCACGCGGGCCAGCGGGAACAAGGCGCGCAACGCCGCCACTGTGAGCAGGCCCAGCACGCCGGCGCCGTAGACCAGGGTCAGCGCTCCGTCGGTGGGGGGCGATTTGAGGATGGCGTGCATACAGACTGAAAAGGGATCTGCAAGGACCGCCTGCTCGAAGCTTACGCCATCGGGAATGGGAAACAGTTGCGATTCATGGGCAGGAAGCAGCGGTGCGAAACCACCTGTCAGGGCGGTACAGTTGCCGGAGTGCATGCCGGGCGGCAGCTTGCCGTCGGTGAAGTGCGTGCACAGCGAGTAGTCGCCCCGTTGGCAGGCGTCGCACGGTGGCTCAATCCCCCGCGGCACGCACGAGATCCACGGGTTGAGGACCACGCGCTCCCCTATCTTGCGGGACTTGACGGCGGGACCAACGCGCTCGACCACTCCCACCACTTCGTGTCCCAGAACCTGGGGGAAGGAGATCAGGGCTCTCAGTGGATTGTCGAAGTTGCCATGGAGGAACACCTGCTTGACATCACTGCCGCAGATGCCGCAGAGGGACGTCCGCACGACGGTCCACTCGTCCCCCTGGAGCGCAGGCTGCTCAACTTCCTCCAACTGCATTGGCGCCCCGAAGGCTACGTAGGCGCGCGGTGTGAGGTTGCCGAAGGTCTTGGCGAAAGCTAGTCGTGGAAGGTTGTAGTGGAATACGAGTGCTTGCATGGCCGTGAGAACTCCTTTCGTCTCGCCCGACAAAGGTGCTGCTCCGCTGCAAGCATACCATCTCGCCGTCGTACACAGCAGCCACGCGGAGAGACCGGGAGCAGCCTCGCCGGTGTAATTGCCATTGTACGCGGAGAGCCGACTCGCGGCAAGAGAGGGGCGGAAGGGCTCGTAATGCAGATCCGGCTTTCTGAGATGCGAGGTTGGACATCCTCCTTGCGGTAGGCCGATTTGATGCGGCGCGGCTAGGCAGAAGGGCCAGCATGAGCAGGTCAAACGATTCGTGCGCAGGGGGCAAGTCTCTGCCGGATGACACAGGGGAGCTAAGGCTAGCGGCTGCCTCGGCTCTTTCGCTTTCCGCTCTTCAGCCCCGTCTTCAGCTTGTTGCCTACCTCACGCACTACGTGGCCAGCCAGGGCATCACAATTGTCGTCGAGATACGTCGCCACTTGGTCGGGGTGTTTCTCGCTCAGATCGCGAAGCATCCAGGATACGGCCTTGGTGATCATGGGGTGGCGCTCCCCCTTGACCTGGTCTACCAATTCCAGGGTAAGGTCGGGGAAGCTGACGCCCTTGCGGGCTCTGTTCATCCCTACAGCGCCAACCAATCCCAGTCGCTGGCTCCAGATGTCCTTTTCACCGATCAGGTCCCAGAGGTGCTGCGCTCTCTCGTCGGCATCAGCCAACACCCAGGGGCCCAGAACGCGCAAGCCTAGTACGTCGGTGAGCTCCCAGTTGTCCAGGTCTTGGCGCCAGCGCTCGAAGCGCGACCACTCCAGGCCGGTGACGCATCGGGGGTAGCGCTGTAGCAGCTCCAAGCCGACCATTCGCTCCTCCCGCGATGGTCCGTCCCAGAGCGCCTCTGCAAGGGCCAGAAGGTCCTCACAGGCGACGTCTTTGTGAACGCGGCGCCAGGCACGCACGATCTGCCTTATCTCAAACACGCGGAGTCCG
>CAYGAW010000141.1:0-10179 GCA_964347945.1 uncultured Anaerolineales bacterium
GCGACCCTGGACCTGATCAAGCCGTGGGCAGCGGAGGGCAAGTTACCGACGTTGAATCGGTTGATGGAGGAGGGGGCCTGGGGCGAACTAGCCGTCCAGTTGCCGCCCAGCTCGGTGCCTAACTGGCCGTCGTTCGCGACGGGGAAGAACCCCGGCAAACATGGGGTGCTGTGGTGGATTCGGCCGGGAGGTGATGGTACCGAACTGCCCCTGGTAGACCGCCGATCGATCAGGGGCAGAACCATATGGGACATGGTAGGCGAGGAGGGCAAGAAGGTTGCGATTATCAACGTTCCAGTAACCTATCCTCCGCAGAAAGTGAACGGTGTAATGGTCACGGGGTTGCTCACCCCCGCGTCGGCGAACGATTGCACCTATCCGTCTGAGCTAAAGGCCGAGCTGGACACCGAGGTTGACGGCTATCGTATCGCCCACAGTGCAGTTCACCATCGAGGTGGAGAGGAGGAGTTCCTCCAAGATGTGCTAGACGTGCTGGATCGCCAGCTTCGGGCAAGCCTGTATGTGATGAAAACTCATCCGTGGGACCTATTCATTGTCGTCTTCAGCGCCACTGATGTGGTTATCCATAAGTTCTGGAAGGATATGGACCCAGAGCACCCGTCACACCTTCCCAAGGACGCGGAGCGCTGTGGGGATGCCATTCTACGGACCTACCAGGCAGCAGATAGGGCGGTTGAATCCCTCTTGCAGCAGGTGGATGACGAGACCCACACGGTCGTCATGTCAGATCATGGCGCGGGCGGGTTCTACGAAGCCTTCTTTGCCAACAACTGGTTGATGGACCAGGATATGCTGAAGATCAGCCGACGACTCATCTCACAGCTCCGATACTGGCTATTCCGCATCGGCGTGACCATCAACAACGTCTATCCCCTCGCAAATGCGCTAATGGTCAGACTGGGGGGGCGGAAACTGCGGAGGAGACTCGGTCCCAGGAACCAAGGCGCCAGCATTGTGTCCAGGTTGTTCCTGTCGGAGCGAGACATCGACTGGTCGAGAACGAAGGCCTACGCCTCAGGCGGGTATGGGCAGATCCGCATCAACCTGCGGGGGCAGGATATCCGAGGCATCGTTTCACCTGGTGATGAATATGAAGCATTGCGGGATGAGATCATCCAGCGGCTTGAGACTGTCACGGTGCCTTCTACCGGCAGGCCATACCTGGCCAGAGCATACAGGAAGGAGGAGTTGTTCAGCGGGCCAGAATTGGGTAGGCTACCAGACATTATTTGCCTACCCCACGATGGGCGCTACGTTGACATGGGATTGGGGTTTGTGTCCAATAAGTGGTTCGACAACGTTGCAATCGTCTCAGGCACACATCGTCGGACAGGAGTCGTCTTCCTACGCGGCCCGGACATACAGACTGGGGTACAACTGAAGAGGGCCAGCATCCTGGACTTGGCACCGACTATCCTGTATCAGCTTGGCCTTCCTGTGCCTGATGACATGGATGGTCAGGTGCTAGTCCAGGCTTTTCGGGATGAATGTCTGCGCGCCCGGCCTATCGAGTCGGTCGCAGCGGGGAGCATCACTATTGGGGAGGCTGACAGAGATCTCTCGGAAGACGAAGAAGAGGAAATCAAAGACCGCTTGCGAGCTCTCGGATACCTGTCCTGAGAAGGTGACGACATCCGTAGAGCGTGCCCGGTCGCCGGGTGGCTGGGCATGGTTCCAGACTGGCCTCTTTGGCTCAATTGGAGGCAGGGCTGAATCACTGCTCACCGGGCTGCTACAAAGTCGCCTTGTAGGGGGAGGTCGTCGTGTGAAGTCTCTCGCAGGCAAAGTTGCCGGGCTACGGTTACGGGAGACCACGATCCAAACCATCGGGCTGTTACGGAGTCGCCTCGTAGGGGCAGGTCGTCCTGTGAAGTCTCTCGCAGGCAGAGTTGCCACGCTACGGTGGCGGGAGACCACGACGCAAATGATCGGGCTGCTACGAAGTCGCCTTATAGGGGAAGGTCGTCCTGTGAAGTCTCTACCAGGCAGAGTTGCCAGGCTGGGGATAGGGAAGACCACACTGCAAGTCATTGGCCTGTTCATGATCGCCTCTGTACTTCTAATCAGCAGCCCTTTATTGGCCAACTTCTCTCCTTTGCTGGCAGTAGCTCTGAGTTGGCTGTGGTTGATGCTACCGGGCTTTGTGCTATCCTCAGTCCTGCTCAAGCGTCTGTCCTGGTTGGAGCGGATTCCGGTGTCCTTCGTGCTGGGAATCGGACTGGCGACTCCATACACAATTGTTGCCATCCTGCTGCACATGCAGCTCAATCATTTCCTGGCGCTCTCCATCGGCCTCTTCGTCCTGACAGTCCTAATCTTCTTGATCCACACCCGGCGCGCTCCACGGAGCATGTCTGACGCGCTGGACGATACACCTGAGATCGGGCCTGGGCAGTTCGAGATCGCAGCGGTCCCCCTTCTGTGTCTCCTCATCTTGGTTGCTGGCCTTCTGGCAGTGTTCTCATCGCAGTGGCCCTCTGCGGGTGACGACCTGGCAGGGCTGGCTCACTTTCAGGAGGCGCTTCGGCTGGCACGGATCTCCGGCGAGGAGCCGTTTCATGGCACTGGGACGCCGGTAACGCCTCGAAACGAACTGCTGGTTGGTGGATACCAGAGTATTCTCCTCTGCAAGGTTGCCGACGTGCCGGCGAACTCGTTCTTGGTGATAAGCCGACCCATTCTCATCGTGCTCGCCTTCCTCGCTCTATATACCTTCATACACCAGAGCTTCAAGAACCGAAACCAGGCCTTGTTCCTCCTGAGTCTGTGGTCCGTTTACTTGCTGGCCACCATGAGGGTCGAAGGGACAGGCAGCGACTTGGTGACCCGGATTTTTCAAGACAAATTCTACGGCTGGTTCATCGTAGTTCCCATCGCGCTGGTGTTCATGCAATGGTTCTTGGAGAGTCAGCAACGGCGCTACCTGGTGGGCTGGGGTCTGGCGGCTTTTGGAGCTGCACTGTTACATCCCATCTCCCTCATTCAGGTAATGATACTGGGCGGCAGTTATGGGCTGCTGTATCTGGCTCTGGAGCGCTCCAAGCGCGCCTTGTTCGGCCTCGTGATCTTGGCCCTGATCCTAGCCCTCTGCCTGGTTATTCCTGTCATCCAGTACCTCCGGTATGTTGAACGCATGCCGATTGAACTGGCTGGCCTGGGAGATGCGGTCGAACTCGGTCGGCTCAACCAAGCTGTCAACAGGTACAGGCTCTGGCTACTGGACGGGGGCCGGTACATCCTGCATCCGTCCATTATTCTACGGCCCGCCATCCTGCTCGGGTATTTCATGCTGCCCTTGCTCATGCTCCGCGTGCGCAAGAGTAGTGCTGCCGGCTTGATCGTCGGTTCGATGCTAGTCCTACCTTTGCTTCTCTTCATGCCTCCTCTGTTTGCTGTCGTCAGCAAGTTTGTTACGCCCTTCCTCATGTGGCGTATTGCTTGGCCGTTGCCAACGTTCTCGATTCTGGTCATAGGCTGGGCAGCCTGGCTGGCGGTGAGGAGACTGGCCAGTCTGCTTGAGAAGCGCAGCGTTCGTGCCTCCGCCGCCCTCCAGCGCGTTGGGCCATTGGCCGTGGTAGTTCTGGCGCTCCTGATAGCCCGGCCCAACATCGCCGCTGGGCTGGTCAACTTCAGCGAACGACTATCATCGGAGAAGCTCTCTACATGCTCAAGAGCCCGGGACATCCTTCTCCACCTAGATCAACTGGCGTACGAGCAGCCGCTTGGCGTTCTTTCCACTTCGTCGGTGAATTCCTGTATACCCGCCTACGCTGCATTGGCCAACGTTGTGGAATTCCGAGGTTACGGCACCGTGAACCGGCTACCCGTCGAGCAGATCCCTCAGTCGTTTCAGCGACTCGATGACGTCTCCCACTTCAACTCAACGACCACGGTTGACGATCTCGTCGTGGCCGCCATTGCACGGCATGACATTGACTACCTCGTCGTTGACAAGAACTGGATTCATCTGGATCTCCAGCTAGAGCATTTGCCGAACATGTTCGCCAAGGTGTACACCGATGCCAACTACAGTCTATATGCGGCCACTAGGCCCATTACTCACTCCGCAATCGTAGAAGGCAATACCGCGATTAGGCAGCGGCGTTGGATTGACGCGCTGGACATCTTCGGCCAAGTGCTGCAAGAGGATCCCACCCACGTTCTGGCTCATGTGGGGAAAGCTATGGCGCACGAAGGGAGAGGAGAAGCTGAGCAAGTCCTGAGTTCCTACCTCGAGGCGAGTCGACACGCAGATGACGAGCCTGCCATCCACGCCAGGTTGGGTGAGGCCTATTTGCTCCTGCGGGACGCTGAGCGGGCCGTCACTGAATACCAAGTCGCTGTGGACCTAGATCCAGAACGACCCGCATTCCGCGAATCCCTGGGGCTGGCCCTACTGCTCGCTGGCGACGAAGAGGCGGCGCAGGCAAGCTTCGAGAGCGCTGCTGCTCTCCGAGCCGGGGTAGGCACAGCGAACTACTACTCGGTTCTCGGTTCTATCATGGGGGCCGCTAACTGGCACTCCCAGGCTGTCGAGAGCTATCGAAGAGCCATCGCCATTGAGCCCGAACCATTGCGGTACGTGAAGCTGGCCCACGCCTTGGCTGAATTGGGTGATACGGGCGGCGCGATACAGGTCGATGAGGAAGCGGTCAGACTCAACCGCTGGTCGGACTTACCTCATCAGCATTTGGGCGGCATTCTCCAGTCCGAGGGCCAACTGGACCGGGCAATCAGGGAGTACGAGATGGCCTTGCGCCTAGACCCGACAGACCACACCGCCTTTGTCTCGTTGGGGCATGCTGTTCACGAGAAGTCGGGGGTAGGGCCAGGTATTGACCTCTTGGAAAGCTTGCTGAGCTTGAACAGAGTCATACCAGGCCCTCACAGGGGGCTTGCTCCCCTCTATGCAGATAACGGCGAGGCAGAGGCCGCCCTAAGAGAGCTGGATTTCAGTTTCTCTGTCCAACCTAGAGATCCCACTCTCAAGGTAGAGATAGGCGACTTGCTCAGAGAGAATGGTCAACGTGAGCAAGCGTGGCGTGCCTACGACGAGGCTCTGGCCCTCAATCCGGACATGCTCTATGCGCGGCTGGGGCTTAGCCACTTGTACGGCACAGACGGCGATGTCGGTTCTCAGTTGGGTCAGCTCCTCCGCGTGGTGCGTTCGGCTCCAGGCAAAGCCTGGCCTCGTGTGGAATTAGCCACAGTGCACCAGAGCCAGGGCAAACCGGAAGCGGCTCAGGCTGAGATCGAATGGGCTGTAAGGCTGGACCCTGCCAACTCCGACGGGTATGTAGCTTTGGCGGGTTTGCATACGTCCAGCGCTGATTGGCGGGCAGCCATCTCGGCTTGTCAAAAGGCCCTAGAAATCGAGCCCACGAATACCGACGCCTATCTGCAATTGGGACAGGTATATCAGGCATTGGGAGATCTCAAGTCAGCCAGAGATTCGTTTGGAGCGGCCGCTGAGATAAGTCCTGGGTCGGCGAAAGTTCTGGTTGCTCTGGGCGGTGCGTACCAGCGGGAGGGGGATCTGACCAGAGCCATAGTCCAATACAAACGGGCCATCAGGGCGGAGCCCGGTCACGCAGCCGCCCACATTGCCCTGAGCGGTGCCCATGAGATGAGGGGAGACGTGACAGCAGCTGAGGCTGCCCTCCAGCAGGCGATCGAAGTCGTGCCAACGGCTCCTGGGATCTACAGAGCTCTGGCCGAGATCGCCCAGGCTCAGGGGCAAGCAGGCGAGGCGCTGGCTTGGACACAAAGAGGTGTAGAGGCAAACCCTCAGGAGGCCGACTCTCATATCGCTCTGGCCGAAGTGTACAGACGCCAAGGCGAGTGGGACCTGGCGGCTGAAGCTTACCGAGAGGCGATTGAACTGGAGCCGACAGCTTTCGATGGGCACGTCCAGCTTGGGGCCCTCCACGAGTCGCGTGGGGATTTCATCGCAGCCGAAGCCCAATACTGGGCAGCCGCCCAGGTAAATCCTTCCTCGGCGCGGGCATACGTGGTGCTGGCGAACTACTATGCGAGGCGAGGCGACCGCGAGGAGGCAGCAAGAGCCTATCAACAGGCTCAAGTCGCAGAGCCAGCCTACATAGACGCCTACACGGGACTTGGTAGCCTTTACCGGACTATGGGCCTATTTGACGAGGCGCTCTCCCAGTACCAGGCTGCCACCCTTATCAGCCCCGGAGCAGCCTCGGCGTGGACAGCCCTCGGCGCTTACTATCTGGAGCGAGGTGAACCGGACGCGGCCGTGGCTGCTTACAGGCAAGCTGTCGGAGTAAGCCCCGGCACTGTGCCTGCCTGGCTTGGCCTAGGCTTTGCGTACCAGTCATCGGGGGAGGTGGCCCTGGCGCTAGACGCCTACGAGCAAGCTTCGTCATTGGACCATGGCAACAGTGCCGTCCACTTGGCACTGGGGCGGGTGGAAGAGTCTCTGGGCCACGAGGAGAGAGCGGAGGCGCTCTTCCAACAGGCCACTGCGGCAGCGCCGGGCGACCAGCGCGGTTATCTGCAGCTGGGCATCTTGTACGCTACCATAGGCGAGCAGGAGAGTGCTTTGGCACAGTTTGGGGCTGCGGTGGACGTGGCTCCGGCGAGCGCGCCAGCTTTCTTGGCACTGGGGTCTTGGCACCAGCAGCGTGGCGATTGGAGCCTAGCCGAGGACCTGTACCGGAGGGCAGTCGAGGTGGCGCCCGCTGAGGTGGCTGGTTACCTAGCATTGGGGCACCTGGCAGAAGTGCGCGGCGATAGGGAGGAGTCGGAGCGGCTCCACAGGCAGGCGATAGAGGTGGCACCATTCCAAGCGGACGGCTACCTCAGCTTGGCAGCCATGCACGCCGCGCAGGCAGAGTATGACGAAGCGTGGACTCAATTGCAGGCGGCACTGGAGGTGGCGCCAGCGCACGGGCCGGCCTACGTGGCTCTGGGCGATTGGTATAGGGTGCGGGGGAACTGGAACGACGCGGAGCAGTCGTACCGAACTGCGGTGGAGGTCGCACCGGCCGAGGTTGACGCCTACCCGGCACTAGGGCACCTCGCAGAAGTCCGCGGAGACAGGCCGGAGGCGGAGCAGTCTTACAAGCAGGCGATAGTGATGGCACCATCTGATCCGGGTGGCTACCTCAACTTGGCAGCATTGTATGCGGGCGAGGGGCTGCACGAGGAAGCCCTTGCTCAGTTGCAGGCTGCGGTGGAGGTCGCACCGGCCCATGCGCCAGCCCTTGTGGCCCTGGGGGACTGGCATCGTAGTCGCGGTCTGTGGCAGGAGGCGGAGCAGTCCTACAGCAGGGCGAGGGAGGTGGCGCCAGTTGATGTCGAGGGCTACCTGGCTCTGGGCGAACTGGAAGAAGCACGCGGTGACAGAGTGACGGCAGAAGCACTATACCGACAGGCAGTTTCCGCCTTGCCAGGCAATCCCCGCGGCTACCTCAATCTGGCCAATCTGTACGCTACCATGGGGGCACAAGAGGAGGCCCTGGCGCAATTCGAGGCTGCCGTGGAAGTGGCGCCCACCCATGCGCCGGCACTTGTGGCACTCGGGGATTGGCATCGCAGTCGGGGTCACTGGGAACAGGCAGAGCAAGCTTACCGGCGGGCGACAGAGGTGGCGCCAGCCAAGGCCGAGGGCTACCTCGCACTGAGCCAATTGAAGGAAGTGCGCGGTGATAGGGAGGGCGCGGAGCAGCTCTCCCAGAGAGCTATAGCCGTGGCACCGACTACTGTGGATGCACATCTCAGCCTAGGGAGGCTGTACGCCGAAGGGGTAGAATTCGAGAGGGCACTGGCGGAGTTTGAGAGGGCGACTGAGGTGGCCCCCTCCTCGGTGAAGAGCCTAATTACCCTCGCGGATTTCTGGCAAGCTCAAGGTGATCGTCGTGCTGCCCAAGAGCTGTATCGGCGCGCGATAGAGGTGGCACCAGCGGATCCCAGCGGCTACATTGGCCTGGGACAAGTGCACGCAACTGACGGGCGAGGCTACGAGGCGCTCACTCAGCTTGAGACGGCGGTTGAGGTCGCCCCGGCATCCGTTGCGGCCTATGTAGCGCTGGGAAGCTTCCACCAGGCCCGCGGTGATTGGGAGCAGGCCGAAGGACTCTACCGGCAAGCGATCGCAGTGTCTCCGGGAGGAGCGAGTGAGCTTGTTGGACTGGAGGGGGGGAGCGGCCAGCTGGCATTTGGAGGAGCGGCTGGTCCAGTCAGTGGGTACCTAGCCTTGGCCCGCCTAAAGGAGCAGCGCGGGGATGCCGAAGGTGCTCAGGAGCTCTGCCGACAGGCAATGGCGGTAGCGCCATCACACCCGGACAGCTACCTCGACCTGGCAGCGTTGTATGCTCAAGAGGGGCGCCATGAGGACGCCCGCGCTCAATTACAGGCAGCGGTGGAGGTGGCGCCAACTTACGCGCCGGCCCTGGTGGCCCTGGGGGACTGGGGCAAGGTCCGCGGCAATTGGGCATTGGCAGAGCAGTCGTATCGGCGCGCGATAGAGGTGGCGCCAAAGGAGACAGGACCCTACTTGGCACTTGGCCAATTCAGAGAAGCGCGGGGAGACCGCACATCGGCGGAAGAGCTTTTCCGACGGGCGATAGCGATGGCCCCGGCTGATCCCGGTGGATATATTGGCTTGGCCCGAATCTATGAGGCTGAGGACCAGCCACAAGGCGCACTGGAGCAACTCCTGGCCGCGGTCGAGATCGCTCCAGCGTCTGCCTCGGCTCATGTCGCTTTGGGCGACGCTTACCGGCATCAGGCTGATCTTCGGTCTGCCCTCGACGAATATGCGAAGGCTGTGGCCTCGGAGCCAGATTCGGGGGATGCCTACGAGGCTGTTATCGAGGCCAAGCGAGCTCTAGGTCAGCCCGGACAGGCTCTGGCGTGGGCTCAAACGGCCGTGGAGAGAAACCAGGGCGCCGCTTGGGCGGAGATCCTCTTGGGCGATCTGTATGCTAGCCAAGGTCAGGGGCAGAACGCACTGGCGGCGTACCAGAGGGCCGTCATGAAAGAACCTGGTAGCGTACAGGGCCAAATCGCCTTGGGTTGGGCTTACCAGATTCGCGGATCGCAAGCAGAGGCGATGAAGGCCTACCACGAAGCGGTCAGATTGCAGCCGGGGCATGCTGACGCGCATCTTGCTTTGGCGACCGGCTACTTGGGTGAGAATCAGATTGAAGCAGCGATCGCCGAGTCCGAAACGGCCATCTCGCTAAGTCCCGGTTCGGCCTTCCCATACCTTGCTCTGGGTGACCTTCACAAGCTATTGAATCAGCTCGACGAGGCATCACAAAGCTACGAGCAAGCTCTGTACGCTGACAGCAGTAATATCGCTGGTATGCTGGCCATTGGCCAGGTACTGGAGAGACAGGCAAGAACGACGGAGGCCATAGAGCAGTATCAGCGAGCTGCTCAGGCAAATCGCGGCCTTGCCTCCGCGGAGTCGGCCTTGGGCAACCTGTGGACTGGTTTGCAGGGCTATTCTCAGGCCACAGAAGCCTATCGAAGAGGCATCGCAGTACAACCGGGCGATGTCAGATCATACGTCAACTTGGCCGCATCCATAGCGATGGCGGGAGATCCGGTCCAAGCAGTGGAACAGTGTGATCGCGCGCTGGCCCTCAACCCAGGCGCCGCCCTGGCCTACACCACCAAAGCTAGTATCTTGGCAACTGATGCTTCACAACTCGACGAAGCGTTGTCCATGTATGAGCAGGCCGTGCAGCTTAGCCCGAGGGAGACACAGGCGTATGATCACACAGTGCGGATACATCTACGCGAAAAGGCAGATCTGGAAAGCTTCATCACCCAATACGAGGCACTTCGCGACGAGAGTCCTCACGAGGCTTGGGTCCATGGCATGCTGGCTTTTGCCTACGATGCCAAGGACGCCGTGCCCGACGCTATCGACGCATTCGAAACCGTGTTGGGGCTTGTACCAGACTATGCCGATGCTCACTGCAATCTAGCGGAGCTGTACGAGCGAGTAGGACAAAGAGATCCGGCTATCGATCACTGGAACATCTGCTTGGCATTGAATATCAAGACTCAACAGGCTGAGCGCGCGTGGCAAGAGACTGGTGATCTGAGCCACATTGTGATAGTGGCACCTGCCGAGGGGGACAAGATAGCAGGACAGGTGCAGATCAGAGGATCAGC
>CAYGAW010000142.1:0-4016 GCA_964347945.1 uncultured Anaerolineales bacterium
GCACTGATTTTCGCGTACGGTGGCTATCTAACTTCCTATCCTATTCAGCAATTGGCGATCCTGGAGGTTCAAATCTGGCTGCCTCTGATCCTCTGGCTCCTCAGCATCGCTTGGGAGAGATGGGACACGCGGAGGGAGAAACACTGGTTTGTCTGGGCCGGGCTGGCTCTCGGCGTCTCTCTCCTTGCGGGGCATCCTCAATCATCCATGTATGTATTCTACGTCTGTCTGCTGTACTCGGCTTTCGAGTCTTATCGAGCCGGTGGTAAGCTGTGGCACAAGGTCGTTTTGTTCTGTCTGTTCCTCGTGACAGGGGTCGGCGTGGCGGCCGTGCAGCTGGTGCCCAGCGTGGAGTACATGCTCCTCTCCACACGCGCGCAAGCCACCTACCAGCAGATGGCAGGTGGATTTCCTCTTCACGACTTGCTCCAGGTGTTTCTGCCGGGCGTCTTGAGCAAGTGGTCCCCTCTATATGTGGGCATCTTGCCGCTGCTGCTAGCGGCCCTGGGGATATACATAGTCAGGGACCGGAGAGTGCTATTCTGGTCCGCACTGGCGCTGCTCGCCCTGCTCCTGTCGCTGGGGGGCAGCACGTTCCTCTACGCGTCTGTCTATCTGCTAGTCCCAGGCTTCGGCATCTTCCGGGGGCAGGAGAGAGCGGCCTACGTTTTCAGCTTCTCCATGGCGATCTTGGCCGGATACGGGGCTCGTGCCCTCTTTGACTCTGTTTCCAGCTTGACACGGGAGAGAATGAGAGCCTTCAACTGGGGTGTCTTCTCGGCGGTTCTGGCTTCTCTGGTCCTCGTGGCCGCTTTCCTGTATGGTTGGGCTCGAGCCGGGCTCGCCGTGGACAGTCCCTTTGGTGCACTGTTGAATCGTTCGATCCTGCTGGCTGTCTTTCTCCTCCTGGGTGTCGGATGCATCTACGCTCGTCAGCGAAGGCTCGGTGGGATACCGTTGCTGGTGGTGACCGGTCTAGTGGTGGTTTTCGACCTCTTCACAGTCAACTGGCAGAACAACGTTCAGCCCACGAATCCGCAAGATGAGTATGGTCCTAGCGTTCTGTTGGCGCCCATACAGGCGGATGACGACGCCTTCCGCGTGTACAACGACTGGCGCCTACCCGGCAACTACGGCATCGTTTACGAGGTGCAGGACATTGGCGGTGCGAGCCCTTTGCGCTTGCAGTGGTATGACGAGTTGGTCTCTCTGCTGCCGGAGGAACGGGTATGGGAACTGCTCAACGTGAAGTACGTGATCACAGCGCGTCGTTCCCTGCTGCCTCTGAGCGAAAGTCTTTACGAGGAACCCTCAGGAGGGGGCACTACATATCTTCACCGCCTTGAGGATTACCTGCCGCGAGCTTGGGTAGTGCATGGCGCAGAGGTGCTGCAGGGAGGGGAAGCTCTGGAGTTGCTGTCTGATCCTGACTTCGATCCGCTGGGCACGGTGATTTTGGAGGAGGAGCCCGAGTTGCCGCTGCCAGGGGCGATGAGTGGTGCCGAATCCACGGTCGCCGTCCTGGAGCGTGAGCCTTCCAGGATCGTCTTGGAGGCTGAATGCTCCGACGATGGGGTCCTCGTGGTGAGCGAGGTCTACTATCCGGGTTGGCGCGCTCTTGTGGACGGACAGGAGAGGAAGATCCATCGCGCCAACCATGCTTTGCGAGCTGTGGAGCTGGAGGCAGGCTTCCATCGAGTAGAACTAGTGTATGCCCCTCTGTCCTTCAAGACAGGTCTTGTCATTTCCGCCGCGACGCTGATCGCTGTTGCGGGTGTGGCTGCGCGCAGCACGATCCGCCGCGCATGAGCTGTTCGAGTCCGCACCTGGCGCGGCCCTGAGGTGACGAGAGCTCGACGGACGGGTCCGTCGCCCCAGGCGAAGGAAAAACGGCTCAATCGCAGCCTCGTGCCCCCTCGTGAGCCTCCCTTTCGATCCTCGGAGCACTTGAGGCCCACGCTTCGCTTATTGTAGTCAAATAGGACCAACGTTGTCATAATTTCTTGACAAACGGGCCTATTCATGCTATAATGTGGAAGATTAGGGGGATTTGGTTTCTTCGGGGCATGTCCCGGCGCCCAACCCTTCGCCGATCCAGGGACATGCCTTGCCTCTAGTACCTCGTGTCCCTGGGATATACCCTTAGTATCGCCTGCGAACTACGAGAAGCTCAAGGCCACACCGCCAAATGGGGGCCGCCGACGTGGGATACGTCCAGGGACTTTGAGAGCGTCTTCGGCAACCTTCCTTCAATGGTACTAGTCAGGCTCTGTTCAAGGAGTATTACGTAGGACAAGAACCACGAGATGGATGTCGGGTTGCCCATTGTTTCTCGGCTGAGTGCTGCGCAACAAGCGAGATACTTCTCGAGAAAGGAGATGAAGCTGTGGATAGATCGCTTGTCTGCAAGGCTGTCTTGGTCAGTCTGGCCGGAGTCGGCTTAAGCCTGCTCGCCTGCTTGGGCCTGGGCGTTCTCTCACCCCGCAACCGGGTCGTTGCAGCTGTTTTGCCGGAAATTACGCCTACACCCGAGCCCGCTCCTATCCTGACCATCGAGCGGAAAGAGACACCAGGCTTGGTCGACGATCTGGATGACGACGGCGTGATCGATGCTGGCGATACCATCAGGTACACCATTGGGTATTCGAACACCGGCACTGCCGACGCTAGCCTAGTCACCCTCATTCACGATTACGACCAAACCCTCATCGTCAGCACAGCCAACATCTCTGACGGGGGCACTGATGATGGCGACACTGTCACTTGGGAGTTAGGAACGGTCAAAGCGGTGATGAGTGGTACGGTGACGTACGAGGCAGCGTTGAAGGGCACCTTCCCCCCGGGCTCCATCAAAGTAGCGGATGCGGCCAGCATCGAGAGCGCTGAGTTGGCGCCCGTCAGTGACATGAGGGCTTTTCTCGTGAAAGGCCCTAACTTGTCTCTGGCCAAGGACTGGGAACTCGTCAGAGATCTGGACTCGGATGGGAAAGAAGATGTTGGCGACACCATCAAGTACGTCGTTCTCTATCGGAACACTGGAGATATTGCGGCCACCCAGGCCACAATCGTTGACGACTACGACGAAGCCTGCATAACCAACATCACTGGCATCGATCCCGAGGGCAGGGATGACGGCGAGACAGTCACCTGGGATTTGGGAACGGTCGAACCCGGGGCCAGTGGTTCGGTGAGCTATGACGGCACGGTGCGCAGCCTGCCTGTTGGATCCCACAGTGTGGCCAACGCCGCCACAATCATCTCCGCCAGCACGGAGCCGGTGAGCACCGAAGCGCGCTTCGTGGTGGAAGTAGTGCCAACGCCAACGCCAGAGCCCACTCCGCCCCCTCCGGGTCCGGGCGCACCTATCTATTGGGTGCGGCCAGAGTTGTTGATCCTCGTGCTAATAGTGTTAGGCTTCGCTGCATTAGTGGGGCTGATCTACGCGGGTTTCCGTCTCCCCATAGCCGAGGGAAAGGGCAACGATCGCCTTCTGCTGATCCTTGAGGGACTCACCGTCCACTTGGTCATCTGCGCGGTCGTATTGCTTGGCTTGACAAACATGATCGGATCTGAGGCCGCTGCGGCCATCCTCTCCGCGGTGGCTGGGTATGTCTTTGGAAGAGCAAAGCCTATCGTGAGGGGGGAGTGAGGTCGATCGAAACGGCCCACAGCGGTTGGTCTGCCAACCTGCCTCTCTCTTTCGGTGCCGTGGGCCCGACCCGCGAGTGATAGGACATCGGCTCTGGATCGACGAAGTCTGGCGCTGGGTGAAGTAGGCGTGGCCTACGGTTCGCACGGCTACTTAGCTGACTAGAGGAACTGGACGCAAGTCGCACGGTTGCAGCTCTGGTTGTGTAGGTGCAAGGGACTGCGCGTGAAGAGTAGTCGGATCGCGTGCCGGCAGTTGGAGGTTGGCAGTGGCGGCTAAGCATGGGGATATCCAATTGACGCGGCTCCAGCCCTGCATCTCCGCAATTCTGCACGCTGGACATTGGACGGCTTCGCCTTGACTAGTC
>CAYGAW010000143.1:0-7418 GCA_964347945.1 uncultured Anaerolineales bacterium
GAATTCGCGTCAACAATTTTGAACAACGGGCGCATAGCCACCGTTTCCAAATTCGTCGAGAAGAAGAGACCAGCCCTTGGGCTACCGCCGCTTCAACCAACAGGATTAGACGACGTCAGAAAGATCCTTTCGGCAACGGGGTATGAAAAGCTTCGACAGAAAGAGGAGGACGCCTAATGTCAAGCTACGCCATATTCCTAGGCTGCACTATCCCCGCCCGTCAACAGAGCTACGAATTGTCAGCACGGAAGTCCTTGGACAAGCTTGGAATCCAGCTCATCGATCTAGCCAACATGACGTGTTGCTGCCCCCCACCAATCCAGTCCATCGACCTGGAAACCAGCCTGGCTGTCGCTGCATACAACATCTGCCTCGCTGAAGATGCTGACCTCGATGTGATCACGCTTTGCACAGGTTGTTTTGAATCCCTCGCCATGACAAATGCCATGTTGAGAGAGAAGGAACAACTGAAGGCTAGAGTAAACAAAATCTTGTCAAATGTTGGAAGAGAGTTCAAGGGCAACAAAGAAGTCAAACACTATCTACAGGTCCTAAAGGATGATGTTGGCGTAGACCACCTCAAGCAAAACATCTCCAAACCCCTGCGCGATCTAAAGGTAGCCTCCTTTTCCGGCTGCCACTTGCTCAGACCCAGCGCACTTCTGAAGGTCGATGATCCCGAGCGACCACGCCTCTTCGACAACCTGATCGAGGCTCTCGGGGCAAAGAGTATTGAGTATCGAAACAAGTTGAAATGCTGTGGCGGCCTCTTGAGAGGTTACTCCGACGACCTCGCGCTGAACATTGCACGAGAAAAGCTCGCTAACACCACTAAAGCAGGCGCGGATTGCATCTCAACACTCTGTCCGTTCTGTTTTGTCGCACTAGATCTTGGGCAACTTCAGATAAGGTCGAAACTCCAAGAGGAGTTCAATATGCCCATAATCCACTACACAGAGCTTCTGAGCCTAGCCCTAGGGATCCCTCCCAAAGAGCTGGCCCTGGAAACCCACAAGATAAAACCTGACACGATCGTGGACAAGATTTCCTAGCAACAGAGTCACAAACAAGCGGCCAAGAAATAGAAAAGCTAGCGACATCTGCATCACAATCAATAAACATTTTATAGATTATACCTGCCTTTCTATGACACACAAATGAAAGATGAGGTGAAGAAAACTGCCAAACATAAAGGCGACAGCCAAATGGATAGAAAATGTCCGCACTTCAGCCGACAATTCCAGGACCCACAGTATAGCACTAGATCTTCCGAAAGCCAAAGGGGGAGACGATACAGGACCCACCGCACTAGAACTGGCGATCATGTCTTTAGCTGACTGCGCCATAACAATCTTTGCGGATGTCTGCAAAAAGAGCCAGATAGAACTCAGTGAGCTAGAGGCTGTAGCTGAAGCCGAAAAGCCTGCTGATTCAGCGAAATTGACCCGCGTAAAGATGACTGTTAACGTGTCTGCAAAGGGGAGGAAACCGCTACTGGACGCGGTGTGGCGAAGAACTGAAGCAATGTGCCCAGTAGTATCTATTTTCAAAGATCCGATACCCTTGGAAATCGAGTTCAAAGCAACTGTCACGTGACCCCTTCAATCTTCCCGATTCAGACTCTGAAAGCAGTCATTTTCTCCACACTTGACAAAGTGTCAGTTCAGAACCCCACCGCAAGGGAAACTTGGAAGAGATAGACTCTTTTGTGCAAATTAGTTGACCCAGCAGAATAGCCCGGGACCGAAACGAAACTCCGAGCTTAGGGCATAATCTTTTTCTGTGGCTCCTCGCACTCTATTAGCTCTTCACGGGAAAGTCTGCGCATCAAGAAAGCAAAGCAACATTAAGGAAGAAGAGAGGACCATCATGTACGAGATCTTGGAGAAGGAGAAGTGGCACGACGTCATTTACTCCATGCGAGTCGACGCCCCGTTTGTAGCGAAGGTCGCGCAACCTGGACAATTCGTCATTTTGATGACCACTGAAAAGGGAGAGCGTATACCGCTAACCATTGCCGACTACGACCCAGAAGAAGGATGGGTACAGATCGTGTTCCAGACCGTCGGCAAGACGACGACAGAGTTAGCTAAAATGAATGAGGGAGATACCCTCTTCTCATTCGTTGGACCATTAGGTAACCCTTCAGAGATCGCCAAGTATGGCACGGTGGTGACGGTGGGAGGAGGAACAGGTATCGCCTGTGTCTATCCCATAACGCGAGCGCTGAAAGCAGCTGGTAACCGAGTGATCGCCATCATCGGAGCCAAGACGAAAGAGTTGATCATCATGGAAGAGGAGATGAGGAAGGCGTCCACCGAGCTCCTGATTACAACTGATGATGGAAGCTATGTGCGAAAAGGGTTTGTCACTGATGTCTTGGATGAAGTACTGCAAAGAGAAAAAGATGTAAAGAAGATATGGGCTGTCGGCCCCGCCATAATGATGAAGGTTATCTCTGATGTTACCAAACCGTACAATGTGGAGACAATCGTGTGTCTCAACGCTGTAATGGTGGATGGCACAGGCATGTGCGGCTCGTGCAGAGTGACAGTGGATGGCGAAACAAAATTCACCTGTGTCGACGGCCCAGAGTTCAACGGGCATCTGATAGATTGGCCCGAGTTCATGAACCGCTTGCGGAGATACGAGAAATCGGAACAACACGCGCTGGAACGCTATGAAGAAACCCGGCAATGCGGGGCGAAATGATGACCAAAAAGATTCCGGTCAAGGAGAGAGCGAAAAGAAAACAGCGAGCAATGCCAGAGCAACCGGTAGAGGAACGAGTCACCAACTTCAACGAGGTTCCACTGGGTTACGCTGAAAAAGACGCGCTCTATGAGGCGCAGAGATGCTTGCAATGTGAGGCACCGACCTGCATGGAAGGTTGTCCGGCGGAGGTTAATATCCCTGGTTTCATCGAGAAGATCGTGGAGGAGGATTTCGCTGGTGCATATTCTGAGTTATTGAAGACCAACAATCTCCCTGCAGTGTGCGGTAGGGTCTGCCCCCAAGAAGAACAATGCTACAGGACTTGCGTTTGGAATAAGAAAGGCAAACCGGTTGCCATAGGTAGGTTAGAACGCTTCGTGGCAGATTGGGCTAGAAGGCACAATAGACACGAGGCATTGCCCCGTGTCAAGAAGAAAGATAGACGCGTAGCTGTTGTCGGATCCGGCCCTTCTGGTTTGACATGCGCAGCAGACTTGGCGAAAATGGGGTACGATGTGACTGTCTTTGAAGCCCTCCCAAAACCTGGAGGCGTGCTAATCTACGGTATTCCAGAGTTCAGGCTGCCTAAGGCCATTGTGGAATATGAAGTGGATGAGATTAAACGACTCGGAGTGAAGATAGTAACCAATTTCGTGGTCGGCCTTACAAAGACCGTCGATGAACTGGCAAAGGAATTTGATGCAATTTTCTTGGCGAATGGTGCCGGTGCGCCCCGATTCATGAATATCCCTGGGGAAAACCTCAATGACGTGTATTCAGCAAACGAATTTCTCACCCGCAGCAACCTCATGAAGGCATATAGGTTTCCTGAGTTTGACACGCCGATCAAAGTAGGAAAAAAAGTGGCAGTCATCGGAGCGGGAAACGTGGCAATGGACTCTGCGCGGACCGCTTTAAGGTTAGGTGCAGACGAAGTACACATCGTCTATCGAAGAACGAGAGAAGAAGCACCAGCGAGAGAGGAAGAAATTGCTCATGCCGAAGAAGAGGGCATAATCTTCGATTTTCTTACGCTGCCAATAAGGGTAATCGGAGACGCGAAAGGTAACGTCACCGCAATGGAATGTATCAAGATGCAGCTAGGTGCACCAGACGACTCTGGAAGACGACGACCCATTCCCATAGAGGGCACCAACTTCACCATGAAAGTCGATATGGTAATCGACGCTATCGGTACAAACGCAAATCCCATCGTCTCAAGGAGTGCTACCGGAGTGGAGACAAATGACCGGGGATATTTCAAAGCAGATGAGAAAACCGGCGCTACGACGCGCGAGGGCATATTTGCGGGGGGGGACATTGTTCGCGGGGCAGCGACAGTGATTTCGGCTTTGGGCGATGGGAAGAGAGCAGCAAAGGCGATAGATAAATATCTCTCTTCCGGCGGCAGTCTGAGGAAACAGAAGGCCAACTAGACTATTCTGCTGTGTCTGCGAGTTTCTTTCTAATCGTTTCTCGTGTTTCCTTTGAAATAGGTCCTATCCTTGCGATTCTTTCGTTGAATGTTTCAAATGTATTGGTTACCTTACCATATTCCGGCAATGTGGTCGAGAAGGACATCAAGCGTAGGGGCTTAACCCCGTACGTCCTGAGCTCCTTTTTCATCTGGATGACATGTTCCCTCAGAGCTTCCTCACTGAAGACGCCCCCATGCTCCTCAAGGAGAACAACACCGTCCGCGCCGAAGGCAAAGGCTTGTAGCACGTGTTTCAAGCCAATTCGCCCAGTGCTCGGAATACCAATGATCTCTACGTTAGGAGGATACGATGCCCGGGACTGCCCAGCCAGATCCGCGGCGCCGTAGGCTATCTCTTTTTCAAGAAAAGCAATGATCTTTGGGGATCTCCCGCCTTCACTTACTCCCCTGATCTGCGCCATCAACTGGGCTTCGGTGGAATTCTTCAGGTCAATGGCCCCTCTGGGGCATCGTGGCACGCAGATCCCACACCCAATGCACGACATGGGGTTGATTGACATGCCCGCTGACGTCTCTTCCACTGCCCCCACGGGGCACACTTCTACGCAAACGCGAGACTTGTCGCACTTCTCTGGGTCGATGTAGGCCACCTCGGGCGAGACCGCGATTTCCCCTTTGCCCAAGAAACTTGCGACCCTCGACGCGGTTGACATGGCCTCGAGGGTAGTTTCACGAACGTCCTTTGGGCTTAAGGCACAGCCAGCGACGAACACGCCTTCGCGTTGGCTATCTACAGGTTTGAGTTTGTAGTGCTTCTCGAGAAGAAAGCCATCACCGCCCATTTGAATGCCCAACTTCTTAGCGAGGTCGGGAGTGTCTGGTTTGGGGATCATTCCGGTGGTGAGGACGACCAAATCGAACTTCCCTTCAACTCTGGTGCCGAGAAGGGTATCCTCCGCGCGCACCAAGATGCCATCATTCTTCGATGGAATAACCTCGCCGACGCGACCCCGCACGAAGTGTACGTTGTGTTCTTGAGCGCTAAGGTAGAACTCCTCGTAGCCCTTTCCATCAGCTCTTATATCGGTGTAGAAGATCCACGGGTCGGCGTCAGGCACAATTTTCTGAAGCAGCAGGGCCTGTTTGATGGCCGCCATACAACCTATCTTGCAGCAATGTTTCACTCCCGGTTCCTTGTTCATCATGCGGCTGCCGACACACAGGATGAAAGCTACTCGCTTCGCCACCTTCCCATCAGAAGGCCTGCGCATCTCACGGCCCAAGAGGCGTTCCAACTGCAGGTTCGTCACGATGTCGGGGTGGAGACCGAACGCATATTCTTCGAATGATGTGGGATCCACTTGCTCGAATCCGGTACAGGCAACAATAGCGCCCACATCGAGTTCTATGGTCTTCTCCTTTTGATCAAAATCAATGGCGTTACCCTTGCAGACTTTCTCACAAATCCGGCAAACGCCCTTGGTGAGATACAGACAGTGATCCTTGTCGATGAGATACGTTCTAGGAACGGCTTGCTGGAACGGAACAAAGATCGCTTTTCGCGGATACAGAGCAGTCTCGAACTCGCTCGGAACCCTAACTGGGCAAACCTGCTCACACTCCCCACAAGCTATGCACTTGGAAGCATCCACATATCTCGGCTGCTGTTTGACCAAGACTCGATAGTTTCCCGGAGACCCTTCCACCGCGACTGGTTCTGCCATGGCAACGATCTGAATTTTTGGATGTTGCCCCACGTCCACCATTCTGGGCGTGAGAATGCATTGGGAGCAGTCAAGGGTTGGAAAGGTCTTGCTGAGTTGGGCCATGTGACCGCCGATGCTCGGCGTCTTCTCCACCAAGTGAACCTGATAACCCTTGTCCGCCAACTCGAGGGACGCCATAATGCCGGAGACGCCGCCGCCGATGACCAGCACATCTGGATTCACAGTTATGCTCTTCGTTTCCAACGGGTCGAGATGACGGGCACGCGCCACGATGCCGCGAATGAGGTCAATCGCCTTGGATGTTGCCGCTTCTACGTCGTCGTGTGCCCAGCTGCACTGTTCTCGAATGTTTGCCATGTCAAGGAAGTAGGGGTTGAGACCTGCCGATTCCACCGTTCGCCTGAAGGTGTCCAAGTGCATACGCGGTGAACATGATGCCACTATAATCCTATTGAGAGCACGCTTCTCGATTCCTTCAGTTATCATCTCTTGACCTGGGTCGCTACACACGTATTCGTACGTTTCGGCGACTTTCACTCCTTCGAGTTTTGCGACAGCTTCTTTGACTTTTTCCACATCTACGGTGTCGCTTATGTTTCCTCCGCAGTGACAAATGTATACACCGATTCTGGGTTCCTCTGTCATCTCGATTTTCTCCGTTTGGGACGAAGGCTCAAATGAACTGTAGAGTAAGCATAATTGACAATTAAGCTCTTAAACGTCACGTTTCTCGAACACAGATGTCAAAGTCTGACAAGCGTACTCGTGACCAAAACCCCAATCTGGTTACCGTCCGAAGGAGAAGGTACTCTGTGAGGGTATTCTGTTTGACAAAGATGTATTGCCGCACAAGCAGGTTCGAACAGCCGCTGTCCTAGCATTGTTGATAAGGTTTATAATCGTCTAGGTCGCCTATTTAGTTTCCAAATTCAGTAGACCATGCACCTCGCTACACGTTGGAGCAACTCAAAATGCCAATGAAACTGCTCAAAACAGAAAACGACGACAAACTCACGGTTGAAAGGATTCTCCATGCTAGAAGATACGCGTTGACTCTGGACAAGAATCGGTGCACTGGCTGCGAAATCTGCATGATCGCCTGTCCAAAAGAAGCCATCGACGTCAAGAAGATTCCAAAGGAAGAAGGCGAAGAGGCTAAACCTCCTGTCGTAGACGTCGACGAAGAGAAATGCCACTACTGCGGCATCTGTAGTTCCATTTGCCCATTTGGCGCCTTAGGCGTGAAGGTCAACGGCGAGACAGTGACTCCCGTTGTAGAGAGTGAGAGCTTCCCTCAGCTTATCCGGGAGATTGACGTGGACTCGACAAAGTGTGACCCCCGCTGTCTCGATATAGAAGACCCATGCCCTTTGGGACTGATCGAGGTCAGAGTGCAACCGCCCGAAGAAGAAGTTGAGGCCCCGATGATCCGCGGAGAGAAGAAGGACGCCCAAGTTTTAGTGGATATAGACCGGGATTTCTGTCCGTGCTGTCGGGTCTGCGAAGTCAAGTTTCCCAACGGGGCAATCAAGGTGCGC
>CAYGAW010000144.1:0-4276 GCA_964347945.1 uncultured Anaerolineales bacterium
GGCCTGCCTCCCCGCGGATCATCACATCACCGAGCCTGATAGATTCCGGGATGTGCTGTCGGTAGCCGAAGAGGTGGCTCGGGAGGGCCACCTTGTCACTTTGGGGATGAAACCGGATCGCCCTCACACTGGCTACGGATACATCGAAATCGGTGAGCAGCTGATGGAAAAGGGTGGGCACGCGGTTCATCGGGTGCAGTGTTTCACGGAGAAGCCTGAGGAGGACGCAGCCAAGGGCTTTGTGCAAGGAGGACGCCACTTCTGGAACAGTGGCATGTTCATTTGGAGAGCCGGGACGATCCTCGAAGAGATCGGTAAGCAGTTACCGCGTCTATATGCCTGCCTGGCGGAGGTGGAAGAGGTCCTGGGCACCGAAGACGAGCGAGTTGTGCTGGAACGAACCTGGCCCAACGTCGAGAAGGAGACCATAGACTTCGGAGTAATGGAGAAAGCCCAGGACGTGGTGGTCATTCCCACGGAGATTGGCTGGACCGATGTTGGAGATTGGGCCACTCTGACAGCCTTGCTGCCCAGCGATGGCGACGGAAACGTCGTCGTGGGGCACCATATGGGCCTGAAGACCAAGAGTTCTCTGATCTACAGCCCCCGTCGTCTCGTAGCTACCGTGGGGATAGAGGATCTAATCATCATCGACACCGAGGACGCGATTCTCGTTTGCCCCAGGGAGCGGGCGCAGGAAGTAAAGGCCCTAGTTGAGCGGCTGGAAGAAGAGGGCTGGCGGGAGTGCCTCTAGGGTGAGTGGTTCTATGGAAGCATATTGCCTGCGATGCAAAGCCAAACGGGAGATGGTCGATCCGCAGCCGGTCTACTCCAAGAAGGGACAGCCCGGCACAAGCGGCGCCTGTCCCGTCTGTGGAGGCGGGATATACCGAGCGGGAGAGACCGAGGCTCATCAATCGCTCCCCAAACCCAGCATAACTCCTGGCGACGGTAGACTGGTCATCGTGGAGTCGCCGGCCAAGGCGCGGACGGTGGGCAGGTTCTTGGGCAAGGGCTACAAGGTCGAGGCGACCCTAGGCCACGTGCGCGATCTGCTCAAATCTCGCCTGAGCGTGGACGTGGACAACGATTTCGAACCCACCTACCGGGTCCCGAATGAGAAGCGCAAGACCGTCAAGCACATCGAGAAGGTGGCCAAGAAGGCGGGAGAGGTGTACCTGGCCACCGACCCCGACAGGGAGGGCGAGGCCATAGCGTGGCATGTAATTCAGGCCGCCAAGATAGGGGACCGCCCCATATACAGGGTGGTATTCCACGAGATCACCAAGGATGCTGTCAGAGAGGCCTTCGCCAACCATAGAGACATAGACATGAGGTTGGTGGACGCTCAGCAGGCCCGCCGCATCCTGGACAGACTGGTGGGTTACCAGATCAGCCCCCTGCTGTGGAAGACGGTGAGAGGAGGGTTGTCCGCAGGCCGGGTGCAATCGGTGGCCGTCCGCCTCGTCGTGGAGCGCGAGCGAGAGATCGCGGCCTTCGTACCCGTCGAATACTGGTCCATCGAGGCTGAACTGGCCAAGCAGGAAACTCGCGGGCAAGAGGAACGGGAGAGCTTCTGGGCCAAACTGCACAGGGTCAGGGGCGAGAAGGTTGACCTCAGTAACCAAGCGGAAGCGCAGAAGATAGTCGATGACTTGTTCGGTGCCAGCTATGTGGTGGCGAAGGTGGACAAGCGGCATCGACGAAGGAAGGCTCCCGCTCCCTTTATTACCAGCACCATGCAGCAGGATGCCTCTCGTCGCCTGAGGTTCTCGGCCAGGCGTACGATGCGCGTCGCACAGCAACTGTACGAGGGCATAGATCTGGGCCCTGAGGGCAGCGTGGGTTTGATCACCTATATGCGCACCGATTCCGTCAATGTATCGGACCAGGCACGGGCTGAGGCCAGGGCCTACATCTCCGAAAAGTACGGCAGCAGATACGTTCCGGCGAAGCCGCCCGAGCACAGAACGCGGGCCAAGAGGGCAGAGGAAGCTCATGAAGCCATTCGGCCCACGTCGGTGCGGCGCGAACCCCAGGTCGTGAAGCAGTATCTCAACCCTCAGCAATTCCGCCTCTATGACCTTGTGTGGAGACGTTTTGTGGCCAGCCAGATGGCCTCGGCGGTACTCGAGACCACCTCCATCGATATCGAGGCGGGCGATCCTCAGGTGGAGATGCCGTATCTTTTCCGCGCCACAGGACGCGTGGTGAAGTTCCCGGGCTTCCTACGCGTGTACAGCGACGTGCGGCGGGATGAGGAGGAGCAGGCACCACCCCTCCCGCCCTTGACCGAGAGGGAGCTACTCGATCTTCTCCAACTGGTGCCCAAACAGCATTTCACCCAGCCGCCGGCACGCTACAGCGAAGCAACTCTGGTCAGGGCTCTGGAGGAGCATGGCATAGGTAGGCCCAGCACCTACGCTCCCATCCTCTCCACAATCCAGGAGCGGGGCTACGTGCATTTGATGGAGAGGCGGTTTCAGCCAACCGAGTTGGGCTTCATCGTAAACGACCTGCTGGTGGAACACTTTGGCGATATCGTGAATGTCGACTTCACGGCGCGCATGGAGTCGCGCCTGGACCTCATCGCCTCGGGGGAGCGGGAGTGGGTGCCCGTCTTGCGGCGGTTCTACGATCGATTTGAGGGCCAGCTGGAGAAGGCCAAAGTGGAAATGGAGAAGGTGAAGCTGGAGCCCGAGCCAGCGGGCATAGATTGCGACAAATGCGGCAGCCCCATGGTCATCAAGATGGGGCGTTACGGAAAGTTCATCGGTTGCAGCAACTATCCCGAATGTCGGAACACCATGCCATTTCTCCTAAAGGTGGGGGTTGGCTGCCCGCAATGCGGCGGTGATCTGGTGGAGAAGAGGACGAGAAAGGGCCGTACGTTCTACGGGTGCGCCAACTATCCCCAGTGCGACTTCGCCTCCTGGGACAAGCCCGTGCCAGAGCCTTGCCCCGAGTGTGGCGGACTGTTGGTGGAAGCGGGCAGGGAAGCCGTCAGATGTATCCGCTGCGGCACGCGCAGGGGACGTGTGCGAAAGGAGATGGTTCCTGAGGACCAGGCCTTGGGGACTTGACATATTCCCACTAGGGGGAGCCTGTGCCGAGTGACGGTCGTCGCCAGATGACCATGGAAGAGCAGCTGGAGCTTTACATAAGGCACCTGGCTGTGGAGAAGGACGCCTCCCCCTACACCCTCCGTAACTACTCCCACGAGATTGGACAATTCCTCGATTTCCTCGAGGGCCAAGGGATAGATTCCTGGGAGGATGTGGATCGCCAGGTATTGCGCCGGTATCTCCTCTGGTTGCGCAAAGAGGGGTACGTTGAAGCCAGCATGGCGCGCAAGCTCTCCGAACTCCGCTCCTTTTGCCGCTATCTCATGCAAGAGGGCTATCTGACCTCCAACCCTGTGGGCGTCGTCTCCTCGCCCAAGGTACCGAAGAGGCTGCCCCGCTACCTCAAGATGGAGGAGGTCGAGGCTCTCCTCAACGCTCCCGACGTGTCCACGCCGCTGGGCCAACGGGACAGGGCGATTCTGGAACTGCTGTACGCCGCTGGAGTCAGATTGAGCGAGTTGGTCAGTCTGAACCTGGGCCAGCTGAATCTGGAGGCGGGTCAGTTGCGCGTGTGGGGCAAGGGGGGCAAGGAGAGGGTGGTGTTGCTTGGTGATCCGGCGGTCCGTGCTCTGAGGATCTACATCAGCCGGGGTAGGGCGCAGCTGGCCAGCGACAAGAGCAAGAATGCCCTCTTCCTGAACCGGTTCGGGGGACGACTCTCGCGGCGCAGCATAGGCTTGATCATAGACAAGTACAGCAAGCTAGCCGGCCTGTGGAAGAAGATCACCCCTCACCTTCTGCGCCACACCTTTGCCACCCACATGTTCGAGGGCGGGGCCAATCTGCGGGTCGTTCAGGAGCTACTGGGCCATGCCCAGCCCACCACCACGGAAATTTACACCCACGTGACCCCGAGCCGGCTGAGGGAGGCCTACATGAAATACCATCCTCGGGCGAAGGAGCGGCCCAACGACGAAGTGTGACCCAAGGTCGATGATGGGTTGCTGGCGTGCTGGGGAGGGGATCGGCGGTTCGATCCCCTTGTTGCAAGGCACTCGACGGCTGAGATGCCAAGGCTAGAGAGGGAACTCCAAGATGTACCGCTTTGATGCCAGGATGTTGCGACTGCGTGAGGAGCTGACAGCGAGGGAGCTCGATGCCTTCGTCGTCACGCATCCACAGAACCGCCGCTACTTGAGCGGGTTCACCGG
>CAYGAW010000145.1:0-46052 GCA_964347945.1 uncultured Anaerolineales bacterium
ATCCCTCAGCACTACAGTAGCGTTAGGCAAGGCTCGTGGACCCGCGTGAGGGGAACCGAGTTGGCGGGGAAGACGCTGGGTATAGTGGGACTGGGATGGATCAGCAAAGAGGTCATTCGGCGAGCTTCCGCTTTCGACATGAGGATCCTGGTGCAAACGGGGTATCCAGACGATGAGTTGATCAACCGCTATGGCGTCGAGTATGTGCCATTGGAACGCATACTGCAAGAGGCTGATTACGTCTCCCTCCACTGCGCCGTCACTCCGGAGCGCTGCGACATGATTGGCGAGAAGGAACTCCGAGACATGAAGCCCGGCGCCTACCTGGTGAATACTGCTCGCGGGGAGTTAGTGGACGAAGAAGCCCTACTGAGGGCCTTGCAGGAGGGATGGATCGCCGGGGCGGCCATGGATGCCTTCAAGGAGGAGCCTGCCATCGGTCACCCCCTGTTCGAGCTCGAGAACTTCATCGGCACACCTCACCTTGGTGCCACTACCTATGAGTCGATCATCCGCATGGGGACCATGGCTGTGGACAACACGCTGCGGGTCTTGAGGGGCGAGCGCCCTGTCCATGTGGTGAACCCTGAGGTCTACGAAAGGCTCAAGTAGGAGCGGGACCCGACCCAGCAGCATGGGTTCTACTAACTGACATGATACCCGAGGCAGCGTGAAGTTCCGGACAGTCACTGGTCTGGTAGAGGAAGAGGAAGTCCGTCTTGCCGACGGACACGGGCACGTGTGGATCAAGCCGCCGAAGGAGGTTTCGAGTGACGCCCGACTGCGGCTGTGTGACTACGCAGCCATAGAGGCCGAACTCGTAGACTTTCGCCTTGCGGGGGGCACCACTATCGTAGACTGTCAACCAGGCGGTTGCGGGCGGGATGCAGAGATGCTGGTTCGTTTGGCCACGGCGACAGGTCTGCATATCACGGCCACAACTGGTTTCCACCGACGGCGGTACTATCCACCAACACACTGGCTGTGGTCCGCCTCAGAAGAGGAGATCTCTGCCCATTTCGTCGATGAACTGACTCGCGGGATGCACGAAACCAACGGCACGGTTCCCGCGACGACCATAAAGGTGGCCCATGAGGGGCGTCTCGAGGGCCAGACTCGCGTCTTGATGGCAGCTGCGGCCGAGGCTGCCCGTCAGACCGGGGCGGCGATCATGTGTCACACAGAGCGAGGCACGAACGCAGAAGAACTTCCGCCGTTCTTTGCCGACAGGGGAGTGACTGCTGACCGGCTTCATATCTGTCACATGGACAAGCGACCTGATTTCGGTCTACATCGCGAATTGGCGCAGGCGGGTGCTCTACTAGGTTATGACACCTTCGTGCGCCCCGAGTACAACCCTGAAGAGCGGGTCTGGCCGTTGCTTGAGAAGATGGTCGCCGACGGTCTCGCGGATCGTATTGCCGTCGGTTTGGATCTCGCCGACTTCTCCATGTGGCGGCACTCTGGTGGCCAGCCCGGCATGGCGGCGTTGGCCGAGGAGATTGTGCCACGGCTACACGCGAACGGCATGATCGAGTCTACCATTGTCCAATTGACTGGACGAAACATTGCACGACGCCTCGTGCACCAGACGTCTGACGGAAAGGATCTGTCAGGATGACAACACGAGCGAATCCTCTGGAACCACGCACTGTCCCCACCTTGTACTTCATCGGCGTGACGACAACGCAGTCATCCATCATGAAGGTGTTCCCCAGATGGTCAGATATCCTTGGGCTCGGAGCGGAGATCGTCGGCTATGACGCCCCCATCCACGCTCCGGACGAGAACTACGAGGCTATTGTGCGTCACATCAAGGAAGACACACTGGCTATGGGTGCGCTCGTGACCACACACAAGATCGACTTGCTAGACGTAACACGTGAGATGTTCGACTACCTGGATCCCTACGCAGAGTTGTGTGGCGAAATCTCATGCATCTCCAAATGCGACGGACGACTGGAAGGCTACGCCAAAGATCCCATCACGTCTGGATTGGCCTGGGAGGCCTTTGTGGAGCCCGGCCACTGGGGACGTACGGGAGCACACGTCATGTGTATTGGGGCGGGTGGCTCGGCTGTGGCCATCAGTGTCTACGTGTCAGGACTGCCTGACCCGGCCGACCGTCCCCCTAGATTCGTCGTTGTCCAGCGAAGTCTGCCAAGGCTGGAGAAACTACAGGCAATTCATGCCAAGCTCAACACAGACATCGAGTTTGAGTACATCCTCAATGAGGACCCGCCCAGGAACGATGAGATCATGGCATCATTGCCCCCTGGCTCGATGGTCATCAACGCTACGGGCATGGGCAAAGATCGGCCTGGCTCGCCGGTCACTGATAATGGCCTCTTCCCGGAGAACGGGCTCGTTTGGGAGCTCAACTATCGAGGCGAGCTGGATTTCATGCACCAGGCCCAACGGCAAGCTCAGAGCCGCAACTTGACTGTGGAAGATGGCTGGGTGTACTTTCTGCACGGATGGAGTGAGGTGATCGCGGAGGTGTTTCACCTGGACCTGACCCCGGAGTTGTTCGCTGAGCTCGACAAAGCAGCCGCGGTGATCCGCTAGTCTGCCACGACGATCAGAGACAGGCTCCGTGATCCAACTCGCGGAGCCTTTCGCGTGTTCGACGTGGGGCAGCGTCGCCTCTACGATAAGCATACTGCACAAGGAGGAATACAATGCGAGGAGTTCTTCATGCCCTGGGTGACCTGGGCCTGGTGCCGGTCGTCAAGATCGAGCGCGAAGAGGATGCGGTCGACCTTGCTAGTGCCTTGTCGGCGGGCGGGCTACCATGTGCGGAGATCACTTTCCGGACCGAAGCAGCCGAGGAGGCCATACGACGGATTTCCTCTAGCTTGCGTGACGTGCTCGTTGGGGCCGGGACCGTACTCTCCGTCGATCAGGCCGAGAGGGCCGTTTCCGCGGGCGCTCAGTTCATCGTCTCCCCGGGGTTCAATCAGAAGGTTGTCGATTGGTGTCTGGAGAATGCGATAGCCGTCACACCTGGGGTGCTGACGCCGACGGAGATCGAGATGGCACGCGATCGGGGGCTGGACATCCTCAAGTTCTTCCCCGCAGAGGCCATGGGTGGCATCGCTACGCTGAGAGCCATTGGAGCCCCCTACGGAGACGTCAAGTTCGTACCTACTGGAGGCATCAACCGGGACAACCTGGCGGATTACCTGGCCCTTCCCAACGTCCATTGTTGTGGCGGGAGCTGGCTGGTGAAGGCCAATCTGATCTCGGCTGGCAAGTTTGACGAGATCACACAGCTGACTCAGGACGCCATGTCTGTGGTGCGCCAAGTTCGCGGATAGTGCGCGTTTGAGGCCATCCCCAACGAACAAACATCGGCGGGGACCGTGAAGCCCAAATGTGCATCCGTGGACCACGGCCACTGCACTCTTCCTATTCATGTCTGCAATCAGCCTGATGTAGTTGTAGTGATGCGTGCCTGGTGCCTTCGCTGTCTGAAGCCGGTCTCGCGCAACCTCCCCGCAGATGCAAGACAGACGTGAAGTCAAGCGCGATTCGAATGAACGCCGAGAAACTGACTGACTACCGCGTCGTTGGTCTGTCACAGGCCTGGAGATACCCGAGTCGCGCCTTGAGTTATGAGGCTCTGAGCTGGGAACTGAAATCCTCGCCTTGTGGTACGTTCGTCTTTACTACAGGCGTTGAGATAGAGCCAGAAAGCGACCTCAAGCGGCTGTAGTGTTCGACCCTTTGTGCCGAACCGCCCCCGGCGATTCGAGTGCGGGCCCTGCCTTCCGCTCAACCGTCACCGCACCTGTCACAGATCCCAACTCCTGCTATTCTGTGTCCTGAGGTTTGCAGCCAGCGTCAACTTCATCCTCATGCGGGCGTTGGGGTGCCGGACTCCGGTCAGGGGCATAGGCCTCGAGGGCTGTCCTCTCGCGGGATGGCCTATTCTTGTTTCGGCGCAGGTTCGTTGGTGGTGAAACAAGGCCCGGCTTGTCGAGGCAAGAATGTATCCTCGACTCTCTACCTCAGAGGAATATGATAGCGGAGCCTCACGGCTATCCTAGCACCGACGGTCATGGTCAGCAATTGATGTCACCCCACCAGAGGCACTGTCTCGCTGATGCAATAGCGCCGGTGCAGCACAAGCAGCCTGGCTTTCGCGCTTCAAGTCCAGCACGGCTTCCGGGCGGCGGTGCTTCTTTCTCATCGCAGTCGTCCGGTTCAGCTGCCAGCCAGAACTAGGCGGGGCGCACGAGTGGCGTGATGCATGCCGTGCCCGAGGAGCGCTCCAACGATGACAGGCACCTCTCGACTATGGCCAGTCAGCTCGACGCCAGGGCAATGGAACATGCCAGGCACCCGACTGGAAGACGTGAAGGGACAGCCTCGTCCGGCGCACTACTAGGGAATGTATGCAGGCCGCGCTACGGGGCAATTCGAACCCTCGGGCTGCGGGAAAATGTAGAGCGTGTAGCAGAGCGTGGGCCCAAACAACCAATCGCAGACGTCCTTTCCGCAGCCCACTTCCTGCTGAGCCTCCTCAAGCGAGGAGAAGTCCCACGGCTGCCAGTGGGCAGCAACGGTGTCGCCACTGAATACGTCCCAGACGACAGCCTTGGTCTCGACATGGATCTCGCCCAAAGTAATGGGGGCAACCAATGTGTCGGGATGCGGGTCCATGCCCTGACCTAAGGACGCAAAGAAATGGGGCCCGCAGTCGTCCTCAAAATGAGGCCCCTTGCGCATGCAGAGGGTGCCCAACCCTGTATCGCAACTCTCGTAGAACTGCTTGGTTTGTCCGTTCAGTGCCAAAAGCCAGGCAGGGTCCAGGTCATCGCAATCGTCGAACTCGATGGAATGGAACGTGACCATGGCGTACTCAGGGCACTGCGGCAGATCGTAGTCGTTGTCCGGCGTTAGAGCGCTCAAGTTGGACTGCGCCTGCCCCGCAACGGCGCGAACCTGCCAACTGATGCGCCCCCCACACTCGTGCGGCAGTTTCACCAGAGCCGATCGGTCCGTGGGACCCACCAGCGACCAGCCGCCGCCTGTATTGTACGGCACCCCGTTGAGCAGAATCTGGAAGCCGGAGATCTTGTTTGGATCTCCATCCCACTTCCAACTGAGCGACCGCGTCAGTGGATCAATCGGACGCCACGAACGGACCATGTCTTCGAACACATCATAAGGAACAGGCATCATCGGATCTTCGTAGCTGAAGGTAGTCATCAGGCCACTGGTGTCCAGCGCTCCCGCCAGAGGCTGGATGGCCACGCCAATCTCGAGCCCGTCCCCTGCCAAGCTCCGCCTGGCCCCATCCCAGGTCTGCCGTGGATACTCGCCACTCAATGGCCCGATCTCGCTGAGCTTGCCCCCTGACCACCCCCAGCATTCCCCCTCTACTTCCAGCGACTCGTCTGCGGGAATGGGAACCACCAGCCTCCCATCACCGCTAGGCGACAGAGGGAAGTTGTCCCCCCATAACGCCGACTGTACAAAGTCGTTGAAGAAGTTGCCGCCGGCGTCGGGCACACGGACATGAGGGGCGCCCTCAAAGGACAGGTAACAATAGACTTCATCATAGCCGGCGGGCACGGACATATCCAGGGCCTCTACCTGCAAGTGCGTAGCCAGGGTTTGAGGACAATCCCCCTCAACGACCAGCGCCCCAGCCTTGTTGCTGGGCTGCCTTCCCCAGGAGTTGACCGCCTCCACCCAGAAAATGAAGGCTCCCCAGTCCGGCGCGGGGAACTCGAACCAGGCTTGCCCTCCGGCTGCCGGCTCCAGCTCGGCGATCACTCGCGGATCCTGACTGAGGTTCCACAGATACCACACCTCGTAGCGCCCTTCGTTGTCGGCGTTGTCGTTCCAGCGCAGCCGTATGTTGCAGCCCGTCACCTCGGCCTGAAGATCGGTCGGTGCCGCGGGGGGCGAGCCCTCCTGCAAGATGTCGAGAGAGCCGATGGTGATGCCCACCACTGGGCTGAGCGCGCCAAGCCTGGTTCCGGTTGGCGGAGCCAGGGGTTTGCTGCCTGGAGGCTGATCTTCACCGGGTGGCAGTGTCGGGCCGACGGGCGGACCCTCAGGCCCGGGTGCCGCTTTGGACTGCGGAGGAGGCAGCACCACCTCGCTGCCTACAGGTGGCTCTTGATCACCCAAGCCAGGGTTCAACTGCCGCACGGTGTCCGGGTCGGCATTGTAAGCTGCAGCGAGATCCTCCAGCGTATCGCCTTCCTGTACGGTCACCAGCCGCGCAGGCTCATCGGCGCTCGGTCTTTTCACCCCCCCGACGTTCACCGGCCAGCTATCCCCCATGAGACCCGTGGCGTCCACCGCGCGCACCCAAAGCGTGTGCAAACCCTGGGGCACATTCAGGTCGAAAGAGACGTAGAAGGGGGAGATGCCCTCAGCGAGGCGGCTCTCCTGTGTGTCGATGAGCTGACCATCAAGCCACAGTTCGGCCCGCCTTATGGGAACGCCTCCGAAGGCGGTGGCCGAAACGGGGAGGTAACTCCCCGCCAGGGTTGATGTCCCGGAAGCCGGGTAGGTAATGGTAACGCTCGGCGGCTCAGATTGTGCTAGCAACTGCTGCTGCCGAATGTAGCGAACAGCGAAGCCGCCCAGCACAACGCAGGCCAGAGTCGCAAGAACAGAGAGAGTGACAGCGATCGGTATCCCGCAGCCGCGACGCTTGTTCATAGCGATCCTCCTTTACCCTACGCACTTGTCCCAGACGCTTGCGGTCCGCGCCACACCACCCCGTTCAGTAGTTGGCGATATAGAAGGAGCCGGTACCCCACCAGGACACGTTGCCTCGAGCGGAATCGTCCGTGGCTCTGATGCGGTACTCCATCGTCCCATCGCAGATAGCGTGCTCGAGCGGGATATAGGTCACGCTCCAGTCGTTGCCGTTCCTCGAAAAACCTCCGCACCATTCCTCGTCTCCGTCGTCGGACAGGGTGCAATACAAATCGACCGACCTGACACCGGATGGGTCGCGGACCCTGGCGCTGATCTCTACCTCCACGGGTGCGGTCAAGCAGTAGACAGAATTGCCTGACTGTCCAACATTGTCGATGATGGGCCCCTCGGTATCCGTGATCACGGAGACGGTGAGGCTTTTGCTCACCTCACCTCCCGGTCCCCTGGCGGTCAAGGTATAGGTTGTGGTCTCGGTGGGACACCTGTTGTCCCGCGAATCATGGTCGCCCACACCCTCTCCGTCAAACCATACCTCGCTGATGAAGCCCTCCACCGCCCAACTGATCGTGGGGCATGCTCCCTCCTGGACCTGGGCCGGAACTGCCTGGAAAGAGACGATGGTCGGAGGAGGTGGAGTGGTAGGAGTGACAGTGGGCGGTTCCGGCGTGGCTGTGGGCGGTACCGGAGTCGCCGTCGGCGGCACTGGCGTCCCAGTCGGAGCCGGTGAGGACGTAGGCGAAGGAGACGGCGCTTCCGGCGTGACGATTTCCTCTGTAGGCAAGGGCGTGGGGGAACCCTCCAGTTCGCCCACCGTGACGACAACTGTGGACTCGGGTCCAGTGTTGCCCAGGCTGTCCGTGGCCCTGGCGCTGATGTTGTAGACGCCCGGCCCGCTCGGGTTCCACCCCACTGTGGTATCGGCCAGCACGCCTCCCCCTGCCGGCGCCTGGATCAGAAGAGAGCCGTCAACAAAGAATTCGAAGCTGGCCACGCCGTCGGCATCGGAGGCATGGGCCGTGATCTCCTGGGGCGCCACAGGCAGCTTCGCCCCATCGAGCGGCTGATCAAGCCAGCTGGTCGGGCCCTGCGTGGACGACGGGGCACACGCGGCCAACAGCAGAATCATGATAAGCGCCATTGCGCAATGGGCAAGCGACCATCTCATAACCCCACCTCCCATCATGACGATCAAACGCTGATCCTTTGGCCATCCAGCGGTTGACCAAAGGCGCGTGGCGTGTGGACATGAATCTGCTCGGCGCGTCAAAGCATGGCGTCGCCGCAAGCCCTTTTGTCGATAGGGGAGAGAGCTAAGTGCCTTAGAGTACAACACAGCCGCAGGATTGTCAAGGGAAGTCCCTGAGTGGAGTACATCCCAACTTTGCAGGGGCAGATATCCAAGCATCTTGAGTAGGCCTTGGGTGAGGCAAGGCCTTTGTCGAAGGGTGATCAAATGCCACTGATCGTCACAGATCCGCGCTCTTCGATACGCACTCCGCCATGTTCGGCGCAATATGAGTTTCGCATGATGTCAAGAGGCTTCGCTGTTCAGCGGGAGTTTGTACCGGAGGGTGCCCATCGTCTTCGGTGATCTGTGCTGAAGCAGCGGGGCCTCAAGGGTACTCGACCACAAACAACCGCTGTCGGCAACCGACGCGCCCTCGGTACTCCTGGCCTCTTGCTGGTAGAAGACCGCCAACCGCGCACGAGCAGCTTGGCTTCCCTGGTTCAACTCCAGCACGGCTTCCAGGCAGCCGTGCTTCCCATCGAGGTCGTCCCGTTCGGCTGCCAGCCAGAAACACGCGCGCCGCACCCGGACGACCGGCCCGTGCAGCAGTCCCAGCGCCGGTCCTCTCTCACCGACTGCTCGTGGGTTGTCCTCACAGCGGAGGCTCCGAGACCATCTCCGACTAAAGCTTACTTTGGAATCCTCCCTTTGGCGGTTCCCAACCGTCTTCCTCACTGCTATACTACTTCACGGGGGGTTGAAGGGAGACAGGCTTAGCCTGTCCTCCCGAGGCCGCTACACGCGAAGCGAAAGAGTCTCCATAGGGACACCAATCAGAGCGATTAGGAGGGAAACCATGACCAAACGAAAAGCGTTAGCGGTGGGTTTGGGCGTGACCGTAACCTTGGCGGTGGGATTGTGCCTCATAGCGGCTGGGGCACTGGCAGGCTGGCGACTGTACTCCCAGTCTGGCTCGGTAGTCCCCAAAGTATGGGCTGCGGTGCGCACCACCGCAGAAGCGGAAGAGGGAATACTGGTGGCTGGCGTGGACGAAGACTCGCCCGCTGAAGAGGCCGGCATCAGCCGCGGCGATATCATCGTGGCCTTTGATGGTGAGGAAATCGATGGCGCAGGCCACCTACAAAAGCTCCTCTCTGAGCGCTCGCCCGGCGATACCGTGACCCTCACCCTGAAGCGCTGCGACGAGACTGTGGACGTCTCTGTGACCCTGGGGACGCGGGGGATTTCTTGCAGCGGGGCTTGCGCCTACCTGGGCGTGCTGCCCTGCCGCGTGCCACTGACTGTCAGGGTCCCAGGGCCCACACCCTTCCTTATTCCAGGCCTCGATGCCTGGAACCAGGGTGCGTTGGTCATCGTCGTCCAGGAGGGTAGCCCCGCAGAGGAAGCCGGTCTGCAGGAGGGCGACATCATTCTGGCGGTGGATGATGAAGAGGTGAGCCCTCAGGATACGCTGCGAGAGCTCATCCGAGCACACGATGTAGGCGACACCGTGGAGTTGCAGATCGAACGTGAAGGCGAGGAGAGAACTCTCACGGCCACTCTGGACGAGGATCCTGATGAAGAAGGCGCGGCGTACCTGGGTGTTAGAGTGACGCCCTTCCCTCGGGGCATCGGCTTCTTGCGGAAGGGCGAGGGGAGGGTGCCGCTTCTCCCACACCTAGAAGGCTTTCCCGTGGTGCCCGGTGTGGAGATACTGCCTCGCGGCCTCTTGGTGATACGCGTCGCTGCGAACAGTCCCGCTGAAGAGGCTGGATTGAGCACCGGCGATATCATCCTGGACGTGGATGGCGAGGAGGTGAGCGACTTCGACATCCTGCGCGAAGCGGTGCGTGCTGGCGAACCAGGCGATGACCTGACCCTATCGGTGTTGCGCGATGGCGAAGAGCGCGAAATCAGCATCACATTGGGAGAGCATCCCGACGAGGAAGGCACAGCGTACCTGGGGATCACAGGTTACGGCTACTCTGGGTCGAGTGAGCCAGGGACTCACTTCCATTTCCACTTCGACGCGGATGAACTCTGGCCGCCCGATTGGTGGCCCTGGTCCGAGAGCGAGCCGTCGGAGGGCTCTATCCTGACGTGGTGGGAGCACAATGTGCCACGGTTGTGAAGACCTGCTCTTCGCAGCCCTCCGCCGCCACCGCTAGACATACGCTCTGCCGCAAATGTACACAGCTCTTGCCAGGCACGCTGCGTAGGCGAGGTGGCGCTTAGTGTCTTCCTCGAAGCTGCCAGGCTGGAACGCACCTAGGCCACTTGGAACTCGCTCCTGGCTATACTGAGCGTTTGATGAGTTGACTGGCTGCCGGCTCTGGTGTACAGTTGGGCCAAGGACGAGCTAGGCCATGTCGTGGCTCATGCAGTGAGTACACGGTGATTCGCCTCCCTCTTTCGGGCCACTGCCATCGCAAAAGTCGACGTGAACGATGTCTATCCTTAGACGGTTCTCCAGCCTCCAATGGAAGTTGGCCGCTTCGTATGTGGTCGTGATTCTGGGCACGGTGTTGGTCGTCGAGGGTCTGGTCATCCTGGCGGCCCACTGGCTCGACACACGAATGACCGCCACCTGGACGAGCGAATCCGCTCTCGATCGCGCTGAGCACCTGGCCCAGTTGGCCACCGACCCGTGGACGTCGGATTCACCGGCACAACTGGCACGCGCGCTGGATAGGCCGCTGAACGTCCAGTCTATCGTCAGAGAGGCCTTGATGCGCGGCGACCTGCCTCATTGGGATACGGAGGCCCGCGTCATAGTTGGGGCACAGGGCCGCGTACTGGTCAGCAACCAGCCTCAACGCTATCCCATGGATAGCCTCTTCATCGAGCCGGGCCTGCCTGAAGCCGAGACGTTGGTAGCACAAGCCCTGGCAGAGGGCGTCATCGCCAGCCGCCTGGCGGAGGAGCCGCACGTATTCGTCGCGGCCATACCCGTTGCTGACCATGAGGGGCGCCGGTTAGGGGCCGTATACTACCGAGAGCCGGTGCCGGATGCAAGCCAGTCATTGCTGAGCCGCCTGAGGGCGCCATTGCTGGCAGCAAATGCGTTGCTGCTGCCGTGCATGATCCCGCTGGGTCTCGTCTTCGGCTTCGTGACCGCCTTCGGTTTCACGCGCCGCCTGCGCCGCCTCACCGAAGCCAGCAATGCATTGGCTGGAGGAGACCTCGGCCGCCGGGTGCATGACACCTCTGGAGACGAAATCGGGCAACTCGCTAGGCAGTTCAATGCGATGGCCGGGCAGCTTGAGGCCGACACAACCGAGCTACGCGAACTGGCCGATCACAACGCTCAACTGGCGCTCAAAGCACAGAGGCTCGCTGCCCTGGAGGAACGCCATCGGCTGGCCCGCGAGCTGCACGATGGCGTCAAGCAGTATCTCTTCGGCGTCAACCTGGCCACAGCAGCGGCGCTCAATCTGCTGGAAGATGACCCGGCGGGCGCTCGCGCCAAGCTGCTGGAAGCCAGGAATCTTAGCCGCCAGGCGCAGGCCGAGCTGATGGCCCTGCTCAACGAATTGCGCCCTGCCGGCCTCGACGAGCGCGGCCTGGTCCCTGCGTTGACGGATTACGTAGCTACTTTCGAGGAGCGGGAGGGGGTCACGGTTCAATGGCATACTCCCGCTGAGGTTTCACTGCCCTTGGCACAGGAGCAAGCGCTCTTCCGCGTAGCCCAAGAAGCGCTGACCAACGTGGCGCGCCACGCGGACGCCACCCGGGTCACAGTCGAGCTGGAAGCCACGCCTGAAGCCGTAGTTCTCCAGGTGGCCGATGATGGCAAGGGATTTGATCCAGGCTCGAATCAGAGTGGGCCCACCATGGGCCTGCAAGGGATGCGAGAGCGACTCGCTGCGCTGGGCGGAGAGCTCACCGTAGACGCGGCCCCAGGCAGGGGCACTCGACTCGTTGCCAGCCTCCCGCACCCCGCTGACACCGGCAAGGATAAGCCCAGTGGCTGATCCCATTCGCGTCATCATTGCTGACGATCACCCCGTGGTGCGCAATGGCTTGCGGGGTTTCCTCGAGATTCAGGCCGACATCGAGGTTGTCGGCGAGGCCGAGAACGGCGTGCAGGCGGTCCAACTGGTGCGCGAGCACGTGCCCGACGTGATCCTGATGGATTTGCTCATGCCTGAGATGGGCGGCGTGGAGGCCATCGACGAGATCGTTGGCCTCAGCCCTGCCACGCGTATCATTGTGCTGACGAGCTACACGGAGGATGAGTTTCTGTTGCCTGCCATGCAGGCCGGAGCGCTAGGATACCTGCTCAAGGATGTCGAACCGGAAGAACTGGCAAGCGCCATTCGCGCGGCCGTACGAGGTCACGCCACGCTGCATCCCGCAGTCGCCGCACGGCTGGTCCGGGGAGTGGATCGGGCCAGCGAAGACCCGCTGGCACACCTCACGGAGCGAGAGGTCGAGGTGCTGCGCCTGATCGCCCGGGGATTGAGTAACAGGGAGATTGCGGACGAGCTCACCATTGCAGAAGGCACCGTGAAGAGCCACGTCAGCAACATCCTCTCCAAGTTGCACCTTGCCCACCGCACCCAGGCTGCCCTCTACGCTCTCAAGCGCAAGCTGGTGCCCCTCGATGACCCACGGCCCAGTGAACAGTAGTGGGGGCTAGGCTGCCCCTAGGTCCTGTGCCCGAATCTGCGCACGCAACAGCTATCCCATCCAGATAACAAACAGCAGCATCGCCACGCCTCCCAGGATCATCCCCGCACGGTCGCCCGTCCCAGTGGAATCGGACTCGTGAAGAGTCCACCTTGCTTTTGTGACTGCCCGGAAGCTGTGGTACAATCTGCGAGCCCCGCTAATAGTCCAGCAGAGGGGGAAAGGTAGATGATTGTCCCCTTTGCGCGCTCCAGGATGGCGATGTGAGCAGATTCATCAGAGCCCCGAGGTTTGACTGGGGCTATCTGATTGTATTAGGCCTTTCACTGCCCGTGCTTTGGCCTCTCGTGGGACCCAGCTACCTCAGCTCTCACGACGGGCTACATCACCTGTACCGCCTCGTGGACCTCGACTGGGCCATCCGCGGCGGCGTCCTCTACCCTCGCTGGCTGCCCAACCTCGGCTTCGGCTACGGGTACCCAGTGCTCAACTACTACGCCCCGTTGAGCTACTACTTAGGTGAACTGTTCCACATCCTGGGAGCCGGCTACATAGACTCGATAAAGCTGGCCTACGCCGTGGGGTTCCTCGGCTCGGGTCTCGCCATGTACCTTTTCACCAAAGAGCATGTGGGCCGGATCCCGGCCATACTGGCAAGCGTGGTTTATGTCTACCTGCCCTACCATTTGGCCGACGCGTATGTGCGCGGAGCACTGGCCGAGTTCCTGTCCTTTCTCTTCTTCCCCCTCATCCTGTGGTGTTTCTACAGGCTGATAACTTCGGGAAAGCTGCACTACGTGGTGTGGAGCGCCCTGTCCTTGGCTGGGCTCATCCTCACGCACAACCTGATGGCCTTGATCTTCGCCCCCTTCCTCGTTGCCTACGTGGGTTTCGTGTGGTTCCAGCAGCGAGACCTGAGGGTGTTGGGCTATGCGGCCTTGGCCGTGTGTCTGGCTCTTGGCCTCTCAGCTTTCTACTGGCTGCCTGGTTTCGCAGAGGCCAAGTGGGCACGGTTGGGCCAGGTCGGGCCCGGGGCAACTGACTACCTGCCTAGACTCATCACCATGTCCGATTTCTTCTCGCCCTTCCTGCTCTATCGGTACTTCCCGGAACACGGGGTGTCGCTGGAGCATCCCATGAGTTGGCTCCAGTTCGCACTCATCTGTGTTTCTTTGGCCGTCCCGTTTCGCCTGCGACATCCGTCCTGGCGAGCGACCCGAAGACACCTCATCTTGTTCCAAGTCGCTACCTTCGTCTCCCTCTTCATGCTCTTTGTGTACTCGCGCCCCCTGTGGGACCACGTGCCCTTGCTTCGCTACCTGCAGTACCCATTCCGCTTCCTGACCCTGACCAGCTTCACAAGTGCCTTCGTCATCGGCTCGGTGCCCCTGCTCTTCGTCGATGGAACCGAAGAGAAGGCGGACACGCCGTGGGCGTCCCGAGGCCGCAACGCAGGGGCTGTCTCTACAGTCGTAGTCATTGTGCTGGCGCTGATAATGACAGCGCTCCCGGGATTGCCCATCGAACCGATGTACATGCCCGAGCACGAGGAACCCTTGACCGAAGGCACGGTGAACTTCGCCACCATGGCCGAGTACGACTATCTTACCGGCCTCTGGACCAGATTGTGGGGCGGTCCGTGGCTTCTGGAGTACCTCCCCGCCTGGGTCCAGGAGGATCGAGGAGCCATCTTCTTGCCAGCCGAGAAGGCTCCAGTCACCCGTCGAGACCTGGGGCCCGAAGAAGTGCCAAAGATCTCCCTCGGCTCGCAGGGACCACTAACCAGACAGCTCACGGTAGAAGCGGCGCGACCGATGAAGCTCTCCTTTCACAGCTTCTACTTCCCTAACTGGCGGACCTACATCGATGGTCAACAAGAGACGGCATACCCCTCCGGAAAGCTGGGTTTGCTCACGGTGGACATACCTGCAGGCCAGCATGAGTTGCTGGTCCGCTTTGAGGATACACCAGCGGAACGGGTGGGTGAGATGATGTCGCTGATCAGCATCTTGGGAATCTTGGCCGTTCTGATTCTGACCCGCCAGTGGAAGGCTCTTGTGATCGCCGCCGCCTTCCTTCTGCTGGTCGCAAGCTTGACCGTGCTACATGTTCGTTCTTCCCCCTCTGTCCAGTACCCCGTGATCATCGAGGCGAATCTGGGTGACCAGATTGGGCTCCTCGGATACCACGTGGATGGCAGTTCCTATCGGCCCGGCGATACGATCACGGTGACGGTCTACTGGCTGGCCCTGCAAGACATGGACCAGAACTACAAAGTATTCGTCCATCTCACGGATGAGCAGGAGACACGCCTGGTTTCCCAGAGCGATCGCTGGCCCGTCTACAACTTCTCGCCCACCACACGGTGGGAGCCAGGCGAGATTGTATGGGACAGGCACGAGATAGCAGTACCGCCCGATACGGCACCCGGAACGTACCGCCTCACCACCGGTGCCTACCTTCTGGAGACCATGCAGAATCTGGAAGTTCTGGACGACACCGGTAATCCGCAAGGGGTCAGGGTACTTCTGAGCACAGTGGAGGTGGCACCCTGACATGGTGGTCTCTACGTCACAGCAGAGGAGGCCTAGCCGCAGCTGTGCTATGCTCTGACAACTGTCTGTCGCCACAGCACCGTCGGGCGTGGACGGCTGTGGTGAGTCGGGTAACGAAGACAGACGTTTTCCTCATCTTGATTCTCACCTGCATTGCCGGCTTCTTCCGGTTCCACCAACTCGACCAAGTACCAACAGGACTGTGGCGCGATGAAGCGGCCAACGGTCTGGAGGCCCTGCGTGTGCTGGATGGCAGCCTCTCCATCTTCTACGGCACGCGAGAACCCATGTTCATCTACCTGGTCGCCATCTCTGTAGCGTTCCTGGGTAGAACTCCTCTGGCCATCCGCCTCGTCTCAGCCATCGTCGGCACGGCCACCATTCCCGTCACGTATCTCCTGGTGAAGGAGCTATTCCGGTCGACGGATCAGCGGGCTCGAGCCATAGCTTCTCTGACCAGCCTCTGGCTGGCAACGTCGTATTGGCACATCAGTTTCAGCCGACTGGGGTTTCGAGGCATCCTGTTGCCCCTGCTGGCCTCACTGTCATTCTATTTCCTTTGGCGCGGCTGGAATCAGCTCACCCGTCTCCGTGACTACGGCTCTTCCCAGCGATCTTTGACACTGGTCTGGTTTGCCCTTGCTGGCCTATGCTTTGGCCTCACCATGTACACATACACCGCTGCCCGGTTTCTCCTGGTGGCCCTCGTGCTCTTCCTAGGTTTCGTAGCATCCCTCGGCTGGCGGAAGGCACGGCGCCGTGGTCACGGTCATGCAACGACCTCTCCCCCGGTGTCCCCCCTAAAAGCGGGCGCGGTGTTTGGGTTGGTCTTCCTCCTTGTGTTCGCGCCCCTGGGCGCTCACTTCGTCACACATGCTAGTAGCTTCTTTGCCAGGTCTGGCATCTCCGTCTTCAGGCTGGCACAGGACGAGCCACTCGGGCTTGTCCTCGCAGAGAACACCGTCAGGCAACTAGGGATGTTTGGTCTTTCGGCCGACCCGAATGTGAGACACGACACAGCCGGGCGACCAGCGTTCGATCTCTTCACCCTCTTGTTCTTCGTCGTTGGTGCCGCAGTCTGCATCCAGCGCTGGACCCAGCTGCCGTACCTGTTCCTCCTCTCCTGGTTCTGTGTCATGCTCTTGCCTGCCACTCTAACCTACCCCGAGTTGCCGCATTTCCTCCGAGCCATAGGCGCCTTGCCTGTGGCATATGTCTTTCCGGCCTTGGGAGTTGAGAGAGCGTGGCACTGGGCACCAACCAAGCGCTTCCCCCGCAAGCTAAGGCCTGCTTTGGCAGCGCTGCTCGCCCTGTGCTTCGCTGTCAGTGGTCTCTTCACCTACCGCGACTACTTCTCGCCAGCAGTGGAGGAGATGGAGCTGGTCAAGGCCTTTGACCCCCGCTTCGTGGAGGTCGCATCGCTGATGAACGAACTCGATGCGCCTGACTCCGTCTGGATAATCCCACTTGGCCCCAATGGAGAGCAGCGAATGGCCTACTTCGTGATAGATTTCCTGTACCAGGGACAGGCCCCGCACGTCTACATCCCTCTGGACGAGTCAACTGCACCCCAGGAACTGAGCCTTGCTTGCCAAGGCAGAAGGCGAGCTATGGTACTGAATAGAACGGCAGACGCCGTGTCACAACCTTGGTTCGACCTATACGCTGACTCCAAGGGGCTGATCCCATTTCTACTCCATCAGCAGGCTCAAAGCTTGGAGCGCGCAGCGACCGACGGACTGGAGGTTTTGGTCTATGAACTTCCGAGCAATGTCAGCTTCTCCATGCCCTCGGGATTTGCGCCACTTGACATGGCCTTTGGTGAGGAACTGAGACTCGTCGGCATCGCATGCGAGTGTGCTGCCTTTTCCGCTCCTCGCGCATCAGTCGTCATGAGATGGCAGGTCGAGGAACAGCCCACGACCGACTATACCGTACGAGTGGCCCTCGAAGACGACTCCGGGAAGACAGTGACAAGCATGGACAGAGTCCTGCTCAGCGGCGAGGGGCGGTCCACCAGCGAATGGGACGCCGGACAGGAGGAGATTGGCTATTTCACTCTGTGGGGTTTGCCTGCCGAAACCTTGGAGGGATACAATATGTCGATAGCTCTAGTTGCCCCTCGAGACGGCGAACGATCCTCAGTCTCGGAGGAGCGTCTAGTGAGTGCTGCGCTGTGCAGCCAACCAGACACGCCGTAGTGATTAGCGCCCTTGCTATCGCCCAGGAATGAAGTAGCACCCGCACCGGTCTGAAAGGGAGCATCCGTGGATTGCCTGCGCGACGAAATGGTACGTGAAACCAGCAGGATCATGCGTTTCACGAAAAGAGAGTTGGCATTTCTCATTCTCATCGTCTTGATGGCGGCTTTCCTTAGGCTCTACAGGCTAGACGAAGTGCCACCAGGTTTGCACGGCGACACCGCCTACAAGGGGGTGGCCGCCCATCGCATCTTGCGCGGGGAAGCCTATCCCATCTTCTTCGAGGAGAGCTGGGGAGGCGTGGAACCGATGTACATGTACCTCCTCGCCCTCGTCTTCCGCGTCGCCGGCGCCACTCCTCTGGCAATCAAAGCTCTGTCAGCCGTCATAGGCATCATCACGGTAGCAGTGTTCTATCTGCTGGTCAGGGAGCTGTTGGGTTCAGTGACGATAGGGCTCCTCTCCAGCAGTTGGCTGGCTATCTCGTACTGGCACGTAAGCTACAGCCGCCTTGGATGGGAAATCATCCTGGCCCCCCTCTTCTCCATCGTCACTCTGCTATTCTTTTGGAGAGGCCTGGAATCAGGCCGATGGAGGGAGTTTGTCTGGGCCGGACTGGCTATGGGGGCCAGCCTCTACACCTACCAAGCCATGAGGTTCCTCCCCATCCTTCTTTTCTCCTATGCGGGTTACCGGACCCTCACAGAGAAAGGGTTCCGGAAGACGTACGGCCTGAAACTGGCTCTCTCGTTCTGCGTCGCAGTGCTGGTCTTTGCGCCGCTCGGCGTCTACTTCGCCACCCATTCCGATGCCTTCTTGCGACGGGCCGCAGAGGTTTCCATCTTCAATCCCGAGAAGAATCCTGACGGACCCATCCTGTCCTTCGCGCGTAGCGCGGTGAGGATATTGGGAACCTACAACTTCCGGGGCGACCCCCTTTGGCGCCACAACCTACCTGGCCGTCCGGCTTTCGGCCTTCTCACCTCGATCTTCTTCTTCATCGGCATGGGGGTGAGCATAGCCAGACGTAGGGATCCGGCCTACCCGCTGCTTCTCTTCTGGCTGGTGATCATGTCCTTGCCACCCATCCTAACGCCGCCCCGGGATGTGCCCCACTTCTCCCGTATGATAGGCGCTCTTCCAGCGGCTTGTGTCTTCCCGGCCATCGGCGTGCACGCCGCCCGCCACTGGGTGCGAATCAGATGGCCGTCTCGTAGAGCAAGCTATGCGTTCACCGCCGGTGTATTGATCGTGCTCCTCACGAGTCTGGCTCTCACATTCCGTGACTACTTCACGGTCTGGGCTGGCAACGAAGACCTGCGCGATCACTACTTCGATGGCCAGTTCCTCGACCTGGGCAACGCGATGAACGAACTGGACGACGCCGAGGCGGTCTGGATACTGCCCATCAGCGCCCTCGCCTCGCCTCACGACGAAGCTGGACACCACACCATTGAGTTCACCTATCGAGGTCAGGCTCCCTTCCACTTCCTCAACCTTGATGAAGCGACGGCTGCAGAGGAGCTATCTCATCTGAGCCGCGGGCATGCGAAGGCACTCGTAGTGAAATACAAGAACTATGTCCTAGAAGAGGCATACAATTACATAGATGCCGATCCAAAGGAGCTAGTGCCCTTCCTCCTGGGCAAGTACGGTCAGCAACTGGAACAGAGGGTCTTTGACAAGTTCGACGTTGTGACCTATGAATTGCCGGGTGTTCCGGACTTCGCCATCGCTGATCTCTTCGAGACGGCGTCGGCCGACTTTGACGGCCAGCTACTGTTCACCGGCTTCGACTACGGCGTGTATCCGCAGCAAGTCGAGGACAATTCCAGGCCGCCGGACCCTGAGGCTTTGCCATCTGGAAGCGAGCTCTGGATAGCCCTGCGCTGGGAATCTCTTGCCGACTTGCCCTCAGACTACAAGGCGGCCCTATACTTGCTAGACGAGCGAGAACGAGTTCTCGGGCAGGTTGACAAGATCTTGCTCAGCAATCACATGCAGCTCACGTCGGACTGGGAACCTGGCCAGGCGGAGATAGACTACTACATTCTGCCAAACCTACCGGCCACCGCTCCCGGTGACTATCACGTCGGATTGGTGGTCTATGACCCGGCGACGATGCAAAGGCTAGTGCACCGGGACAGCAGGGGCAATGCGGTGGGACACATCTACAGGCTTGTTGAGTTGAAGGTGGTAGAAGCGGCATCGCCACCCGTCGTGGAGCCCCAGCGAGAGGTCGAAGGCGCGGAGCTAGTCCCTGAAGTGACGCTGCTGGGTTACGACCTGCCACGCATCGAGATCAGACCTGGCGACGCTCTGGAAGTGGCTTTGTATTGGGAAGCTCTGCGCGACGTGCAGGATGACTACGCAGTGCAAGTGCAACTACGGGATGACGTCGGTCACGTCTGGGCTGAAGAGGAGAGTAGGCCAGCATACGGTGGCTATCCCACTACCGAGTGGGAACGAGGGGAGATCATCCGGGATTGGCACGACGTGCCCGTCAACGTCGAGACTCCGAACGGCGAGTATCACCTCATTGTGGGGCTGGCGAAGGCGGGTGAACCGAGGGGCGAGGTCCAGTTGGGAACGATCCACATCTCCGGCCGAGCACGCAGCTTCGAGATTCCCGACATGGGTCATCAGTCAGGCTGGCACCTTGGTGAAAGCGTCATCCTGCTGGGGTATGATGTCGACCCAATGGTGCAAGCAGGAGGCGTTCTCGAACTGATTCTCTACTGGCAATGCGTAGGACAGATGGACGAGGGCTACGCCGTTTTCACACACCTGTTGGATCGGGACAGCCTGATTCGAGGGCAGCTAGACGGCGTGCCAGTAGGTGGTGAAGCGCCGACCACAAGTTGGATTGAGGGAGAAGTGATCGCCGACCGCTACGGGATCCCAGTGGATGCAGAAGCCGCTGCTGGCGAGTACGTGGTAGAGATAGGAATGTATAACGCTGACACCTTGCAGCGCTTGCCGGCGTACGACCCCCAGGGCACACCGCAGGGAGACAGGATTCTATTGGAGACGGTATTAGTGCAGAGGTAGTAGCCCGGCGACGAGCGGGTTGACTGCGGAGAGTGAGCAGAAGAATACAAGGATGGCAGAGACCCTGAGATCAAGCGTATCTACCTGGAGAAACAAAGAGTGTCTAGCGCTCGCTCTCATCATGTTGCTGGCAGCATTCCTGCGCTTCTACCGCCTGGACGCCATCCCCGTTGGCTTGAGCGGCGACGAAGGGGCCGACGGTCTCGGAGCAAAGCGCATCTTGAGCGGTGAGGAACTCCCGCTCTTCATTACAGAGGACTTCGGCGAAGAGCCCATGCACACCTATTTGGTGGCTGGCTCCTTCGCCATCTGGGGTACCAGGCTCTGGGCTATCCGCTTCGTCTCCGCCGTGGTTGGCCTGATAACGATACCGGTCATCTTCTGGCTGGCCAAGGAGCTGTTCCCACCCGACGAAGATGGTTCAGCCCGCCTGATACCCATCCTATCCGCGTTCTGGCTTGCGACCTCCTACTGGCACATCATCTACAGTCGCGGCGGCCTCGAGGTTGTCACTCTGCCCCTCTTCTCCTGCGCGATTCTCTATTTCCTGTGGCGAGGCATCCGCTCCGAGAGAAGGTGGCCATTTGCCGTCTCCGGCCTCCTACTGGGAGCGAGTCTGTATGCGTACAGGGGAGCGCGTTTCCTGCCCATCTTCCTCCTGCTGTTCTTTGGCGGGTGGGTGCTCGTGAGTCGTGAGTTCCGGCGGCAGCAGCTCCTGAACCTGGTACTGGTTACCGGGATCGCTGCGGTTGTGTTTGCCCCGCTCGCAGCATACGGGCTGGCTCACCCTGAGGTGTTCTTCGCCCGGGAGATGCATGTCTCCATCTTCAATCCGGACTGGGGCCGCGGTTCTCCCCTACAGGCCCTCGCCCAGGGCGTGATCAAGACCATGGCCATGTTCAACTTCCAGGGGGACCCGGAATTCGATCGCAACCCGGGGAGAAGAGCAGTTCTCGACCCCATCAGTTCGCTGACCTTCGTCATCGGCCTAGCTATCGCTCTGCTGCGCTGGAGGCGGCCGAACTACCTGCTGGTGGTCTGTTGGTTCTTCGTCATGGCCCTGCCTGGAGCTTTCACTGCCGAGGTTCTTCCTCACTTTCACCGGGGGATAGGAGCTCTCCCTCCCCTGTGCCTCCTATGTGCCATTGGGCTAGTCGCCATCAAAGACTGGCTGGAAGACAAGATCCCCTGGAGGAATGCCCACCTATTGTACTGGGGAGTTGTATTCCTAATCCTGGTGTCGACAACCCTACTCAGCTACAGGAGCTTCTTTCTGCCATGGCAGCAGCGGCTGTCGCGCGGCGAAATCATCGGCGGCACGTACATGGAGGCGGCTGAAGTGATGAATACGACCCGGATACCCAATGGCGTCTGGATACTGCCGGCCTCCTCGCTGCGCCCCCGGATCCTCCCTTACTACGAGGTTGATTTCTTGTATGATGGGCCTGAGCCACACTACACCCTGAACACGGATGACGAAACGGCGCCAGGCGAGTTGTCGCAGATATGCCAAGGGCACCGGCAGGCCGCGGTAGTGAACTGGAAGCAGTTCGTACTGGAGGAAGCATACCTGTCTTTGAACTCCGATCCGAAAGGCTTGCTCGACTTCCTGCTGAGGAAATATGGCCTCCGTACGGGCCATGAGCCCTACGAGAGCTTTGATCTGGTGAGGTACGAATTGCCTAGCTCGCCGAATTTCTCGATCGCGCGCTCCTTCGAAGCTGTGGACGCTAACTTCGGCGATGAACTACATCTGGAAGGTGTGGCCTTTGGCGGTTCGTCACTGCAGTCCACGAGCACTGCAGCAGAAGTAGAGCGCAAGGTCCTGCCATCGGGCAAAGAGGGATGGGTCGTCCTACAATGGCGAGCGCTGAGAACTCCAGCCAGCAACTACAAGGTGGCCGTGTACCTACTCGATGGCAGAGGACGTGTGGTTGGACAGGTCGACAAGTTACTTCTGAGCAACCAACTGCGCCCGACTTCCCATTGGGAAGCGGACCAGTTGGAGATCGATCACTACACCCTCCCTTGCCTCCCGGCGACGCCTCCAGGTGAGTACAGCGTTGAGGTGGTGGTCTATGATGCAGAGACACTGGATAGACTAACCATCTTCGATAGCCAAGCAGGGGCCGCTGGCAGCAGCCAAACCGTGGGTACCTTGCAGGTCGTCAGACCCTTGGCACCTCCAGTTGTTGAACCGATGCAGCGACCGGCGCCCTCCGAGGGCGGGATCGCCCCTGGCATCCAGCTTCTGGGCTACGATTTGCCCATGAGAATTGTCGGCCCTGGCGAGACCGCTACCCTCGCCCTGTACTGGCACGCAGTTGAGGACGTGCGACGCGACTACGAACTGTCCCTGCAACTGAGAGACAGCGAAGGACAGATCTTCCCTTACGAGCAGGGCCGCCCGGTCGATGGTACATATCCCACCGCGGAGTGGGAAGAGGGTGAGGTGCTACGAGACTGGCACGACTTGTCTTTCCCAGCGGATATGCCGCAAGGGGAGTATGAACTGTTCGTGTTGGTCTTGGAGGGAGAGGAGCTCGTCGGGCAGGCATCCTTAGGACAGATCAAGGTGCGAGGCAGAGCACGGCAGTTCACCATCCCCGAGATTGAGCATGTCATGGAGGCGAGAATCGGGGAAGCTGTTCTGTTCCTCGGCTACGATCTGGGTCGCGATGAGGCGAAAGCTGGGGAAGCTTTGGCACTCACGTTGTATTGGCAGGCGCTTCAGGAGATGCAGGTTTCGTACACAGTGTTCACCCACCTGTTGGACGCGAACGAGCGGATCTGGGGCCAGATGGACAGCATTCCTGGCACGGGGCAAGCTCCGACACCAAGCTGGATACAGGGAGAGGTCATCACGGACGCGTATGAGATCCTCGTGGACGGAGAGGCCCCTGCCGGTGAATACGTCATCGAGATTGGGATGTACGATGCGAGCACCGGAGAGCGTCTGCCCATCTACATGGACGGTCAACGGCTTGAGGGAGACCGCCTCCTGCTGGGAGTCGTTCGTGTAGTGCCCTGAGAGTGACTACTGAGAAGGGACAACGTGGTTGCCAAGGAACTGAGGCATAGACCCATCTACATTCTCGTATTGATCTCGTTCGCTGTTCTATTTCTTGCGTACCAGGCGAAGCCGTGCTTTGAGATAGACGTGGGAGAGCATGGCGATACGTTCTACCTCCGGGACTTCCACGAAATCGAACATGTGGACGACCTGTCCTACCGATGGACGAGTGAGAGATCGCATATCGTACTGCCCGGCATAGGTGGGTACGCTCCGGCCCTTCTGCGACTACGACTAAACGGGCATAGACCACCAGACCTGCCTCCACCCACAGTCAGCCTCAGGGCTAACGGCCGAGAACTGGGCTCTTTCGCTGCCACTGGTGAATTCGAGACCTACGAGTTCCCTGTTTCACGGGGGACCGTGGGCATTCTTGGGGATCTCGATGTGGAAATCCGCTCAGAGTCCTTCGTGCCTGACCAAGTGATTGGTGGAGGCGACCTTAGACAGCTCGGCGTCCTGGTCGACTCCATTGAGCTTCAGCCTCAGGGAGGAGTAACCGCTATTGTGATCCCAGCTCTCCTGCCCTCGATCTATCTGGTTGGCGGTGTGGCGGCAACATACCTCATTGCCCGGTGGGCAGTCTCCAGACGAGCCGCATTTGTCCTTGCCCTCCTCGCCCTGGTGGGCATCTCTGTGTCACTGGTCACGGCGAGGATCTACCTGGCACCCCGGGCCTTCTGGGTGCTCGCCCTCCCAGCCCTGGGCGTCCTGATAATGGAACTTGCGCGCCGCACACCCTCCACAAGCCTTGCGATACCGCTGTCCACGGCACTTGCGATCGCAGTGGTGTTGGGACTCTGGAGATTCGCGTCCGTGGCTGAACTCTCATGGATGGGGGTCGCCCCCGATCTCGCCAACAACTACGCTGGTGCGATGGTGATGAGATCGGGAGGCGTGATATACGACACCAACCTGCCTCTGTTCGTAGGCTATGACAATCCCCCTCTCACCGCCATCCTGACAATACCCCTCACTCTATTCGATTTGCGAATCGCTATCAGACTCTTCTTCTCCCTCAACGTGCTTCTCCTGATCGCGTCGTTGGCTCTCATCTTCGTAACGAACAGAGACTACCTGCTTCGATATCCGTATTGGCTCGTCGCCGTGGCCCTGGTGCTAAACCTGGATCCCGTCCTTGATTCCATGCTCCTGGGCCAGCTGGATCTATTGATCCTGTTCTTAATAGTCGCGGCCTATTGGGGCTACCGAAGCGGCCGGGAAGTAACCGCTGGCGCCTCACTTGGCTTGGCGGCCATGATCAAGCTCAGCCCGGCCCTACTCATACTCTACTTTCTCTTCAAGAGGCGATTCCGTGTGGTCGCCTCGGCGTTCGCGACCATCTCGCTATTCAGCCTGCTGTCTTTGCTAGTTGCGGGACCCAGCGCCCACATACAGTTCCTCACCGACATACTGCCCACCCTGCTTGCAGGGAGTGCGCAGATGGAGAACCAGAGCTTGAACGGGTTCTTCAACAGACTGTATTTGGATGCCCCGTACCTGACAAACCTCGCAGAGGTTCCCCGGCTGCCTCAGGTGCGCATCCTGACTCTCTTCACTTCGTTGCTCTTGGTAGGGATCGCCGTATTCCTCCTTCGCAAGAGACCGGTGCCTGGACGTGACGTCGGTCTCGGCTTCGATGTGGAATATTCGCTGCTTGTCATACTGCTGCCTCTGCTCTCCAGCATAGCATGGCATCACTACATGGCTTGGTACGTGTTGCCGTTACTGGTGCTCTTGAACCCCAGATTGAGGCAGAGTCTAGCCAAGGCGGAATTCGTTGCTCTGGCGACCGTTGGCCTGCTGGCGTATATAACGCTCTCCGTGCCGATTGCCAGCTACGCCACGAGGGCCCTAAGTGGTCCAGCGAAGCTCCTGCTTTCGATGAGGCTATACGCGGGTTTGGCACTCTTTGGTATCTTCGCCTACCTCATCCGAAGACTCCCAGTCAGCCCCTGGACCGAAGCCCCCCTGTCGGCTGACCACGAACCTCAGGAGATCTCTTCTTGACAAAACGGAGATCGTTGCCAGGCATAGTACTGCTGGTAGTGCTGGTGGGCTTCGCGTTACGCTTGTATCGGCTCGATTATCAGCCGCTTCGCGGAGACGAGTCCTTCGGCATCCAGTTTGCTGCGCATCCGTGGAGTTGGCTTCTGTCAAATATGGCCCAACTTGAGCCGCTCCCTCCCCTCTACTACTCTCTCCTTCATTCCTGGATGCAGGTCGTGGGGCAGAGTGAATTCACCACTCGTTTCCTCTCGCTACTCTTCGGGGTCTTGGCGGTGCCGCTGATATACCTGCTTGGCAAAGCCCTCGGCCGGCCCACAGCGGGAATGCTCGCCGCCTTTCTGGTGGCCATCAACCCTTTTCAGATCTGGCACGCTCAAGATGTACGCAACTATACCCTCTGGCTCGCACTGAGTATGGCAGCTCTCGTCCTTCTGCTCCAGGCTGTGCGAGAGCAACGGGCACAGTATTGGGCAGGCTACGCAGGGATGACCCTGCTCAGCCTGTGTACACAGTACTACGAACTCTTCATGCTACTCTTCCACAATCTGTTCTTCTTCTCTCTCCTCTTGACCAGATGGCGCCGGACAGAATTGCTCAGGTCATCGGCCCGAGCGCTATTGGCCACCTGGTTGGCAATTCAGGCGACTCTGGGCGTACTGTACGGGGCCTGGCTCATACGCGGATCCTCTGTTCTTCCCCAGTACCGAGCGACGGGAGAGTCTCCCCTTCTGTGGGTATTCGTCTCTCGCTCCCTTACGGCCATGAGTCTGGGGGAGACCGTCCCGGCGGAACTTGCGGCTGTAGCACTGCCGTTCTTGCTGCTGCTCATTTTCATTGGCCTCGGTTACACTCTCACGAAAGACAGGTTTCTGGCTCTGTTTCTGATTCTGTATATCATCGTACCCTCTTTCTGTGTCTTCATCGCAGCCCAGCTGCAACCTCTCTTTCACGCGCGATACTTGATTGTTGTCGCACCCGCGCTCATTCTGACCTTCTCCTGTGCCCTTATCGCGCTGCGTGACGAGTTGCCACGTTGGAGGGTGGTGCCCCTCGTGACGGGGGTTGCCCTCTTTTCCCTCAGCGGCGCCTATTCCTTGAGCAACCACTACTTCAACCCGCTGTATGCCAAGAGTCCGAATTGGAGAGGGTTGGCGAAGCACGTGGCCGCCCAGACGAGGCCTGGCGACGTCGTTGTCCTCAACTATCCCGATCCCACATTCTCGTATTACTATCATGGTGCGGCGCCAAGCTTCATCTTGCCCGCTGGCCCTCTCTCCGCAGACACAATGAGAGAAACGGCGGAGTCGCTGAGATTCCTCTCCAAGGAATACGAACGTATCTGGTTCTATCCTGTGAAGGACCCTGACTGGGACAATGTGGGGTTCGTGGAGGCCTGGCTCAGCCGTCGCGCCACGCTGACCGAAGAACAGAACATCTTTGGCTTCCGCTGGCTCATCTACCGGCCGCTGCTAGGCTCCTTGGGAAGCATCCAGAACGCCCTGGACCTTCGATTTGGAGACACGATACGTCTGCGGGGATACGATTCGCAGGCGGGTGAAGGGGCGAGTTCGCGGATCATTCACCTAGATCCGGGAAGCGCACTACGGCTGACCCTCTTCTGGCAAGCTATGGACGAAGTGAACACCAGCTATGCGGTCTTCATTCATCTCACCGACGCCCAGCATCGTATCTGGGCCCAGCGGGATAGTATCCCCCAGGGAGGGGATTTCCCTACCGACCGGTGGATGGCGGGAGACGTCATCACTGATCGATACTCGATCCTAGTGCCCGCGGAGACCCCCCCAGGTGACTATTTGCTGATCGTGGGCATGTATGACCCTGCCACCGGCCAACGGCTGCCGATCAAGGACTCAAGAGGTGTGGACGAAGGGGACCACGTGACGATCGGACGCGTACGTGTCCTGTAGCGCACCGAGCCATACCTGGCACGCCACTGGACAGGCAAGACGACGGACTGCTGGCCAATGTCGCAGCCGTGTGTGAGGAGGGCATGTGCCACGTGGCACGTCTGAGACGGTCCCATCTGTCCCGGAGCAAAGAGCGAACTGAACTAGGGAAAAAAAGGCTTGCGTGCCACACATGTAGTTAGTATAATGACTCAAGTCTCCGACCTCCGCGCAGAGGCAGTGCTCGACGAGGATGAGAGAATGAGGAGAGCAGTACTTCTATGCGAATTGGGATCGACGCACGACTTGTCTACTATAGCCGCGCGGGTATTGGACAGTACATTACGGGTCTGGTAAAGGGGTTGAGTGAATGTGACGAGGACCACGAATTCGTCCTTCTACAGAGCCGCAAAGACAAGACTGTCCTAGCTGATCAGCCGAATTTCTTCAGGAAGTCTCTCTGGACTCCCAGCCACCATCGCTTTGAACAAGTTGTTCTACCCTTCGAAATCAGCCCGCTGCGGCTAGACATCTTGCACAGTCCCGACTTCATTCCTCCCTTTCGGCGCGACTACAAGTCTGTCATCACGGTCCATGATCTGGCCTTCATCCTGTACCCACATTTCCTGACCGAAGAGAGCGCTCGCTACTATGGGCAAATCGATAGAGCGGTGCGACACGCTGACCATATCGTCGCCGATTCTCAGAGCACCAAGCGAGATATCATCAATTTCCTAGGGGTGCCTGAGTCGAAGATTACGGTGATCTACGCCGCGGCTGACGGTGAGTATCGGCCCGTTACTGATGGACGTTCCCTCAAAACAGTGCAAGAGAAGTACAGTCTGGACGGACCCTTTCTCCTCTTCGTCAGCACCATAGAGCCTCGAAAGAACCTGCCCACCCTGTTGCGGGCCTTTCGCCGACTTCTTGACAACTACAAGTTGGACGTCAAGCTGACTGTGGTTGGCCAGCGGGGCTGGTTCTGCGGCGAGGTGTTCGCCGTCACCGAGAGCCTAGACCTCAGCGAAGATATCGCCTTTCTGGGTCACGTCCCTATGGAGGATCTCGTGCTGCTCTACAACGCCGCCCAAGCGCTCGTTCATCCCTCTTACTATGAAGGGTTTGGCTTGCCTCCTCTAGAGGCCATGGCTTGTGGGACACCTAGTATCGTCGCCAATGTCTCTTCGTTGCCCGAAGTGGTTGGCGATGCAAGCCTGCTTATCCCCCCAGACGATGTCGAAGGCTGGACGGTGGCGATGTGGAGGGTCCTCACCGATGACTCTCTTCATTCAGAACTCTCAGCCAAGGGACTGACACGAGCCCAACTCTTCTCCTGGAAGAAGGCGGCTCAGGCAACCCTGGATCTGTACAAACGTTTGTTGGCATGACCTTCAGAGTACTCTTCCTCACACCCGATCTCCCCTACCCGCCACATCAAGGTGCAGCCATCAGGAGCTTCAATCTGATCAAGAATCTCGCTCCCCGCCACGAGATTCACCTCCTGTCCTTCGCCCAAGACCGGACCACGGGGGATAGAGTGACTCCGCTCCTTGACTATTGTACGAGCATGGGAACCGTTCCCGCCCCGCGTCGTTCCCGCGCCAGGCGAGCGCTGTCCGTCCTATTCTCTTCCAAACCAGATATGGCCCTGCGCCTTCCATCGCCCGAATTCATGAATCAGTTACGGATTTACGTGACTCGTGAACGATTTGACTACGTTCAGGTGGAGGCCATCGAGATGGCCCAGTACGGACTGGCCATCAAGCAGATGAGCCTCCCCTCAGAGCCATCGATCATATTCGACGACATCAATGCCGAGTACTTGCTCCAGAGACGGGCCTTTGAGGCTGACAGAGGGCGTCCCAATCGGTGGCTGGGAGCGATTTATTCCCTCATTCAGTGGCGAAAGCTGATGCGGTACGAGGCCAGAGCTTGCCGCCAGCTGGATAAGGTGGTGGTGGTCTCTCACGCCGACGGCGAGGCTCTTGAGGAACTGGTGCCCGGTCTGCAAAGCGCTGTCGTTCCCAACGGTGTCGACACCACATACTACTCGCCCGCTGACGGGGACCGGGAAACGGACACCACGCTTGTCTTCACGGGCAAGATGGACTTCCGACCCAACGTCGACGCGGTTCTGTGGTTCGGACAAGAGGTCCTGCCCCTGATCCGCGCGGAAATCCCTGGCGTGCGATTCAAGGTGGTGGGCAGGAATCCCCATCCGCGCCTGCGGCACCTCGGCGAGGAATCGGATATCACCTTGACAGGTTATGTTGATGACGTCAGGCCCTACATCGCTCAAGCTGGAGTCTACGTGGTCCCCTTGCGTGTGGGCGGAGGCACACGTCTCAAGATCCTTGAGGCGATGTCCATGGGCAAGGCGGTGGTCTCGACCTCGCTAGGATGTGAAGGGATAGAAGTAACACCCGACCAAGACTTGGTGATAGCCGATGAGCCTCACGTGTTCGCCAAGAGCGTCGTGGAACTGATTGAGAACCGCAAGCGAAGAAGAAAGCTGGGCCTCGCGGCCCGCCAACTTGTAGAGTCAGAGCACGACTGGAGGCAAATTACCCCTCTCCTGGAGCAGGTGTATGAAGGCTAGTCTGCGCCGAACCATCCTGCCAGCGGTAGCCCGGATGTCTGCGCCCTTCGTGAACCAAGCCTCATTGCCTGCGAGTGTACGGCGGCCCCGCATACTCCTGATCCGGCCCGATCACGTCGGCGATGTCCTCTTTACGACACCAGCGGTGCGCGCCCTCCGCTCCGCCTTGCCCGAAGCCTACATCGCCTATCTGGCCGGCCCCTGGTCACGTGAGATCGTGCAAGACAATCCACACTTGGACAATGTTATCTCCTGTCCTTTTCCGGGTTTCACCCGTCGGCCAAAGGCACATTCTCTTGAGCCATACGTAGTGCTGTGGAAGCATGCGCGCTCAGTGAGAGCCATGGCCTTCGACGTCGCTGTGGTGCTGCGCTTCGATCACTGGTGGGGCGCGATGCTCACCTACTGGGCTGGTATCCCGGTGCGAGTGGGCTATGCGCTTCCGGAATCGACTCCCTTCCTAACGGATGCTCTAGAGTACGAAAGGGGTCACCATGAGGTGGAGCAAAACATGCGTCTCGTCTCGTCGGCGGTGGATCGCGACCTCGGCGATCCAGGCCCCCTGGAGTTCACGCCAAGACCGGAGGATGTGAGATCTGCTCTGGACCTGCTGAAAGACGGCAGCCCCGAGGGAAAGTACCTGTGTCTCCATCCTGGGGCCGGGGCGCCAGTCAAGCTCTGGCGGCCAGAGGCCTTCGCCCAAGCGGCCGATGCCATTGGGGAGAAGTATGGCCTCCAGGTAATCATCACTGGCTCGTCCGGGGAGAAGGGCCTCGCCCAAGAGATTGCTGACCAAATGGAGAGAGACCCTCTCACGATAGTAGGACAGACCAACCTGGGAGAACTGGCGGCTATCATGGGACAGTGCGAACTGGTCATCGGGACGGATAGCGGCCCTCTGCACCTGGCTGTGTCCCAAGGTGTTCCCACGGTGCACCTCTACGGCCCCGTCGACCATCGTACCTTCGGTCCCTGGGGCGATTTGCACAAGCACATAGTTGTACGTTCGGATAGAGACTGTATCCCCTGCAATCGCCTCGACTACGCAACGCACGAACTGCCCGACCATCCGTGTGTACGCTCCATCACAGTAGGACAGGTACTGAGAGCCGCTGATTCAGTCCTTGGCCTCAATAGCGCGGCCAAGAACCACATGATATAATCTCTTTCATCGTCGCGGACGGGAGGCTGTATGCCACAAGAATTGACCCCCCAACAGCTGGAAGAGGACTCCCACTGGTGGTTTGCCAGCAGAACACGAGCTTTGTTGACAGTGCTGGACAGATGCGTGCCCGGGCGTACTCTGGACGTGTTGGACGTGGGTTGCGGCGCTGGGAACATGATTCACCATCTGAGTCGCTATGGAAAGGTGGTGGGCATAGACAACAACCCGATACCGCTCAAGATCGCCCACGAACGAGGTTACGATGCCCGCCTCGCTTCCGCCGAGGATATGCCGTTCGAAGACGAGTCCTTCGCGTTGGTAACGGCCCTGGACGTGATAGAGCACTGTGAAGAGGACTCGCGAATCCTGCGGGAATGCCGTCGCGTTTGTACACCAGGAGGCTTGGTGGCGGTGACGGTGCCGGCCTTCCAATGGTTGTGGAGCAACAATGATGTGATCAACGATCACAAGAGACGGTACTCGGCATCAGAGCTTGGCGCCAAGCTGAGCGAGGCCGGCCTGGCCCCCAAACGAATGACCTACAACAACTTCTTCATTTTTCCTCTCGCTGCGCCGCTGATCATTGCTCGACGAAGAACCGAGCAAGAACCGGAGCTGGCCACACCGAGCACGAATGAAGAAGCCTATCAGGTCGAGATGGAGCCGGCTTCACCGCCGGTCAATGCCATGCTGACAGGGGTGGGCTGGCTCGAGGCTGCGGTGCTCCGTTTCGCCAGCTTTCCCTTTGGTACCTCGATCATCTGCATTGCTCAGAAGGAATCTCGCGCCGTGACGCTCTAGCCTCAGAACGGGGACGGGACCAGCAAGACGTGGCGTGGCTTTGCTGCCTTCCCTCACACAGGTTAGACCAAGCTGCGAACTGCCAAGGACTGTGAAAAGAGCCGATCATGGAAGAATTCATCATCGAAGGCGGACACCCTTTGACAGGCACTCTGGTACCCAGCGGCAACAAGAATGCTGCTCTGCCGATGCTGGCAGCCGCCCTGCTCACCGATCAGAAAGTCGTACTGCGAAACATACCTCGAATCGATGATATTCGCACCATGGTCGAGATTATCTCCGCTCTGGGAGTGGAGATCGATGAGACGGGTGATCACGAGCTAACAGTTCAGGCCAAGAGCATCCGCACCACGGACTTGGACGCAGAGCTATGTCGGCGCATCCGGGCGTCGATTCTGCTGGCGGGTCCGCTACTTGCACGTTGTGGCCGTATCAGCCTCCCTCCTCCTGGCGGCGACGTCATCGGCAGAAGAAGGGTGGACACGCACTTGATGGCCTTGGAAGCCCTGGGGGCCGAGATCGAAGTAGGCCACGGGTATGAGATGCAGAGCAGCGGACTCAAGAGCCAGGAGATATTCCTGGATGAGGCCAGTGTGACAGGTACGGAAAACGCCTTGATGGCCGCCTGCACTGCCAAGGGCACAACCGTTATCAGGAATGCAGCGTCCGAGCCTCACGTGCAAGATCTAGCGCGGTTCCTCAACAAACTAGGGGCCAAGATATCGAACATCGGGACCAACACTCTTATCGTAGAAGGCCGAGACCGGCTGCATGGAACGGAGTATGAGATCGCTGCCGATCACATAGAGATCGGCAGTTTCATCGGCGCAGCAGCGGTGACCAACGGAGAAATCCTCATCAAGAATGCAGTCCCTCATCACCTAAGAATGATATTGCTGGCTTTCGAGAAGCTCGGAATCACCGTGGAGACTCGTGGTGAAGACGTATTCGTGCCTCGGGAGCAAAGTCTCAGGGTAGTGACCGACGCCCACGGAATAATGCCCAGAATCGACGACGCTCCTTGGCCCGGCTTCCCCGCCGATCTGATGAGCATTGCCACGGTGATCGCCACGCAGTGCGAAGGCACAATCCTGATGTTCGAGAAGATGTATGAGAGCCGGATGTTCTTCGTGGACAAGCTGTTCTACATGGGCGCTCACATAGTCCTCTGCGATCCTCATCGAGCCATCGTCATCGGCCCGACCAGACTACATGGCGAGACACTCACCAGTCCAGATATCCGGGCAGGAATGGCTATGCTCATCGCCGCCCTCTGCGCAGAGGGTGAAAGCACCATCAAGAACATCGGGCAGATAGACCGCGGCTACGAGAGAATTGACGAGAAGCTGCGAGCCCTGGGGGCGAGAATAGTGAGGGTTGGTCAGTAGCCGCCTTACGGAGAGTGGATGGCCAAGGTCTACCTAGGTCTGGGATCCAATGTAGGGAATCGCGCGCGCAACATCTACTCAGCGTTGCGACGTCTACAACATGAGATCCACCTTGACCAGATCTCGTCACTGTACCAAACTCAGCCCGTGGGCTACTCGGACCAGCCCTGGTTCCTCAATCTGGTCTGCACCGCTGAAACACACTTGTCACCCGAAGACCTATTGGTGCTGGCTAAGAGGATCGAGCGGGAGATGGGAAGGAAAAAGGGCATACGCTTCGGACCGCGTATCATAGACATCGACATCCTGTTCTACGAGGACCTGATAATGGATGTGCCCCAGCTCGAGATCCCTCACCCTCGCCTTGCCGAAAGAGGATTCGTCTTGATACCGCTGAACGAGGTCGCACCGGGTCTGCTCCACCCTCGCTTGAAGGCGCGTGTACGAGAACTCCTAGACAATGCCGAGTTCCCTCATGAAGTTCGCCTCTACACGCTCAGGGATTGGCAAGCCACTGATTGAACCAGTAGTCAAAATCCTCCAAATCATAGGTTCCTCGCACGCGGATGCGCTTCAGCTCGAAGGGGCGCTCCGATGACTGCAGCGAACCTGACTCCACGGTCACCGCGCCCCAGTAGCCAGCCGACCTGAGAACGTCTATTACCAGCTGATCATACTGGCCCGAAGGGTAGGAGAGTAGCCGTACAGGTTCGTGTGTACGAGCCTCTATAGCCTCTTTGGAGCCCAGCACCTGCCAGACGATGTAGTCGAAGGACTTGCCTCTCAAGCTCGGATGAGTGTAGCTGTGGCTCCCAATCTCCATCCCGCTGGCGTGGAGCCGTACTATGTCCGTCCAAGACATGTGTTCTTCTCGATCCTCATCGGCATAGCGCGTAATGATGAAAAAGGTGCCGACGAAGCCATGCTTCTCGAGCAAGGGATAGGCGTTAGTGTACTGGTCTTTGAAGCCGTCATCAAACGTCAGAACCACGGGCTTGGGCGGCACAGGCCGACCAAGCTGAAGATGCATGATCAAGTCCTTCAAGGTTATTGCTTGATAGCCACGCTCTGTCAGGTACCGCAGCTGAGCCTCGAAGTTCGCAGGCGACACCGACAGATCTCGTCGGATTGCGTTCGCGTCTAATCCCGGGTCCACGACATGGTGGTACATCAGAATAGGCACCACGACCCGGCGAACCGTCCCATCTGGAGTGGGCAGGGGAACAGAGGTAGGAGACGGCAGTAATCTACGAGGGGGCGTTGGCTCAGGCATGAGCGTAGGAAGGGGTGTCGAGGTAGGACTCGGCACAGCCAACGTCCGACGTTTGCGCGACGGAGTGACTGGGGCAACTGAAGCTGCGGATCTTGTCTGGCGAACTCCTCCCTCTGCTACGCTCTCAGAGTCGGAGGTCGCTGCCACACCTCCTCCCTCAGCTTGCACGAGGAAGGTAGTCCCTAGGACCACCAGACCCATACACAGCGCCAACGTACCGTGGTGCCTGCCAACCCGATGCATCAATCCTGGCACAACAAACCCTTCGCTAAGGATACGACTCTGTGCGCAAAGAGTAGCGCAAACCAAAGATCCTGTCAAGCCGCGTAGACTTCGTGATCACGAGCCAGAGACAGAATGTTCGCCTGTGTTTTGCAGAAGTGCACAAGGGGTGCTAGAATCATTGCCAACGTGAAGTCGATCACGTCCTTCGAGATCTAAGGAGGGGGCTTGATGTTCCAAGAGAGGATTGCGCAATACTACACCCGACTGGGAAAGAACCAGAAGAAGATCGCCGATTTCTTGACCCAGCAATATCATGAGGCCGCTTTCATGAACGCCTCGGCGCTGTCACAACAACTCGGTGTCGATCCGGCCACGGTGACCAGATTCGCGCAAAAGCTCGGTTACGCCGGCTATCCCGAGTTGCTCGGTGAGATCCAAGCCGCTGTGAGAAAGGAAATCAGAGTATCCTATAAGCCACTGGCGAAGAGGGCTGATGAGGAAAGCCTCTTCCTTCAATCCTTGTCGCAAGAGAAAGAGAACCTAGAACGCGCGATTACTCATGTGCGTGGCGAAACGTTGGCTGCGGTAATCTCAACCCTGCTCTCTGCCCGGAACGTCTATGTCATTGCGCAAGGTCTGGCTAAGGGACCGGCGGAGATATTGGTCACACACCTCCGCTCCTTGCTGGAGATGCCAGCCCAACTGGTGGCGGCAGAGCAACTGAGTGCCCCCATGAGACTTTCGACACTGACTGATGAGGATGTGGTCATAGGCATAAGCCTTTCGGCTCTGCACGACGACACGGCTCTGATACTACGGCTCGCGCAGTCTCGAGGGACCAAGACAATCGGGTTGGCGACATCTCATACCTCGCCCACCGCCTCGATTGCCGACTTGATCCTGGTCTGCCCTGCAGAATCGACCACTGGCATACCATCGGTAGCGTCGCTCACAGCCGTTGTCAGTGCCCTCTTCCAGGTCATTGCCCTTCGAGAGCGTGACAGACTGACCAGGCTCAAGCAAGGTTTTCACACGAACTTGAACTGGCTGCTGGAGGACCGAGGGGAAAAGCCGGTGCAAGAAGCCGACATCCTGAGGCAGCTCTAGTCCCGAGATACTGCGGAAGACCAAGTGCGCCAACCCTCGAGTTGGCGCACTTGCCTTGCAGAGAGGTCGATACTGGCCAGCGGGAGTGGAGTCTATAGCTCCACGAAGTAGGAAGTGCAAGCCTGATCTATCAGTTCCGGCGTTAACGCAGGCTCCACGTTCTGATAGCGAGCTATGTCGATGATCTGATCCACGATGTCGCGAGGATGAACGCAGCGGAGTTCGCGCTTCACCTTCAAGTAGTACTCACGCATCAAATACATGAACCCTTCCTGGTCGAACGGTACATTCCGCTCCGCCGCGACGCGCCTGAAGATGTCGTAGAACTCACGTTCGGTGGGGTTGGCAACCTCTATCTTGTGACGGATGCGCCGCAGGAAGGCTTCGTCTACCAAGGCCTTGGGGTCGATATTGGTCGAGAACACAATCAATTGATCAAAAGCTATCTCTACCTTCTTCCCCGTGTGCAGGGTAAGATAGTCGACTCTCGTTTCGAGCGGAACGATCCACCGGTTCAACAAGTCCCTGGGTCGAACTTGCTGTCTTCCAAAGTCGTCAATGAGGAACATGCCGCCGTTCGCCTTCATCTGGAAAGGGGCTTCATAGTACTTGGATGTGTCATCGTAGACCAAGTCCAGGCTCTCCAGAGTGAGTTCGCCGCCCGCGACAACTATCGGCCTCTCTATGAGTATCCAGCGCCTGTCAAGGCGACCTATTTCAGACAGGGTCGAGGCCCCCTCGTCCCCGGTCTGCACGGGCCGATGGTTCAACTCGTCAAAAACCTTGATAATGTGTCCATCCACCTCCACAGCATAGGGGATGTAGATCTCGCCCCCAAGCATTGAAGCCATCGCTCTGGCGATCACCGTTTTCCCATCGCCTGGCGGGCCGAAGAGAAAGATCGACCGACCCGAATTGACGGCCGGGCCTATCTTCATCAACATCTCAGGGCTCACGACGAGATGGGACAGCGCTTCCTTCACCTGTTCCTGGCTGACAACAACCTCTCCGATGGTCTGACCTCGCATCGCCTGCTGATAGGCCTCCAGAGTCACTGGGGCGGGTCCCACGTACTGGCTGCGATTCAAGGCCTCACGAACACGCTCGATACCTGCAGATGCGATGGAGTACCGAAACGCCCTCTCATCGAACCCTCTGCTACCAGTGATGCTCACCAGTTGCTCTCGTTTGAGATAGGTCAGAGTCTCCTCCACCACGCCACTGAAGGGAAGCCTTAGCCGCTCGGCGATTGCCTGCCCGCTTAGCTCGCCCACTGAGTATATGGTCTTCAGACCCAGGTCGCTCAAGAAGCCCCTGGTCATCCCCGTCTCTTCCAAGGAGCGAGGTTCAAGAAGCGGACTCTTTGCGCCGTGCATCACCATGCCCCCTTGACAGCTACTGCGAATTCCCGGCTATTGTACCATATCTTGTCTGCTTGTGGCAACGCCGACCCAGCCCTGTGTTTGCTGTCGCGTGCCAACGTGGTGCCGAGGTCTGGGCTCACCCGGCCAACCGCCGATCGCGCGATAGTTGGGCCGGCCCTGCAGACTCTACCTCAGCCGTCCAGGAAGGCGATCCGAGTCGCACGGGAGGTTCTTCCACAGCTTGCCCACCAAATGGGCGCGAGTCCGTGGTGGGCGTTGCGTGATGTGAACCCTGCAACCCTCATCCGCAAGGTTGCCGCCCATTGCCCCGGCGGACTGGATATGCTATAATGGCCGCCGTGCGTCATCCCAGACCTCGAACATATGATGGGACTCTATGCGCAAACAAGGAAGATCCAACTACGTCCTCAAAGTCTTGGCTAGTGGTGTATACACCCTCTTCTTGGTAGGGGGATTAGCGTCGGCTTGCCTGTTCTACAGCTCATTGAGAGATATCTTCGCCCAGACAGGCATCTCAGCTGACGTCGAACTGCCCGTCATCGGTGATTCCTCATCCCTACCGCAGAGTGTGCCAGATTGGAGCCAGAAGGAACGTGTGAACATTCTCCTTCTGGGCGTCGATCAGCGACCGCATGAGGAAGGTCCCTGGCGCTCTGACACCATGATTATAGTCTCGGTGGATCCCAAGAGCATGACCGCAGGAGCACTATCTATCCCTCGCGACCTGTATTTGGAGATACCCGGGTATGGGGAGAAGCGCGTCAACATGGCTCACTTCTTGGGCGACGCCTACGACTATCCGGGAGAGGGCCCTGGCCTGGCGATGAAAACCATCGAGTACAACTTCGGAATTCCTGTGCACTACTACATTCGCGTGAACTTCCAGGGTTTCAGAGAGATAATTGACTATCTCGGTGGCATCACGATCGACGTGGAAGAGGAGATCTGGGACTACAGATACCCTGACGGGCAATACGGCTATTCTACAGTCCACATCCCGGCAGGGGTACAGGTGATGAACGGCCGAACGGCTTTGCAGTACGCTCGCACTCGCCATGGGGCCAGCGACTTCGATCGGTTGCGACGCCAGCAGCAGGTCCTCATGGCCACAAGGGCGAAAGCCCTGCGCCTTGACCTCATCCCCAAGATACCGTTGCTGGCAAGAACTATGGGCCACACAGCGAAGACAAACCTGCAACTGGGTGAGGTCATTACTCTGGCCCAGATCGGCACTCAGGTGGATGCCGAAGACATCCGATTCGCGGTCATCGATGAAACGATGACCGTCCCCATGGTTCTGGACAACGGCGCTGACGTCCTCTTCCCCAAGCGTGATAAGATTCGAGAGGTGGTGGAGGGGCTTTTCTATTCCTCTCCTCGAGAGGAGTAGATCGCTCACGCCAGTAGGCCGATGAGGAGAGAGAGTGGCCTTCGTGAGCGGGGCCCAACCGCGGAGAGCGCTCCTGCCAAGGCTACCCTAGGACAGAAACCGTCAGGGCCTCACACGCTGCGAAACGAGTACTCCGAGGCAAACCGGTTCTAGTTGAGGACCTCAGCCTTCTCCTCGCGACCGACACCGCTCGGGAGCACTACGGATCGGTACAACGATCTGAAGCGCACACACATCCCGCAGCCAGGGCGCATGTTCAACTAGTCCTCCGGAAATCCAGCAGAATCAGGTTCTGATCGCAGCCCTTCTCGGCCGTCTGTGTAGTGGTGGCGAACTGGACTCTGGGAGACACAGCTACTCCGGCCTGCACAACTTCGCAGTACCAGATCCGCTCAATCGGCTCAGGATAAAGATAAACCTCCCAGCCAGCCAAACCGTACTCGGACTTCGTGCCAGAGACGCCCAGACCTTCCCATCCTCCAGCCCCGCACCTGATGGTTACACCTGGCAATGGGATTCCAAGGGAATCGAATACCTGGCCTCCCACCCCCAACCAGTTGCATCCTGCCGCGTTCTTGTCATTACGGATCTTGTAAAGGTATCCCGCTTGCTCAAACGGCCACGGGGTCGGACTGGGAATGGGAGTGTGAGTCGGCGTGGCTGTCGGCGGCGGTGGCGGTGGCGCCGGTGTACGCGTTGCGGTAGGAGTGAACGTGGGCGCTGGTGTGTGGGTTCGCGTCGGCGTGACAGTCGGAGTGTCGGTGGGCAAGGGGGTATCTGTCGGCGTAGCCGTGTGAGTGGGAGTCCACGTCGGAGGGAAGGTTGGACCCGCTGGTGCTCCGCCCGGGGGTGTGGGCGCCCCCCTCGGTGTGTTGGTTGGCGGAGGGAAGAGATTCAACGGAATGTAGGGATTGATGAAGATGGTGAGGTAGCATAGGCAGGTCAATAGAGTGAACACAAGAATGATCATGGTCGCCAGGCGGGCTGTACTCTCATCTATCCGACTCAGCATCGCGCCTTACCCCCTTTCCACACCCTTACCTACGGGTTGCTGACGGGTTCTTCACTCGTGCCCAATCTGAAGAGAGGGATGTCGTCCTCGTACAGAACCTCCGGATGCAGCACCAAATCCCCAGATCCAATCAGCCTTTCGGCCACCGCGGTCAACTGCGAGATCAGCTCTTCCTCCGGGTAGTAAGGATGGAGTCCCAGCCTTCCCTGCTGGATCTCAAGACGAAGAACGTCATACCAGGCCCGATCTTTGGCCGCATCATCGCTGAACGTAGAGATTTGTTCGTTGTACATGCTGAGAAGCTCGCCGCGGGCCGCGTCCAGTTCGGATTCGACGTGAGCCAAGTCATCCTCCCACGCTGGCACCAAACGGAGCCCGTATCCGCCCAAAGCGACTCTATACTTGAGGATCAACCAGTCCACCTGGGCATCCGCCATACCGATTCTCAGCACCATCGACGATGCTGCAGCGAGTTGGTCCTCGTAGGCAGTGCGGCGCGCGTTGTCTTCGTTCACCAAAGCCTGGGCGACTTCGGTCGCCAAATCATGCGGTATAGCAGTTCCTGGAGCGGCACCTTGCAGGAAATCGATGAGCGCTAGCACTGTTTCCACTCGTCTCTGCTCATATGAAGCCACCATCGCCCCGGTCGGCTCCTGAATGTGCATCAAAAACGGAGCAGTCGGTTGCTCCATCGAGCCCTCGGCCGATTCCGTTGATTCGCCAGAGGAGTACAAGATCTCTGCGTGCAGAGTCGAGCATTCACTAGCTGCAGTCTTCTCACCAAGCGCCTCGTATTCCGTGGCCAACTGGCCCAGGATGTCAGCCCGATGCTGATCCTTCACGCTCGGACTGTGCACTGCCACCGTCTGAGCCTGGTCATAGTTCGAGAGCGCCTCTTCTCGGTTGCCCAGCTCTGCCAGCCCCTCACCTATTTCCATGTACGAGTTGGCCTTGGCGAAGTCGGACAAGGTAGGACTAAGGGTCGCTATGAGATTCACCTGCTGGTAGCAGAGCCGAGCCTGGTCCTTGTCCCCGGCTTCGGCATAGCCCTGCCCGAGGAGCAACAAGTTCCCAACCTGCTCTGCATCGGATAGCTGACTACTGAAAAGCACAGCGGCGTAGGCTGTGTCCAATTCTCCGCTCGCCAACGCCCAATTCACCACCTCTGAATCGCTCATCCCGGTCAAACCTAGCAGGGCCAGAGGAGGGTTCACCTTCTCGCTTCGTAGCCCCGCGACGGGACTGCTCCACCCAGAAGAGCCACCGAAGCGCAGGTACAGATACGCTCCGCCAGTCACCAAACCAGTCACAATCAGCAATGCCAGGAGTCCAAGCATGGCCCGTTGAACGCGAGTCCGTCCTTGGGCAAATAAACCTCGAATCATCATTTCCCTCACAGTTCGCGCAGAGAGACTTTTCCGAGCGCTGCACACTGTTTGAATTATATCAGGGCCAGACGGCTATGTCTAACAGGCTAGCGGTGCGCAGGCCTGTTCAGCCCTCGTCCCTACTCCACAAACCGCTCTATGGTAGCGTTCTCTCTCTGCCCCTGAAGCCATTGCATGAAAGCCTGTTGACGCAAATTCTCGAATATCTCCACCGCGATCTCGCGTTCCTCCCTCTCCAATACCTGAATAATGTGAAATCCAAATGGCGATTCTATTATCTCGCTAGTCTGACCAATATCGAGGCTGAAGGCAGCGTCCTCAACTTCAGGTGGCATCACCCTCCGTGGGAAGAAGCCCATGTCCCCTCCTCTTTCGCGAGAGCTAACATCCTCTGAGTATTCCCCGGCCAGGAACGCGAAATCCTCGCCCGTCTGAAGCCTGGTGAGGACTTCTTCTGCCCTTTCCCTCGTGGGCAGTAGTATGTGTCTGGCGTGAACTTGCTCGGCGACTGAGTCTATGGACGTTGTTACGGCGCTGAATATCGCTTCGCTGAGAAGCTGGTCCAACAGCATTTGCCTGAAGTCATCATAGCTTGCACCGGTGGCTTGAAGGGACTGGGCAAACTGCTCCTGCCCCCCAGATTGCTCGATTATCTCTTGGATGTGGGCCTCCAACTCTGTGTCAGATATGCTCACGTCCATTTCGACCGCCGCCTGTCTAATCAGCTCTTGGTCAATCATCTGTTCCAGAACCTGGCGCCGGGCTTGCGCTAGCCTCTCCCGGCCTTCCTCACTCTCCAAGTCTAGACCCTCTTGCTCGAAAAAAGCCTCAACCTGGACGGCCTGCTTCTGGTAGTCCTGCATACTGATGGGGGATCCGTTGACCGTGGCCGCCAGTCCCGCAGCGGAGGTGGTGGCCTCCGGAGTACCCGCGGTTGGCATCCCACCCCCACAGGCCACCAGGATCCCACTGACTATGAGTAGCGTCAAGACCGTCTGGCCGACGACCGCTCGCATTATGCAGCCTCCTCTGCCTCATCTCGGCTTGCAGTGTCCTATTATCACACTTAACCAGGTTTTGCGCAACTCGGATGGCTGCGCACGGTGCTTTGCGTCCTCAGCCGACTGGCTGCAGAGACGCGACTGCTGGTTTCTCGCCACCTGTCCCTAGAACGGGCGGAGCCCCGAGTATGTTGGAGGCCACTTTGAGCATTTGACAAGCTCCAATCAGCAAGCTATAATGCTTTGACGTGCGTCCCAGAGGTGCGAGCATCCGCCCAGAGATGGCAAGCCCTCAGGCGTCTGGATAGGTGCCAGGTGCACCTATGCCGATGCCAGCGGTTGGCTACCATCCGCAGTGCGCCACTAGCGTTCCGACAGGACAGGCATCTGTAAGCTGACCTACATTTGCCGACTGAGGCCGCTCGTGGTAGAATACGCCGCAATGAAGCCGGAGCGGTCAAGTTTGACCACCACCTTCGATATCGGCTGAAAGGAGCTGGTGATTCTTATGGAACAAGCGTCGAGTCTCGCCTTCCTGAACAGGTTGGAGGCGGTCTTGGAGGCAGAATGGGCTGGACGGATAATCGGTTTCGTCGTGATCCCTGCCCTGTTAGTTGCGAGTCTGTTGCTTCCCCCCATAAGCCTGGCCGAGCGCGTACTGTCGGCCGGACACACAACCTTCGGAAAGGCTGGCGGATCACTGGTGGATCCAGATGGCACTCAGCTAACGGTACCTCCTGGGGCGGTATCCGGTAGTGTACAAATCCAATTCACATCCATACCTCGTATCGATTTCCTGGAGGGAGTAGCCGGTTATCAGGCCATGGCAGAGGCCATACCGGCCAACCTAGAGATGAAGAGCCCCCTCTATTCTTTCTCAGCCAGAGGGGAGATACCGAAAGTGATAACCCTTTCCATACCCATACCTAACGATGCGGAGCCTCTGGCTACAGTGGACCTCTATGCGTGGTCCGGACGGGAGTGGCACTGGATTCCAAAGACAATCATCCGAGAGGAAGATCTCCTGGAGACTAGCCTTTCATTCATCCCGTCGGCTGTCGTTGTCATGCAAACCACTCCCTCGGTGCCTTCTGTGTCTGCGCCACTTCCGGCTGGGGGGGTGCTCCCGGCGCAGGCGAGGGCAATCCTCGTACAGGTCGAGGCCGAAGCGGTTTCTGTCCAAAGCGATGGCATAGATAGCAATGTCACCGTAGCCGCCTCAGCTGGTCTGCTGGACCAACCGGGGGAAGGTGCATCCTACATCGTGCTGCCAACCCTGCGAAACCAGATCGAGGGAACCACCAGGACTGATCTAGTCAATAACATTCTAGTCAGCGAGGAGTTGAGGAGTAACCACGTTTCGGACATCGTGAATCTGGTAGTTCAGAACATGTATCCGGGCATCAACCTTGACTACAAGGGCATGGACCCCGTGTTGAAGGACCAATTCACAGCCTTCGTGACCGAACTGAGCCAGGAACTTCATGCCCACCACAAGGTGCTAGCAGTCACGGTGGAGCCTCCAGTCCAGATCGCCCAAGACCGATGGGACACTGGAGCCTACGACTGGCAGGCCATCGGACAGAACGTGGATAGCTTCGGGCTTCCGGCGATCATTCGAGCCGATGCCTCACCTCCCGAAGGGCAGATGGAAGCGCTGCTGGAGTACGCGGTCAATGCTGTTGACCGCTACAAGATCGTGGTACTCTTGCCCAGCTACAGCACCGACTGGGTGGGAGGCACACCCACTGCTATCTCCTATGCTGAGGCCTTGCAGTTGATGGGGGGGCGTCTTAGGCTGCCCGAAGCAAGAGACGCCTTTGCCCCGGGGGAGCAGGTCACAGTGGAGCTCGCAGGAGCTCTCTCCACAGTGAGTTTCGATGAGCAGTGCCAAGCCTATTCGTACATGTACACAGATGAGCGAGGGGAACACACGGTCTGGCTGGAAAACGCCACAAGCATGGCCGACAAGCTGGCTTTGGTGAGCAGCCATAACCTCAAGGGAGTCAGCGTGCCGGGCCTACTCGAGGAAGGCAACGATGAGCGGTTCTGGGACGTACTCCAGGAATACATGAACTCGGTGACCCCTGCGGTCGACACTGAGTTTGCCATCGTCTGGACCGTAGAAAGCGCTGTGGGAGCGAGCCTTTCCGAAGATGTATCCCCGCTCTCTGAACCCTCCTTCGCTTGGACCGCACCCCTTGAAGGTGGCGAGTATTTGATTTCAGCCGCCATCTCGGATGATGGCGGTCAGACAGCCTTTGCAGAGGGAGGCCGGGTGTCTTTTCTCGTCTCCGAACCGACGCCCACTCCAACGCCCACGCCCTCTCCTACACCCAGACCCTCGGGGGGATCCGCCGGACCCGCACCGACTCCGCGCCCTCCGTCGGCCCCTCCGCCGCCCGGCACGGGCTTCGGCTACGGGTTCCAGCTGGCCCGAGTCAACGCCAGCACCCTGGGACACCTGAATGCTCTGGGATACAGCTGGATCAAGCTGCAGATTCGATGGGAACACCAAGAACCATCTCCAGGAGCGATAGACTGGCCGACCCTGGACGGAGTCGTATCGCTGGCGAACGGAGCAGGAAAGAAACTTCTCTTCTCAGTGGTGACAACCCCTAAATGGGCTCGTGCCAGGACCGAGGGGCACGGGCCTCCTGACGATCCAGCCACCTACGGCAATTTCGTGGGGGCCATAGCACAGCGATACTGTGGGAAGGTACGTGCCATCGAGGTCTGGAACGAGCAGAACCTCATTACGGAGTGGAATACGGGCAGAGGGATAAACGCTAAGGAGTACCTGGACCTGCTGAAGATCGCCTACAATCGCATCAAAGCCGCCTGCCCGGGTATGATCGTGGTCTCGGGCGCCCCAACGCCTACAGGTCTAAGCGACGGCGTGACAGCTGTGGACGACATTCAGTACCTTCGTCAGATGTATAGCCACGGACTGAAGAGCTACTGCGATGCTGTAGGTGTCCATCCCAGCGGTTTTGACAACCCGCCGGACGCCGACTGGCGTACGTGGAGAGATAGTTCTGGGTTCAACGGGCATCGGTCCTTCTTCTTCTCGAACACCATAAAGTCCTATTACGACGTCATGAGGCAGAACGGAGACGGCCACAAGAAGCTGTGGGCCACTGAGTTCGGCTGGGCTACCATGGAGAACATGGCTAGCGCCCCGAACCCTGGGTACGAGTACGCGGCCACGAATACCGAGGCCCTCCAGGCAGACTACCTGGTCAAGGCCATGCAGATTGCGAAGCAAAGTGGCTACATGGGAGTGATGTTCATATGGAACCTCGATTTCTCCGTTGAAGTAGGCGGATGGTGGGAGGGTTCGAAGTTCAGCGTGTTGCGGCCGGACGGCACTCCCAGGCCAGCGTACCATGCCCTGGCAAGAATGCCCAAGTAGTCGCAACGTGAAGCCTTAGCAAATGCGGAGCATGGGTCCTGCGTGTCCATGCTCCGTTTTGCTGTTCGATGCTTGAGGCCCCAGCGAAGAGTAGAGTTCAAGCATACACACGAGACGGAGCTAAGTAGGTAGACTTATGGATCGAGAACCACCAGGCAAAAGAGACTCAAGGATGAGGCGAAAAGACCTCGCGGGACTGACCATCGTCCTGGTCCTCGCGCTGGGGCTGGTGGCCGTGCTGGTGTTCTCAGGGGTGGTGATCTTGCTGCCTCTGTTCACCGAACCGGACGGAGCGGCCACGCCAGAATCCCCGACAGCGGTCCCCTCGGAACTCCCCGCGACGGCACCCCCGGAATCACCGACAACTGTACCCCCGGATTCACCGTCCCCTTCCCCGGACGTCACACCGCCCTCCGGACAGCAGACACCGGTGGGGCCCGCAGTCCAGACGCCGCCCTCCACTTCACCAGGAACCGGGTTCGACTACGGAATCCAGGTTCACTTGTTCCATCTGGACGCAGGCTACGTCACTGAGTTGGTCAACAACATGCACTTC
>CAYGAW010000146.1:0-4495 GCA_964347945.1 uncultured Anaerolineales bacterium
CTTGCCGAACGTTCTATCAGGCCGGCGGTAATCATGCGGAAGAACAGCTATTCGAATCGCAGCGACAAGGGTGCCCGGACACAAAGCATCCTGATGAGTATCTTTCGGACGCTAAAACAGCGTAACGCCAATACTATTTCGACGATAGAACAGGCATTGAGACAATACATCCAAACCGGAAACTTACCACCGCTTCCGCTAAGATTGACACTTGAGTGAGATGTTACATGTTTTTATAGTTCTTACTCTGAAGAAGCCAAAAGCATTCACATATCGTATAGTGTTTAATCCGTGATGCCATTGTTGTATCCGGGATTCATCTAAGTAATTCGCGGCTTGATCTGAAAATGATGTTGGCTGCGAAGGGCACCGGGCATTATGGATTAAACTCGATGAACGAAACCGCTACGCGGCTACGCCTGACGTTACGGGAAAGTCGCCATACTCCTCTATGGGGATTGTAAGAAGAACAGCCTTTCAGTTGATGGGATTTGGCAGGATTTGCATGGAAGTTCTGAGCGATATACTTTCGAGATAGGGAAGGTTTTGTTGGATGGTAGAGACGCAGAGGGTCGGTTTGTTGATGGCTTATCGCGGTGCAAAAACAGGCTGTCCTTATTACCTTTTTGAGAGGTTTTGCGGCAACAGACAAATATAGGCATAACATAATTCTGTTCATGAGGTATCCAGTATCTCCGGCAGAATCGGGGAACCATGTGAGACGCACATCAAGGGTATCGGTAATTCTCGAACCCGTCTCATGTACCCTTGCCTACAGCCGGGACACTCCGAGATATCCAGACCGGTCAAATGAAGCATTCTTTGCTGTGTAGTTTCTGGCGGAACTTCCGGGGGCTCGGGGCGAAGGCCAAGCAGTTCCCGGCATCTTGACAGATCTCGCTTTTTGCAGCGGTTGGCAAGGTAACCATAATGACGTATCCGCATGAATGAATCCGGAAGCACATGGAGCAGGAACCTGCGGATGAATTCCTCGGCGGTTATGGTCATCTGTTTGCACTTGTCGCCATCAGCACGATCTCTATACCGGAAACTGACCAAGCCATCTTCGACTTTCACGATGCGATGATTGGCGATGGCAACACGATGAGTGTAACGGCCAAGGTAGTCCAGCACCTTCTCGGGACCGTTGAAAGGCGCCTTGGAGTAAACAACCCAGTCCTTTTGCCAGAGTTGGCTGATCAGGTCGGAAAATCCCTTTGGTGATCCAAGGCAGGCAATCTTGCCGGGGAAGATAAGCTCACCCCTGGCGAATATGTTCTTGAGAGAATCGACGAACTTGCCACGGAAGACTTTTGAAAGGGCTCTTACAGGAAACAGATAATTGTTCTTGGCACGAATAAAACGCTCGCCGTCGAAAGAGAGTGCTCCACCGGCCACCAGGCAGTGAAGGTGAAAATGGTCCAACAGCTTTTGATCCCAGGTGTGCAGGATGGCGGTAAAACCTATTCTGCCACCCAGACCATGTTTGGGATCGGCAGCAAATTCCTCCAGAGTCTGAGACACAACCTTAAAGAGAAGGTCGAAGATTACCCTCTTATTGCACAACACCAGGGCATTTAGCTCATGAGGAAGTGTAAAGACCAGATGGAAATAGTCCAGTGGCAGCAGTTCTGCCCTGCGCTTTTCGAGCCATTCAGCCTTGGCCAACGCCTGGCATTTTGGACAGTGGCGGTTCCGGCAGGAATTATAGGCAATCTTTTCGAATCCACAGCGGTCACATCTCTCCACATGACCGCCCAGATACGCTGTGCGGCAGACCTTGATGGCGTGCATTACCTTTAGATGAGACAGCGGTAAAGGATTACTGCTCCTGTACTGCTCACCATATTTACAGAAGATATCAGCAACTTCACAGGATAACCTGGCGGATTCGATGGTCCCTGCCGTCTGTGTGGTAACGGACGGCATGGATTGCTCCCTACTGAGTTGATCTTCCGGTCGGAACAGCCAATAGATCCAGCGGGCTTGGTGTTCCCTGCAGAGTTTTGCTCGTGACCTGCAGATACCGTACGGTGCTCAGAATTGAGCTATGGCCCATCAGCAACTGGATGGTGCGAATGTCTTGTCCGGCTTCCAGTAGGTGTGTGGCAAAGCAGTGACGTAATGTGTGTATTCCACCTCTTCGTTTTATTCCGGCCTTGCTCACCGCTTGAGCATAGACTTTTTGAGCCATGCGGGCGCACAATGGTTCGTGCCGTTTAATGCCCGGAAACAGCCATACGGTAGGACGCTTTATCTTCCAATATGAACGCAGCTCACCAAGCAATCGTTTTGATAGAAGGGTATAGCGGTCCTTCCTCCCCTTGCCTTGTTCGACCCGAATCATCATGCGGTCGCTGTGGATGTCGGTGACCTTCAAGCGCACCAGTTCGCTCACCCGAAGGCCTCCACCATAGGCAGTCATCAATAGCATACGGTGTTTGGGGTTGCGTGGAGCGGCAAAGAGGCGTTCCAACTGCTCCGAGCTGAGGATCTCCGGCAGGCGGGTCACCTTTTTGATCTGTGGAATTGCGGCGTTTGATTCACCGTCTTCGAGCACCACCGTATAGAAGAATCGCAGTCCCGTGATGATGCTATGGCAACTTCCCACGGCAAGCCTACGTTCGCTCAAGAGGTGAGCAACATAATCCTGGATTTCTTCTGTGTTGATTCTGTCCGGCGACCGGTGGTAATACTCAGCCAAACCTGTTACTGCCCTGAGATACGCTCGTTGCGTACCGGGCGACATATTCCGCACCTGCATCTGCTTGATCATTCTTTTTCGTAGCTCTGACATGATCCGTCCTTTCGCTTTGGCACTATGAATGCGGACACTCCCTATGAGTATCCTGTCAGCGAAATCGTAACGGATCATCAGCAGATGCCAAAAGTAAAGAAGCCCTCAGCAATACCGTAAATGAATGCTCACGATAACTCACCCACCACCGCGAAGCGGTTTAGTTCTTCGTAAGAAATCTGAACTCCTCTCGAACTAAATCTCCATAATATACCCATTGTTTCCCGTCAGCAAAAGTGGCACAGTGTGAGGCATTTGGTTAGGGGAGGAGCCCAAGTCTTTTCCTGCATGCAGGAAAAGACTTGAAATCGACGATTTCAGCTCCATACTCGGGATCTTGATCCCGGAAAGGAGCTAAGAACAATGGCAAAATCAAAGGACGTAATCACGCAAATCAGGAAGGCCAACCGTCGTAAATTCTCAGCGGAGGAGAAAATCCGTATTGTTCTCGAAGGCCTCAGGGGCGAAACTCCCATATCCGAGATATGTAGACGAGAAGCTATCGCCTCCAGTGTCTACTACAAATGGTCCAAAGCGTTTCTGGAAGCTGGCAAAAACGGCTTGACTAAAGATACCCTCAGAGATGCCACCAGCGATGAAGTCAAGATGTTGCGGCAGGAAAACAACCAGCTAAAACAATCACTCGCTGAAGCAATCTTAGATGTTCGAAGGTATAAAAAAAGTTTCGGCCTGTAGCAGACGGAGGTACCAGAGAATGAGCTGCAACGAGAAAATGAGGTTCATTCGTTTGATTGAAGGTTCGGATTTGAGTATTTCCGATGCCCTGTCCAAGTACGATGTGCCCAGAAGTACTTATTATCGATGGAAACGAAAGCTCAAAACCATGGGCACAAAAGGCCTTCAAGACAACAAACCTCATCGTGTAAGAACATGGAATCAGCTATTACCTCACCAGGTAGATAAGATCCTGGAATACGCCACATTCTATCCGGAATTGTCCTCTCGTGAGATTAGTCTGTACATCACTGATAACGCCGGATTCAGCTTATCGGAGTCCACAGTGTACCGTCGGCTAAAAGAACGAGGACTTATACGTGAGCCGAAGATCAAAACCTTCCCTGCATCTGACGAATTTCGCATCAAAACCACAGGGGTAAACCAACTTTGGCAGATGGATGCTACATATCTGAAAGTAGATCGCTGGGGCTGGTTTTATCTGATCAGTGTACTGGATGACTATAGCCGTAAGATATTAGCCTGGCAGCTCAGAGCTAAAATGGATTCTGGTGCCTTTAGTGATGTCGTGGAGCTTGCCTGTGAGTTCACAGGAATGCAGGATGTTCCTGTCGAGAATCGCAGCAAGCTTCTGACTGATAACGGTAAGGCCTTATTAAGTCGGGACTTTGGCCAGTATCTCGAAACCAAGGGACTCGGCCATATCTTTGCATCTCCTTATCATCCCCAGACCAATGGCAAGATCGAACGATACCATCGTTCAATAAAGGAGCATGTGCTGTTACATGTTTGGCAACTGCCGCAGGAGCTTGAGTCGGAGATTGCTCAATTTGTGCAATGGTATAATATTAACCGATACCATGAAGCCATTGGGAATGTGGCACCTGATGATGTTTATTATGGCCGGCGAGAGAGAATCTTGGCCAAACGGACTGAGTTGAAAAGAAAAACAGTTCTTGAAAGGAAAGAATACAATAGTAAAATGACAACCGGAGCTAAGAT
>CAYGAW010000147.1:0-6001 GCA_964347945.1 uncultured Anaerolineales bacterium
TCCGTACGATTATTTGGTAGACGATCCGCACAACATCATTGTCCATGTAGTAGGCGTGTGTCAGCTTCGTACTCGGGTAATCAGAGAGCACTGTGCCATTGATGACGAAATTGTCTTTCTTGAGCTTTGTTACCGGTACGGAACCTTCTTTTTGAACTTCTAGATGGATCAGGAGGTCGTCGCCACCGTTTATGTAGGTAGCGTTCAGGGTTACTCCCAGAAATGCTGATGCGGCAAATGAGTATCCTTCCAGCCCGACAGAAGTGATATCTACCTCGATTTTCGCACTTGCGTTGGAGAAGTATTGGGTGTTACCTGTGCGTGATGTTGTGGTTTGGTATCCGTTGCCGATGGTGGCGTTGGAGTATTCCAGTACAACACCGAAGCCTGGATAAGCTCTTGTGAGGTGTGTTTGCCATTTGCTCAGATTGGTGACCAGTGTCCCGTTATCAAAAGATTGTGCATAGTCGGCTAGGCTTATCTCAACCAATCGCGTTGTCCCGATTTTTATAGTATCCAGAATGGTCAGGTATTCTTCCCATCTTTCGTGTCTGTAGTAGGTGACGGCGCTGTATAGGACTCCCACTATGGAGACCATCATAACCGCTATCATAAGAACTGCTATCATTATGAACTGACCGTTTCTCTGCTTGAGTATTCTCATTGTACTATCCTCTCACGAGTTCCAATCTTAGAATTCTTGGGTCATAGTTTCTCTGATACCCTGGAATGATATATTGTACTGAGGCGGTCGCGTTTGCTGTCAAGAATGCGTCAGGTTCTCCATAGCGTATTGGGAGATTGTTGACGATGTTTTCTTCCAGATCGTAGACTGTTAGATTGAAGTATACGTCTGAAGGTAGGGAAATCGTCAAAGCTGATGTAAGATTTCCCCATTCTTTGTTGTAGACGTAACGACTTAGAAGTCTCCGATCATCTAAGTCATGAAGAACGTTATGCCCGACCTTCTCCAAATCGCTGGTCTCGTAGCGGGGACTATACGGCGTGGCGGCGAAGAAGTTGACAAAGCTTAGAGCAAACACGATGACAAAAGAGGCTAATATAGTCTCAATGACATGCATCTGCCCGCCTGCGTTCTTTCTTAGGTGTCTCATGGTATTCCTTTCCGTGGTGTGAGTCTGAGGCTTGTAGACTGAGTTAATGGTGGTGATAGTGGTATATTAAGTCTGTTGTCTTACGATACGTATGTAGGTTAAAGCTCTTTCCAAAGCACTAGCTCGAAGATGTAGGTCATGCCTCCGATGTTCACGGACCTGCTGAGTTTCACCGCTCCACTACTAGATTGCGCTGCCGAGCCGCCCAATTCCAAGAGTCCGGATTGTATATTCAGCAGTGGCGAGACAGCGAAAAGAACCATGTGTTTGGGTCCTCCATTCTCTTGCGTGAGAATGTTAAAGACTAGAAAGAGTGGTTGATCGTAGCTAAGACCTTGAATATACTGGTCCCAATAATAGTATCCCTCCCCATGAGTCATGTGATCATCTGGCAGCTTTCCGCCCACACCAGCGTCCCAAACCTCGTCCTCACCGACGCACATCATACCCATAACCGTCCTTTCTGACGGATGCTCTCCTTCCGGTATATTGAGGCGGACCAGGTCTCCAATTATGCTGGCAAACGCAACGTTTTGGGCAAAGCCCTCCAAATAGGGTATGGTTACCATCGCCATATCCGCAACCGTCACGGTCAGGATCAACAGATACCCCGTGAAATCTGGAAGCTGATACCCTATTGCGCACTCTCCCAGCTCATCAGTGCAGTTTCCACGCGCTGTAGTGAAAGCAAAATTCTCCTTGCTGCCACTTTTCTCTATGTAGAGTATTGTGGCCTTTACAGAAGCATTTGGAACTGGCCGCCCATCATGAGATTTAACCTTAACGTTGAACAGCAAGTCATTACCCACACTCAGATCATCTACCGTGACATTGAACAAAGGCATGATTCTGATAGAGAACCCATAGCCTTGTAGTCCCAGTTTTTCGCGAATTACCTCGTAGTCTATGTTACCTGCTGGATTCTCGACGTTTAGTCGTTGCACCTTTTCCGAATCCAACACGTAGAGCGTGGATGCTCCTGAATGGGCCAGACCAAATCGTTTCACACTGCTCTGGTTAAACGAGATCTGAGATCCCCAATCCATCGGATACCCTGTGTCCAGAAGCATTGCCTTCAGGGTCTCTAAGGCCGTATTTCTAAGTTGTTGCTGATCAACGTAGAGCAGGTTTGTATAACTTGCATTTGGAACAACAACAACCGCGGCAACAAAGATCACGCCGACAATAGTTGTAGCCATCAGATAATCATAGACCGTACCGATCATCGTTAATCCCTTTGTATATATAGAGCTGTAGTATGTATTAAATCTTACTATTCAAGAATGTCACCACTAATCCAGATCGAGAATATATCGAAAACCGACATATATCGCGAAAACCGGTCTACGCTCTAGGAGGGTGGCAATCAAAAAGCCCTTGAGAGCGAGAAGATCTTAAAGCTCCTTTATCCACACGTAGACATCTGTGCTTACGCGAGAGCAGCCAGCAATAACCGTCTTCTCACCACTCTCAACTACCTCACTCTCGAGTTGGTCCACCTTTAAACCCGGAAGGAGCCATGAATCTGCAGATACCCATGGTTGCCCCTTCAAGTGAGCAGTCACATTCCTAGCATACCCACTCGCGTTGAAGGCGATCTCGAGGGTATAAATGGAGTCTCTAATCTCTGATGGCAGATTGAGGCTCTTCTTCATCTCTACGTCGCTTTGCGTGGAGTTGATCAAGAAATAGAGGTTGGCCAAAGTGTCTGACACGTAGTCCGCGACTTCCTGCAGTTCTCTCCTAGTCATCTCCGCCTCCAAGTTGTTGATAACCTGCACGTAGAAGAACTGTGACACGAAGATGAGCGCTATCAGAGCTGCACTGCATATGACGTGGCTCATCGTCTCCGAAGGCAACTCTGCAACTCTCCTAGAAGCTGACCTTCACTTCCGAAAGGATGAAGTTGAAAACGACCTTCCCTGTCTCTAGGTCTCCAATCTCTATCGGGTATGGCGCGCTTCCGCGCTGGACTACAATCTCTACGCTATCAGTGGCGTCTACTGTGTAGGATTCGGTGGTGTTTGTTGACACGTTGAGGCATCGTGCCTTTAGGTTGAAGTCGTGGATGTAGGTTGACCACTGTGCTATGTTGAGTTTGACTATCCAGATGTTCACATAATTCACTCTAACGTTGTTGACGGTGACCGTGGAGGTTTTCATGGCGCGTACGCGGTAATCGAGGGTGATATTGACCCAACCAGATCTTTGTTCAACATAAGCGCTCCCTAGGCTTTCTGTGCCGTTGGTGATTACAGGGGCGGCGTCTCCCAAGATGTAGGACTTGTAGCCTTCCCAGAAGTTGACGTACCGGTTGCTTATGCTGTACTTAATGAATCCACTGGAAACAGAGTATGGTGTGTCAATAAGGCTGGCACCATTCTTCTTGATGTCTATTATTGTAGGCGACGCTTGCGAATTGCTGCCGGGTATCAGCTCTAATTGCCCGTAACTGATTGTGAACCTGGATGATTGGGCCGCAACAGGTTTCCACGCGATATTTTCCAACGCATCGTCAAAAGCCAGAATGGAATCCTCTGCAACTTCAAACTCGGCGGCTCCTCGCTGTTGATCTAGTAGCTGGTAGGCGTAGCTGGAAGCCACTATGACGAGCACAATAGTCACGGCGCTCATAATGACGGCGGCGATGGAGTACGAAATGCCCAGCTTGTCGCGCAGAAGGGCAGATCTAGATCTTTTCATAGTGTCACCCTCATTATGACGGTTGTCCCTGTACTCCGAAGAACATTGGAACCATTTTTGACGCGACGATCGCAATTACGACGAGCATGGCAGAGTGCTTGAAACCGGCGGACAAGGCTTCCTCGCTAATCTTGCCGGCCACCAACCCGATCAAGTAACAGTGAATTATGACTGAGACTGAGAAGATCATAGTCATAAACTCTATGTTCATAGTAGCGCTGCCAGTGTCTGCTACCCCTAGTGTTTGCGAGGTGAAGATCAGCGTCATGAGCGTTGTCGCGACCAGGAGAACGGCGGCGAAGTAGGGCACCATGATGTAGGGGCGGACGGCCATCTTTTTCTCCTTTTCTACTTCTTGCGTCATCGTGTTGAATCGCGTGAGCGATTCGATCATCGCGATTGTTCCACCTCCCACGTCAACGGCTTCCACTAGCAGAAACATGACGATTTGGGTCAGCCAGCTCTTGGTTCTTCCAACGAAATCCATGAAAACCTTTCTGAGTGGAATGCCCCAGCTGAGTTCATCGGTTATTTTCTTCAGTTCTTCGCTGAATGCGCCGTAGTCACGGTCTGACAGGTTCTCAATACACTTTTCAGGAGCTAGACCGCTTTTTCTGACCTCTGTTAAGTCTCGGAGAAAGATGGCGACTCCTTTTTCCAGGCTGGATTTTTTGGAGTAGATCTTGCGGTGAATTATCGCTGGCGGTGCGGCCGAAATTACTAATGCAATGGCTACCGCTGTGGGCATGTCAATGAAGTTTTGAAGGGCGCTGAGAGGCGTTTGCACCAGACCGAAGAAGTTCGTGAGTAGGAGAACAAGCAAAGCGGCGGCAGTGCAGCTGACAGCATAGACCTTGTAGGGGCGCATTTCGGTGATCGGCGTCTTTGGCTGCATGTTGTGAGCGAGGTAGATGAAGACGAACGAAAGCATTGGTGTCAGAACGTACGTGTACATGAGCATCGTGGAGTAGCTGGCCATTCCGGTGCTGTAGATGGATTCGACGCTGAAGAGAATGTAGAAACAGAGTGACATCAGAACCATTATGATAATGAAGGACTCCAGAAGGGTTCCCAGTCGCTCAGCAGCCGCCTTCACCCTTGAGGATCGTTCTTTGAAGATGTCTCCCGCCTTGGTCTCAAGGAAGTGCAGAACGTCTCCGCCGATGATGACGGTTGAAGCGTATCCTGAGACGAATTCTCTAAATACGTCGGAGGGGTTCGTTCTTGCAGATTTCTCTAACGCACTCAGCGGGTCTGCTCCAAAGACTTCAACGTCTTTTATTAAATCTTTGGCCTCCTTTTGGACAGCGGGCATCAGTTCAGCTTCGGAAAGTCGCTTGAAACTCAAGAAAGGCGGTATACCACCTGATGCCATGACCGTTACATATGTCGCTGCAAAGGGCATCTCCCGCTCCACCGAGCTGGCTCTTTCACTCGCCATGGACATTGGTACGACAATGAACCCAATCATGATGTATGCGGGCATCGGCACTAGCAGCAGCAGGGGGAAGAATTGGAAAAAGTACGTGAGCACAACTGCAATGATGCTCACTGGCAGAGTCAGCAAAGCTAGTAGGAACATTAGAGAAACATACGTTTCAGGATAGATGGTGATTCCTGCTTTCTCTAAGTGATCCTTGAAATTGAAGACGTTCTTCAAGAACTTCGGCGCGAATTGTCCGAAGAGACGAAAGGACAAGCCTTCAAGATCATCAAGCAGAGGCATAAGCTTTTACTTCCCTTTCGTAGAACTCCTTGGGTCTCGAGTAGTACTCAGTTAGGATAGCTGCGACGTCTTTGTAACTTCGAATGTTGCGTTCCCGCATCCAGTGTAACACGTTCTTGCGACGTTCTAGTTCCTCATCTATTTCGCCTCGGCTGAGGCCTCGAGCTGCCCCGATTTTCTGAAGCATAATTCCATCATGCACCGCATTGCTGAAATCGTCCGTAACGGGGCGCCACTTGAAGGTGTTCTTGTATTGTTCGTAGTCAGCGACTTCGTCTACCGACACTACACGTCTGTAAGCCTTCATTTCACCTTCTTCAGTCAGATGTACCCTTCGGATTGACGCGACGATATTCATCAAGGGCATGTATGCGGGGGCGATGTCCATCGGTTTTGACGTGAGACGTTTGACGGCGGATTCAACGCTGTCGGCGTGCATAGTCGCCATACCCCCGTG
>CAYGAW010000148.1:0-12488 GCA_964347945.1 uncultured Anaerolineales bacterium
ACTGTCTCAACTCTCCGCTCGCAGGGTTGTACTGGAGAGGAAAGAGCCGCAACTGAACGACCTTCTGATCCCTGATGAAGGCGGAGGACCCGATCTCAGCGACACCGGCAGGGTAGAAAGTACTGCTGGAGTACACGCTCTGGTCCTTCGTGAACTCCTGTCCAACATAGTCGAGATCTCCCGCCTCATCCCATCTCGGCACAGGCCGGGGCACGGGGTACACGTTGTAGCGCCCTGGGATGATGTTCGCTTCTACTTCAAGTATGCGCAGTGCGTACTCGGCACCTGGTGGCACGGCCAGAAGAGTGCCCTTGAGAGGTAGCTGGGGCCGACCCACATCGTCCGTCTGCCCGTATCGCGGGATGCTCACCACATGGTAGGCGACACCACCCACATAGGTCTCATCGATCTCGAAAGCTGGCGTGCGGAGCTCCAGGATCACACTATCCTCGTCTGACTTGATGAGCACCAAGTCTTCTTCCTCCGCCGCTGTCCTCTCGCCATCCGCGGGCGAGCGTCTCTCTGCCGCGTGGCTCGCTCCAAACCAAGCAAGACAGAGTAGCACACCCACGGATAGGAAGACAGCCCTTAAGACCGAGCTTCTATGCACAGACGGATGTCCTTATCTCTCGGTATCGCCAGTGTGTTGGCAACATCACCCTGTGTCCGCCACTATCCTTCAGAGCGTGAGCGGAATGTAGTCTACGCCATGCATGGCAACTTGTCAAAACCTCTCGCCTCAAGTTGCGCGCTGGTGCCTGGGTGCTATGCGCAAACGTCGCCCTCTTCTCCGCGTCCAACGTTGCACGCACTGGGGGAGGCGTCCCTCCCAGCGGCGGAACGTCACTCAGGAGCCACCAGCCGGAGCGCGGGATCACCGAGGAGGGAGAAAGTCTCGATCACGTCTCGCTGATCCTGAGTCTCGAACTCCAAGGAACGCTTGGCGTCCATGATGGCCACTCCCACAGTGGGCACTTCCTTGACAAGGAGCGCGTCGAAGAGAGCCTGGTTCAGCGGCGCCTGGTCGGAAGAGAGAGTGAGACTGCTGGGCGCAAAGACGGCGACAGCTCCGCCGTTCTCGGCAATCAGTAGCTCCTCAGCCATCGATTGCCGCTCAGGATGGGCGAAGAAGCCTAGAAGACAAGACATCATGACTACGAAGGGTTGCCGACCATCATTCTCCAGTGAGGTGATTTGCTCCGATGAGAAGAGTTTTTCCCGAGACCAGGTGTCGATGCTCCCGTGGCCGACATAGTTGACGATGAGGCCGCCCGCTGACAGCTCCTGCCGCACGCGAGTCTTCGGATCTTCCAGCGAGGAGGCATAGACCTTGACCAGGTCATAGCCAGATGGGATCCATTCCCTGGCCAGCAGGGCCGACTGCTCAGCGAAAGTCTCGCCTTGGCCGTCAGCCACCAAGACCAACCGTCTCCTCCACTCACCCGGTGGCGCGTTCTTCTCGTAGTTGATGATCTTGTCTACCACCGCTCTGACCTCTTCTGCGGTCTGCACGGGCAACCGACCGATAGCCATGTCGGGAAGATTGTCAGCATCGTCGACGCTGACGAACCAGTTGTCACTGGTGGTCTGGCCACTGTAAGCCGTCTCCGTGAAGGACGAGGGGAGGAGATTTCTGTTGGGCCCACCCAGGTTGTTCCGGAAATCGTAGCTCGCATCGCCCACCAGTAGAACGTACTGAGGAGCAGGCTTCGACCAGGAGCCGTACGCGTGGCGCAAGAAGTCGCGAATGGCCGCGGGGTCCACCAGCCCATAGCTGAACTCGTCATAGACGTCTGTGATAGAAACCACATTCACCTCGAGTCCCCGACCGGTTCTCCATTCGACCAGGGGCTGAATGGCCTCGCGGAACTCCTCGTGCGTGATCACCATGTAGTCAGCTTGATTCTCAGAGCTGCGGAGGTCTGGTCGCTCAACCAACGGAGCGATACTGGACGGCGTCTTCAACCCGGCCTCGCTGATGGCCACGTACCGGCGGCCCGGCGGTTCTTCATCAACGAAGGAAATCGAGTAGTCCTGCCCGCTCCCGTCCACCGCCGCCCCGGTGACCAGCACCACGCTGAGCGGGTCGGTGATATCGAATAGCCATATGTCGTTGTCGGTGAAGCCCGTCAAGGTGTGAGCGCCGCTTTGCCCTGAGAACTCCAGCCGGTTCTCCTCGGCAATGAATAACCGCGGATAGTCTACCTCGATCCAGTCCACCAAGACGATGTCCGCCTGCGCCCCGGTGTCGCCCACAGCCTCTACGGTGATCGAGTTCTCGCCGTCCTGCAGGCACGAGGCGGGCAGGAAGGTCTCAACCAGATGCTGGCCTTGACCATCCCACGACTCCTCTCCGACAGAGCAATCATTGAAGTGGATCCTCAGATGATGGTCGGGGTCCACCGGATCGCTGGTGTATCCTAGCACAGAGAATCGCAGAGTGCCGTCGCCATGGGCGGGGTGCGAAACCCGCACGGATACGCTGATGGACCCTGGGGCGATGGTTTTCTGCCAATACCAGTGATCCTCCCCCAAGGGAACCTTGGCGGCATAGAATGAGTCCTCCTCCAGATAAACCGTGTGGAGAAACGAGCTAGCAGTGGTCTCGTCTAAGTCAGACGACACCGCTCTCTGGGCCATCACTTTCCCCTCTTCTCTGCCGATGGAAAGCCAATAGATGTTCTCTGGGCTGTAGGGACCGTCGTTCTCTTCTCCATAGAACATGATCATTAGGTCCGCTGCCTGACCGGCGTGGGCGAGGGGCACCTCTTCGCCACGATTCAGGAGTTGGATGGTACCTGGGTCAACCTCAGAAAGATCCAGCCCGGCGTCTGCGAGATCGGCGTAGGAAAGGGCATAGATCCCGTCTTCCTCCACCACGATCTTCGCTTCGCTTGTCGTTGCAGAAGCACTTGTAGCTGATCTGCAACCCGAGACCAGCACAACTAGCAGCAGAATGGCGAACAGCGGCAGTAGAGACAACCGTGGGAGCGGATACATCCCAGACCGTCTGGGGGAGCGGAGAGCAGTTCTCTCCGGCAGCATGGACATGGCTCAGAGACCCAGTCTCCGGGCCACAATGAGGGCCGCAGCGAGGACCACGACCCCCAGAAAAGAGGTTACTGAGGCCAGCAGGAGAAGCGGGCTGATGGAGGTTGTGAGTCGAGCCGCTGTGGGCGAACGCGATGTGGTCCCTCCAGCCTGAGTGCTCCCTTCCGGCGTCTCGCTTGGTTCAGCGATGTAGGAGAGGACCTTGCTCTCTGGGGTTGCCGTCGGCGTGACGCCACCAACCCGCACCGGTCTCAGCGTCGGAGACGCAGTGGATGTGGCCGTGGCGGTCACTGTGGCGGCCGGACGAGCTGTGGGTGTCTCGGTCAGTGCTAGCGTAGCAGTCGGGCTGGGCACGGTGGTAGGCGTGAAGGTGGGCGTTTCGGTCGCTAGCGCTGTCCACGTAGCGGTTGGTGTCCTGGTGGGCGTCGAGGTTGCCGTGCGCGTGAATGTGGGCAGAGGCGTCCTTGACGGTGTCGATGTTGCAGTCGGCGTCGGAGTGCCGCCGACGGTGGCCGCCTCGGGGCCGAACGTGACCCGGCCACCCGTGTCCAGAAACTCAAGCCAGTAGTGGTAGGTGACTCCTAGTTCCACATCCGCGTCCACGCGGGAGTACTTGGCACCTATCATCTCCGGAAACGACTTGGCCGGGATCATCTGCTCATTAAGCCTGATTACGTCACCAAGCTCCGGGCCTTCAGCACGGTAGAGGTTGAAACCAAAGGTCGTATCCTCGCTGCCCGTCTCCCACTCTATCAGTACGTCGTCTTCCCTACCAGTGGCTCGAAAGTAAACAAGCTCCACGTCCGCTTGGATGGGCGCGACAGCACTGAGCAGGAGCACAGAGGCACTCACCAGACACGCCACTGTGGAAACAATCACTGCTAGGTGCTTACTCTGCACGGGACCCATGTCGGTGCCTCTACAACCAAGAGGGTTCAACACAAGCTTAGCAAATCCCCGTGAGAACTTCAAGCGTCCTGGTCCGAGTCTCACGCTTCAGATTCTGTCGCCCAATACCAGATGGGCAGTGCACACCGAACCTGTCACATCGGTGTCTCTCTGACACTGTCGGACACAAAGACTCACCTCAGAGAAATGAAGAACGTGTCTCCATCAGATTCTGAAGAGATGCAGCGACGATTCCGCTCACTAGTCTCTCCGTGGCCACAGTTCCCCCGCTTCGCTGGCGTCCGGCCCAACAGCAGCTTGCGCTCGAATGCCAAGGCCGCGCAGCTCCTTGACTTTTCCCACAGCTCGACAGGTATGCCTGAGCAATCTGGGCAATTGTCACCTCTTGGCTAGGTTGAGATCGGATTGAGACCTCACCAACATCTGGTTCTTGACCTTGCGCAGGTCCAAGACGGCGAAGAACAGAATTGTTGAAGAACGCGGGGAAAATATCTCTGTTGGTGTGAACAGAGTATACTTCTTCACTACACTCAGCAACGAGGTCCAATAGGCCGTACTCTCCCCACGCGGTGAGGGTCTTGGGCTTTGTCAAGACTCTCCCAACCTTAAACTAACACCACCGTTCTCGCGAATAGGCTCCCTGGTGCTTGACAAACCTGCGCACTTGAGGCAAAATGGTTATAACGAGATAATATTATAATAATATCATCGCCATTTTCAGACGCCACTTCGAGGGTTGTATGCCTAACCGAGATGACGTCCCAGTCCCACTCTACTACAGGATCAGGGAAGATCTGCGTGACTCGATAATGTCGGGTGAGCTCAGGCCCGGGGATCGCATCAGTTCGGAACGGGAGCTGTGCGAGGAGCATGGCGTCAGCGGCATAACCGTTAAGCGAGCTGTCCTCGACCTGGTGGCAGAGGGGCTGCTGTATCGTGTGCCGGGCAAGGGTACTTTCGTTGCCCAGCCAAAGATGGAGCGGGACCTCTCACGACTTAGTAGCTTCACAGACGAAATGCTGCATCGCGGGCTGAAGCCCGACAGCACGGTCCTCGAGGCCAGTACGATATCCGCGCGCGGGAGCGTTGCCAAGAGTCTCGAGCTTTCGCCGGGCGAGGAAGTCATCTACGTGGAACGGGTCAGGTTCGCAGATGGTGTCCCGCTCATGCTCGAAAAGACCTTTCTACCCCACAAGCTGTTCCCCAACCTTCTCACCCGGGACCTGGCCAGACAGTCGCTCTACGATCTGATCACGCAAGAGTATGGCGTCTCGCTAGCCAAAGCCAGGGAAACCCTCGAACCGGTGATCATAAACGATAGAGAGGCTGAGAATCTGGCCATTGAAGAGGGTGCACCAGGTCTTCTCTTGGAATTGATCGCCTATTCCGACGAGGGAACGCCTGTGGAATACACCAAGGCGATAGTTCGCGGTGACAGGTGCAAGTACTACATAGAAATGGGCGGTTTCCGGCGGAAAACTTGATTGCTCGCCAAAACAAGCAGTGCGGCCCAAGTTTCTTTGCAGAAGGCAGAAGGGAGTCCTTCGCACAAAGATGGGTGCACTTGTCAACTGATCAGAATCGACACACGGGACGGATCGCCTTGGTCAGACCGGTGGGAGCCGAGTTCGCTGGCCTGGAGCCAGTCTTTGGCTGAGAGAACCCAAGGACCTAACTGGGGCTGCTGTGCTCCAGGGACAGATACCTGGTGGTGGTCAACCACGGCCAGGAGCCAATCCGTGCCCCCATCACCAGCGCTTTGTCGCTAGAAGAGGTGAGGGAACTGGCGCCCGGTGCGGCCAGGAGGGTGGTCCACGACGAGCACCAGTGGAAAGGGGAGCTGGAGGGGTTCTGCGGAACGGTATTCTACTGGCGTGCCGAGAATTCTGGTTAGTAGGAAGAGAAACACATGGATTACTTCTTGCAGGAGATACTGTCGCAGCCTGGGGTGCTGCGAGCGACCGTGGATCGATACCTTGAGGATGAGTCTCTACTTCAGTCCGTGAACAGCGTTAGGAATCGCGCAGGGTATGACCTGGTTCTGCTGACAGGCATGGGCAGCTCCTATTTCGCCCTCTATCCTGCTTGCATCTACCTGAGCGAGCATGGATTGCCCTCCTACATGGTTGAGGCTTCGGAGTTGCTGCACTACTACAGGAACCTGGTCTCCGACCGGGTACTGGTGGTGATCGCCTCCCAGTCCGGAGAAACTGTAGAAGTCAAGAAACTGTTGAGCGAGGTGGGCGGCAGAACGCTCGTCGTGAGCGTCACCAACGATGCCGAGAACTATCTTGCCAGGAACAGCGATATGCCCCTATTCCTATACGCAGGGAATGAACGCGCCCCGGCGTCCAAGACTCACACCGCAACCGTAGGCGTTGTCCTCCTCCTAGCCATGTATCTCACGGCTACCATGCGCAAGGAAAGGGTCCAGGCGCTATATGACGCGGTAGACGCCATGGAGGCTTTCCTTGAGCAGTGGAGAGAGAGAATCGATGGCCTGACTGGCTTTCTCGGTGAGGTGGATTGCCTATCTCTGCTGGGGCGGGGCCCCTCTCTGGCGTCGGCCATGGCAGGAGCACTGATATTGAAGGAGGCGACGAAGATACGCGCTGAGGGGATGAGCAGCGGCCAGTTCAGACATGGGCCTCTGGAGGTCGTGACCCCGGAGTTCGCCGCTATAGTGTTTGCCATGGGGGGGAGGACGAGAGACATCAGTCTGCGACTGGCGGGTGACATAGCTGACTTCGGAGGAAAGGCAGTCGTCATTGGCAGCAACAAGGAACTGTCAGGGGAGAGGATTTTCAACCTGACGCTGGCGCCTTTGGACGAGTTCTGCTCCCCCCTGGTAGAGATACTGCCCGTTCAGCTGCTCTCCTGGAAGGTTGCCTCGGAGAAAGGGCTCCAGCCGGGCAAGTTTGACAAGGCTAAGAAGGTGACCCTACATGAGTAGGCAAGTCTGTGTGGTGGGCAACCTCAATGCTGATCTCGTACTGTACTCACTGCACGACTTTCCGACCTGGGGCAGCGAGGTCATCACCAGGCACATGAGCTGGCGGCCCGGGGGCATGGCAAACGCGCTTCTCTGCCTCGCTGCGCTTGGGGTCAGAGCATCGGCCGTCGCGAATGTCGGAAATGACGCCATTGGAGAGGGGTTGGTGTCCGGGCTGGAGGAGGCGCGCATCGACACCAGTCACATCGAGCGATCGGCCCATGTGCCCACCGCTGTCAGCGTCGGCCTCGGACGTGACAATGGCGAGCGCGCTTTTGTGACGCATCTGGGCCACCTAGAGCGCCTGGATGTCGACCTGGTTCTCAGGCATCGCCAAGCCTGGGCAAAGGCACAATGCGTTCTCATTTCGGGCTATTTCCTGCTGCCCGCTCTGGGCTTCGCCGGGACCAGGGCGCTGATCGATACTTTACGCGCTGAGGGGAAACAGGTTCTCTTCGATATCGGATGGGACATTGAGGGTTGGGCCGAGCGCTCCGTCCGGGAGGTGATGCAGCTGCTGGAAGGGGTGGACGTCTTCCTGCCCAGCCTCAACGAAGCCCAGGCGCTGACCAGCGAGACGGAGCCGCAGGCCTGTCTGGAAGGTCTGTATGCCCGCTGCCCGCGTCGCGTGATCATCAAGATGGGTGAGGCCGGGTGTATAGCCAGGACGGAGGACGGAACCTTTCAGCAGGCAGCCTTTCCCGTTGAGGTTCTGGACACCACCGGGGCCGGAGGCTGCTTCAACTCAGGGATAGTACTTGGGCTGCTTAACGATTGGGATATGCCGAGAACGCTGCGCTTCGCCAGCGCACTGGGGGCCATGGTAATCTCACGCCCTAGACAGCAAGGGTATCCCACCTTCGGCGAAGTGCAGGAATATCTCTTAGAGCGGCAATAGAGAGGTACGAATGAGAGACAGGCAAGAGGGTCCGGCTCTGACGGATGAGGTAGCTATCGTGACTGGCGCAAGTAGCGGCATAGGGAGGGAGATCACTCTCACATTCGCTCAGGAAGGAGCGAATGTGGTACTGGCGGCTCGGAGAGAGGCGAAACTCATGGAGGTGGCGCGAGAGGTTCGCAACCGTGGTGGGGAGTCTCTGGTCGTGCCGACCGACGTGTCCCAGGAAGATCAGGTTGTGGCCATGGTCGGTCAGGCGCTGGCGCAGTTCGGCCGGGTAGATGTTCTGGTCAACAATTCAGGGATGGGATATTGGGGCCCGGTGGTGGGGTTCAAGGCGGAGGATTGGGACGAGGTTTTCGACGTTAACGTCAAGGGGACCTTCCTTTGTAGCAGGGAGGTCTTGCCCACCATGGTGGAGCAGAGAAGTGGCCGAATCATCAACATCTCCTCCGATGCGGGGGTAATCCCGTTCGCCGAGTCCACCGCCTACTGTGCGGCCAAGGCCGCTGTGGTAGCCTTCAGCCGCTGCCTGGCTCTGGAGATGCTGCCGCACGACGTCGGAGTGCACGTGATCTGCCCAGGCTACGTCGATACCCCCTGGTACGATGGCGATTCCTCCGCGCCGGACCGTGGAAAGATGCTGAAGGCCGAGGATATCGCCCGGCTGGCTCTCTACCTGGCCTCCCTCCCGCCCAGGGTGTTGATAGATCAAGTAATGATCCAACCCAGAGGCATGGCGATGGAGTGATCAGCCAGCCTCGCTTTGCCTCTTTGGGGAAGCGACTGTGGAGAAGAGCAAGGCCCTCACCTACACCCGGGGTTTCTATCTCCTCTATTTTCGCGCTGTGGGATGCATCTTCCCCTACTTGAATCTCTACTATCAGCGGATCGGCTTGAGCGGCCTGCAGATCGGTATCCTGGCAGCAATTCCCGCTCTGGTCGTGCCGTTTGCTTCACCGCTGTGGGGTATCGTCGCTGATTCGCTCAATCTGCATCGCACTCTGCTGAGTTTGGCCGTGGCAGGGACCATAATACCCGTCCTTCTACTGTCGGCGAGTGGCGCTATGATCTGGCTGGTGCCGGTGACGCTAGTCTACGCCTTCTTCTACGGTCCTATCGGTCCTCTCATCGACAGCACTGCGTTGGAAGTGGCCGAGGCCAGCCGGCGGAGTTACGGTGAACTAAGGGTATGGGGTACCATAGGCTTCATCGCCTCTGCCTGGGCCCTGGGCAGGATCATGGAAAGCACTGGCCTGAGATTGCTGTTCTGTGGTTGCGCCCTTTTCATGCTCGGGACTCTGGCGCTATCCCGATTTCTCCCGCCAAGGGGCCAGCAGTGGCGAGGGCCGAGGCTACGAGGTCTCGGCGTCCTTCTGGCTGATCGTGTTTTGGTGCTGTTTCTGGTCAGCGTTTTTCTGCTCTCCGCGACGGTGGCGGCGGGAAACAACTTCTTCACCCTGTATCTCGATGGCCTAGGAGCCAGCGAAGCTCTAGTAGGCCTATCATGGGCCATCGCCGCGCTGAGCGAGGTGCCGGTGATGTTCCTCTCTGGAGTTCTCATGCGAAGGCTAGCTGCGCGAGGTCTCCTCTTTGTTGGCTTTGCGGTGTACGCCTTGCGGTGGTTCTTGTACTCTCAAATCACCTCTCTGCAGATGATCTTGGCAGTACAGTTGTTACATGGGCTTTCATTCGGCGCTTATTACGTGGGTGGAGTGGTATATACGCGGGAACGTGCAGCCGAAGAGTTGAGTGCCACCGCTCAGGCACTCTTCTCCGGGACAGCCTTGGGGCTGGCGGGCATAGCGGGTGGAGTGCTGGGTGGATATCTGTATGATCGGGTAGGGGTGATGAATCTGTTCCGGTTCTGCGGTCTGGCTGCCACCTTCGCCCTGGTTTTGTTCCTGCTTACGCCTTCGCGCAGGGGACTAGAGTCCGTAGATTCTCCGTAGCTTCTTGAGGTTGCGGCGAGATCAAGGGGCATCCCTATCTGATGATAAGGAGGATGAGACCTGATGGCCAGAGAACTCAAGATTTGCGTGATAGGGGGAGGTAGCACTTACACCCCGGAATTGATAGAAGGCTTCATCGAGAAGCAGGCGGAATTGGGGCTTGCCACGGTCACTCTGATGGACATAGACCGAGATAGATTGAGAGTGGTGGGAGGTTTCGCCGAGCGGATGATCAGGGCGGCGGGTTCGCCGATCGAACTCGTTCTATCTACCGAGCGAGCACAGGCCCTTGAGGGAGCGCACTATGTGATCAGTCAGATCCGCGTGGGTGGCAATTCCCAGCGCGTGATAGACGAGAAGATTCCTCCGCCCTTCGGCATAGTGGGCCAAGAGACGACGGGACCCGGGGGCTTCGCCAAAGCTTTGCGCACAATCCCGGTCATGTTGAGTATGGCCGCAGATATGGAGAGACTATGTCCCCAAGCATGGTTGATCAACTTCACCAATCCCTCCGGCCTGATCACAGAGGCTCTCGTCAAGCACAGTGAAGTACGCGCAATCGGACTCTGCAATCTGCCTGTCAACATGATATACCAGGTGGCTGGCTATCTGGGCGTCTCGCCTCAAAGGGTCAGCCTCGACTATGTCGGGCTCAATCACCTGAGTTGGATGAAGGGGGCATATCTGGACGGGCAAGAGGTGACCGAGGTTGTGTTAGACAAAGCGATTGAGGAAGCGAGCCAGGCTGCGGAAGGTCATTCTCCCTTCAGCCCGGAGCTCATAGAGATGTTGGGCATGCTCCCGTGCTACTATCTGCGTTATTATTACCATCACGATGAGGTATTAGAGGAGCAGACAAAGGCGGACAAGACTCGCGGCGAACAGGTACAGGAGATAGAGGAGAAGCTCCTCGCGATGTATGCTGACCCCCAACTCCTCAGCAAGCCCAAAGAGCTGGAAAGGCGAGGAGGAGCGCTATACTCCACGGCCGCGGTGTCTCTCATAGCCGCCATCGTTGGTGACAAGAAGGAAGTGCACATAGTCAACTCCCGCAATGTAGGCGCCGTGGCAGACCTGCCGGAGGCTTCAGTGGTTGAAGTGCCCTGCCTCGTTGGAGAAGCCGGTCCGTCGCCGCTGACGGTCGGCAGCCTCCCGGCTGCAATTAGGGGTTTGATCCAATCAGTGAAGGCCTATGAAGAACTGGCGGTCGAGGCCGGCGTGACCGGCGACCGGAGGACTGCCTTGCAGGCCCTGCTGGTCCACCCTTTAGTGCCCGGTTTCCGTGTGGCCAAGGGCCTCTTGGACTCTATTCTCAGCGCCAACAAAGAGTATCTTCCTCAATTCTTCGAGGAGTAGCGGAGGACGAACTCACACTGTGGGACAGACATGAAATGGGTGGGGGTATGAGCTACGTGCTGGGTGTTGACGGAGGGGCTTCCAAGACCCTGTGTCTGGTAGGGAGTGCAGATGGCCACGTACTGGGCTTTGGGCGTGGTGGCGGGAGTAATCATCAGGTCTGTGGCCTTGACTCAGCTCTCGCCGAGATCGCTCATTCCGTTGGGGAAGCGCTCGCTCAAGCGCAGACCTCCCCTCAGGAGGTTCAACTGGGCATGTTCTGCCTGGCAGGCGCTGACTTGCCCGAAGACTATGCCATGCTCAGTCAAAGTATCCAAGAGCTTGGCGTCTGTCAGCAGGCGGTGGTGAAGAATGATACTATGGCCGCCCTGCGCTCTGGTCTCTCCCGACCTTGGGGCGTGGTAGTCATCTGTGGCACGGGCACCAATGCGGCTGGTCGTGCTCCCGACGGGCGGGAGATCATCCTCCCTGGCTTGGGCCACATCTCCGGCGATTGGGGCGGAGGCGAAGAGATCAGCCAGCAGATCATACGCCTCGTCATGCGCGCCTGGGACGGCCGGGGCAAATCAACGGTGCTTACGCAGATGGTCCTTGAGGCCCTGGGCGCACCATCTGTGGAACTCTTGTTGCGAAAGCTGTATCACCACCAGATCGACCAGGATCAACTCTTAGGGCTAGTGCCTCTCCTCTTCGACGCGGCCTATGGCGGTGATGAGGTAGCCTGCCGGTTGGTCAGAGAAGTGGGCCTGGAGGTGGGGGTCACCGCTCGAACCCTTATCCGCCGGCTATCGCTGCAGGACAGTGATGTGGAGGTGGTCCTGGGAGGCAGCATCTTCAAGGCCAAGGGGCCGCTTTTGATCGATACGATACGGGCGATCATACACAAGGTGGCGCCCCGAGCGTCGATCATACTGCCGAAGTTCGAGCCAGTGGTGGGGGCTCTGTTGCTGGCACTGGAGGCGGCAGGAGTACAAACCGCGGGGAGGGTCAGAGAGAACGTTGAAATCACGTTGCCTCGGGAATTGCTCATCGCGGTGCGGTAGCACACCCATCGAAATCTGTCGTCGTGGAGAGGCTCCAAATGCTCTGGTAGCGAGGCCTCACTCCTTCTCTGGCGCGTGCAGCACTGCGGGCGTGGCACTGACGGTGGGCGCGCGATAGGGCTGAGCCCCCCTTCTGGTGTGGATTTCGAATTCCTGGACGACGTGCCAGGTGTCCTGTCTGCCCATGTGGATCTCTTGCGTGCTACAGTAGCACTGGTGAGCGCACAAGCCAGACCGCAGACCTCAGTGAAGAGCGCGGCCCAGCAGAGTAGCAGCAAGGAAAGTCG
>CAYGAW010000149.1:0-5628 GCA_964347945.1 uncultured Anaerolineales bacterium
GCAAAAAACACAGCAAGGAAATCCCTAATATCCGGAAAAGCATCTACGAAGCTACCCTCGCTGCAGATAAGCCTATCACTTGTGAAACAGCTGGCCGAGTATTCGCAGATTACGGAATAGCGTGCGACGTCGACGATTTCTCCGTTAAGAAGGTGAACCTATTCCAGATTGTGGAGAAGGCCGCGAAATCTTTCAACCTTCCCCAACCAGAAATCGTGGTCGCCAACACGATCATCCCAAATGCCGCAGCGGCGGGCCCCAGCGCTCGATTAGGAACTGTACTCGTCACCACGGGCATTATGACGCAGCTTGAAGAAGACGAGTTGGCAAGTGTAGTGGGTCACGAAATGAGTCATCTGAAGAACCACGATCCCATAGTAATGTTTCTCCTATCAAGTGCTGAATTCCTGCTTAGGTTCTACGTGTTCTGGCCCTACCTCTTCTTCCTAGGCATCATTTCCTACTGGCTCTACTTTGTGGCGGCAATAGGCCTTGTCTACCTCTTCGGCAAGTTTCTCGAAGAGAGGGCAGACTTGGACTCAGCGAAAATGCTTGGGCAACCGAAGGCCATGGCAGAAGCTCTGAGAAAGATCGCTTTTCGACGGCTCTTTCCCCTCTACAAACGGGAACCTGCTTTCCGCGGCTACCGTAGATCTGAATGGCTGCGGTTTGACCCTCACCCTCCTGCCTATTTCAGGATTGCACAACTGGAAGACCTTCAAAAGCCGGGACAAATCAGACATACACTTCTCAAATCCATCGAAGATTCGCTGAAAGGCTTTCTCCGCGCCTGAGATACGGCACAATTTAGAAATCTGAGCTTCAGAAACCGTAATGATCATTTATTAAGAAGATGCCAAGAGTAACCTTGGATTCAAATTGTTGCTGACGAATAAGGAAATCCTAGAATCTGCGAAAGCTGGGACGTATGCAGTAGGCGCGTTCAACATCTACAATCTAGAAAGCCTCCAAGCGGTGACCGCCGCGGCCGACGAAGAGAATTCTCCGGCAATAGTGTCCGCGACCCCAACTGCAGTTAAATACGGCGGCTTAGAGTACATCGCCCGAATCGTGAAGACGGCAGCTGACCACACGTCTACTCCCATGTCTCTACACCTGGACCATGGAAAAGACATCGGAATCGTTACAGAATGTCTGGAAATTGGGTTCACATCAGTTATGATTGATGGCTCCTACTTGGACTTCGAGGGTAACGTTGCGCTCACAAAGAAAGTTGTTCAGCTGGCTCATCGAAAAAGTGTGTCGGTTGAGGCGGAACTTGGACGGCTTGTTTCAGTTGAAGAGGCTTCTCTCGAGGAAAAAGCGACCGTACTTACAGATCCGGAAGCTGCCAAGAAGTTTGCTGAACGCACAAACGTAGATGCCCTCGCAATCGCTATCGGCACCTCCCACGGGGCCTATAAGTTCAAAGGAGAGCCGAAACTCGACTTTGAAAGACTAAGAGAAATCCGAGAAAAGGTTGATGTTCCCCTGGTTCTACACGGGGCGTCTGGGGTTCCAGCTGATATCGTCGGAAAAGCCAAGAAGTACGGAGCGGCCCTCGCAGGCGCAAAAGGTACGCCAGATGAAGGCATAAAGCAAGCCATCAAGCTGGGAATAGCAAAGATTAACATAGATACCGACCTGCGACTTGCCTTTACAGCCACCGTGAGAGAGATTCTGGCCACCAAGCCAGAGCAGTACGATCCAAGAAAGATCTTGGGACCTGCTCGAGACGCCATGAAACAGGTTGTAATAGCAAAAATGCGGCTATTCGGGAGTTCCAACAGAGCATAGATGAAATGAGGGAACGTCATGCGAGTAGGCATCCTGAGTGGGGGCGGGGACGCACCAGGAATTAACGCGGTGATACGGGCGGCTGTGCGAAAGGGTATACTGCAATATAAATTCGAGATGTTGGGGATCAAAGACGGGTGGAGAGGGCTCGTAGAAGGAGACTTCATGCCGCTCAGCTTGAGTACAATCAGAGGTATACTCCCTCTCGGGGGATCCATTCTCGGGACCTCACGGACCAACCCATTTAGACACGAGAAAGGACCTCAACGCATCTTCCAGAATGTGGAGAAGAGACATATCGATGCTGTAATTGTCATTGGCGGAGACGACACGCAGAGTGTCGCTCAAAAGCTTCAAGAGCAAGGGCTTCCATGCGTGTCGGTGCCCAAGACCATTGATAATGACTTGGCGGGTACCGATTATACCTTCGGCTTCAACACCGCCGTTTCCATCGCAACCGACGCCCTCGACAGGATCCACACCACCGCGGAAGCGCATCGCAGAATCATGATAGTGGAAGTCATGGGACGATACACTGGCTGGATTGCCTTGGAAGCTGGAATCGCTGGAGGCGCCGACGTCATCCTCATCCCAGAACAGCCCTTCGAGATCGAAGAGGTTTGTGAATACATCAAGCAAAGAAAGGAGCGCGGCAGAGCCTTTAGCATAATCGTAGTCGCTGAAGGTGCTAAACCAAAGGGGGGTAAGGAGATCATTTACGGTGACAAAGTGGACGAATTCGGAAACATAAGACTCGGTGGAGTCGCTTACTACCTAGGTAGGGAAATCGAAGCCAGAACAGACATCGAAACGCGCGTAGTAGTGCTTGGACACCTCCAACGTGGCGGCTCTCCAACACCCTTCGACCGGATTCTGGCAACAAGATACGGAATAGCGGCAATCGACCTCGTCAAACAGGGAAAATTCGGATTGATGGTCGCCCTCAGGGGTAACGACATAGTCTCGGTACCCCTGAAAGATGTAGCGGGCAAGCGGAAAAGAGTCGACCGAAAACTCTACGAGATGGCGACCGTCTTCTTCGGATAGACCGTTGAGAACAGAAAAGCATGGGTACGTATCATGTAAAACTACGAGTAGCGATCCCGCGGTTTAATTATGGAATCGTAAGATTTAAGTTATATTACCCCTATTAACCTTCTGGAGTAGGTGTAAATGCAAGAAGCTCAAAGGAAGCCTTTGGCCGTGGGTTTATTGGGGCAAACTTCGGGGTCATTCTACGGTCAGGTAGAGATTCACCTCAGAGACTACAACACTCTTGATTTCATCATCAGACGAAGGATGTATTCCAATCTGCCCGACGTCGAGTTTTCCATGGACAACCGGGACCTCGGAGACGTTATCGACATCTTAACAGAAGCCAAAAAGAAACTCCAAGACACCCTTAATGTCCATTACTTCAGGAAGCTGCAGCCAGTTCCCGCTAAGAAAGACGAGAAGGAGAGCGGTAAACCCCTGATTAAACCGTCAGAAAAGAAAGAAAATGGGCCCCCAGGCTGCCCGAACTATCTTGGGTATTTGGCGACACGCCCTATGGACAAACCTCTTCCCCAAGAATGTCGAGTATGCCCCATGGTATTAGAATGCGCGATGAAAGTCAGCCGTTCCTGACACGTGTACAACTGAATGAGGAAGCCACGCCAGTTTCATTCTGGTTTCAGGAAAGACCTGTATTATCCAACGCGCATGTGCAGAGGTGCAGCGGGTCAACTTGACGCGCGTGCAGGACAACTGTACACATACCTAGCTGTATGCCGCCTAGCTGAATGAGAAGGCCGAGGGGCAGAGATGATTCACGGGGCATGTGTTACATTTTGGGCGTCTGGCTCCGCATTTGTCTCGTCCGTGCGCTATTAGTATGTTTGTGAGCTCGAACCATTGTTCTTTGGGAAAGAGGTTCATCAGATCCTTCTCGATCTTATCTCGGTCTTTTGCGTCAGTGAACCCGAGTCGCTTGGCTAGGCGCATCACGTGCGTGTCCACGGCGACTCCTTCGTTGATGCCGAAGGCGTTGGAGAGTACGACATTGGCGGTCTTGCGGGCGACCCCTTTGAGCTTGGTCAGTTCTTCAATTGACCTGGGGACCTGTGATTTGAAGTCCTCTACGAGCTTTGCTGCGGAGGCTTTGATGAATTTGGCCTTGTTGTGATAGAATCCGGCGGGCTTGATGATCGTCTCCAGTTCGTTCAAGTCGGCTTTGGCGTAGTCCTCAGTGGTCTCGTATTTTTTGAAGAGGGTCTTGGTCACTTCGTTGACTTTTTCGTCTGTGCATTGGGCTGAAAGGATCGTGGCCACTAGGAGCTCTAAGGGGTTGCGAAACGTCAACGCGGTACTTTTAACATCGGGATATTCTTCTCTCAAGAGTGCTAGAATCCGTTGAGCTTTTTCCTTCTTCATAGCTCATATCGTTCCTAAAGACTGGGCACGGTGAACATTGATGCCGCCGATTCGTCAGTCGTGGCGCTTTTTCATGATTCTTGTCTCCAAACGCCATCCATGAGAGCGCCACATTCTGGACAACGGGAGTCCTCTATCTTGTTTTTGGCGACTCTGTAGCCGTAGCGCTCGATCAGCGATTCCCCACAGTTGGAGCAGTGGGTGTTCTCACCTTCTCCGGGAACATTTCCTTGGTAGACATATCGCAATCCGGCCTCCAGCCCTATTTTTCTGGCTTTGCGGAGGGTCTCTATTGGTGTGGGCGGGAGGTCAATCATTTGAAAAGCGGGGTAGAACCTGGAAACGTGCCACGGGATTTCCGGACCCACATCTCTAATGAACGTGGCAATCGCTCTCAAGTTTTCTTCCGAATCGTTGAGCTCGGGAATGACGAGCGTCGTCACCTCAATCCATATACCAAGCTTTCTATGAAGTTTGATGGACTCAAGAACCGGGTCTAGACGCGCTCCACAGTGCTTCCTATAGAAGGCGTCGTCCAAGCTTTTGAGGTCAATATTCGCTGCGTGGAGGCAAGGTGCCAATGCTCTTAGCGCTTCTTCCGTTATGTAGCCGTTGGTGACGAAGATGTTCTTCAGCCCGTCCTTGACAGCGAGCTTCGCGGTGTCGTAGGCGTATTCCATGAAGATGACGGGTTCTGTATAGGTGTACGCGATGCTTCTGCAGTTCCTTCGCTTGGCCGCTTCTACGATCTCTTCCGGTGGAACGTCGTCGCCAATAATCGATCTCTGAGGTTTGGGAAACTGTGATATCTCCCAGTTCTGACAGTTGCCACATCGGAAGTTGCAGCCTACCGTGGCTAGGGAGTAGGCTGAAGTGCCGGGAAAAAAGTGGAAGAGGGGTTTTTTCTCTATCGGATCTACTGCACGAGACACGGCTCTTCCGTAGACCAGACTATATAAGGTTCCATCTTGATTCTCACGAACGCCGCAGATCCCTCTCTTCGAATCAACTATTCTGCATCTATGACTACACAGATTGCACTTGACCACCGACTCGCCCAGCTTTTCATAGAACATGGCCTCTTTCATCGCGTGGTCACCTAGTTGCTCTAGAAGACGAGTGGCGCACTTAAAGCTTCAGAAGACTGCTCTAGATGCGTTAGTACTGGCTGGAGGTCAGGTTGAGCCTTTTCATCAGCTCTTTCTTTCTATTTCTTATGGTGACTTCGGTGACGTTAGCTGCTTCTGCGAGCTGGCTTTGGGTCATTTTTTCCTTTTTGAGTTTGGAGGCAATGTAGAGGGCGGAAGCTGCTAGTCCTGAGGGGTCTTTTCCCGTAACTGCGTGTTCGAGTTTGGCATCCCGGATAATCTTGATGGCTAGACCTTCGACATCGGTGGATACGCCTGCTTTCTCAGC
>CAYGAW010000150.1:0-2923 GCA_964347945.1 uncultured Anaerolineales bacterium
TAGCCGTCATTGTTATAATCCCCACAGCTTAAACTCATGAACAAGCCAGCAACACTGGATTCGCAAAATATCCGGGAAATGCTAGTTTGGTATCCCCTAAGATCAATAATGCTATCGCGTTCCGTGTCTCCCCATAAAATCTCGACTTCTCCAGCGCCTTGCCTACCAAGAGGAGATGCTCCAGAAGAACCGATGATTAAATCGATTGCGCCATCTCCATTGATATCACCTGAAGACATGGAATAGCCTGTCTTGTCCAGCTTATTAGCGCCTAGGATCAAAAGATCTGGGCTCGTTTGGGTGATATCGATTAAGGGAGGGTATTGAGCTTTGGCTGCGCGTGCGGGTATGAGCGCATAAGCCATTATTAACAAAAAAAATGTTAATCCATTCATAAACATATTATTGACAGCTACCATGTTTATTGATAAGCTAAATTGTGTCCTTGGCTCCTATCCGAAAGGCATCACTTCTTCTATATATTATAGTAGTATCAAGGAAAGTCTGCAATGCGAGAGGAAATAGGGTAAGGATAAGTCAAATGTAAGGATAAAGTCTCGGCATGATTTTCTAGCTTGAGTTGCGAGATTGGATCGGTTATAGACTGCATGTTCGTAACTAAAAAATACAAGAAGGTGTTTCATGCGCAAAGGAATGCTGGCTATCGTTTTAATATTAGCTGGTGCTCTGGGTTGGATTTCGCCCGTTTTTGCAGATGACATAATTGTATATTTCACTGCTATTGTTGATTCGGTTATTGACCCACGTATGTACATCGGGCATTTGATCGAAGATGGCGAATTCCTTACAGGGAATTACATTTACGAGTCGAACGCTGTAGATATGGATCCTAGCCCCTATAGAGGAGATTATCGTTATACAACAAATCCATATGGGATTACGATCTACTCGGATAACTTGGTTTTTGGAACAGATCCTGATAGCATCAGCTTCGGTATCATTATTGAAGATTCGGTGATATCTGGCGGCCTTCATGATGCTTATATAATATGGAGTAACAGTAATAGAAAAGTAATTGGACTGCCTGATGATCTTATATATTCAGAACTTCGCGATAACACAGCCACTGCACTTTCCAGCGATGCATTGCCAACTATCGCTCCTATATTGAATGATTGGCCAAATCGAAATCTACTGATTATTTATGGTCCGGATTTCATATACGAGATTCGTGCTCATTTCATATCAATGTCATGTCTTGCTGGCATCCCCGCGCTTTCCGAGTGGAGTTTACTGTTTTTCGCGATATTGCTTTTGATAGTCGGAGCATATCTTGTCTATAAGATGCGAGTAATGCACTGATCTTTATTAATGATTCGATCCGGGTGAGTTAGGTGACACAACCATGCGAATGCTTTAGATAGATCTCCTTTCTTTCATTTCTGGGACTTGCTCATGTTCACGGCTTAAAATCAATCCGCAAGGTCGAGCACAGACTCCCTCCAAATTCGCGGTTCTAGCCTAAGAGTTCGCCATGAGGAAAACATTGGGGCAAGAATCCTTGAAAGCTGTTCGCGCAAGCTGCCGGGATGTTTAGACGGCGTGACCGATGTTGGCGGATATAAAAAACGGGGCGGGAAGCCGACCGACGCCCGTCCCGTGCCCTGGGATCAGTGGGGGAGGGCAAGAAGCTTTACAAGGGGGTAACTACTACTCGAAAGGAGGGTTGCCGCCCTCGTGGGTTTACATCCCAAGACATAATGAGTATAGCATACTTGCTCGGTTTTCGGGAGTATTAACTAAACGATAAATGATATCTGACGGCGATGTCTGAATTACGATTTTAAGTAAAAGAGGGATACGAGAAAGGGGGGTCGGAGACAAAAATCGAGTAAAAGGATTTAGATTTAGCTCATGTGATTCATTAGCGATACAGCGCCTTGATCTGGCCCCAGGTGGTTGGGCCGACAGGGTCCGGCCAATGAAAATTGCACCAACATATCGCATTGGGATTGACGACAATAGCACCCCCAGTGGAGGCATAAAGTTTCGGTGGATTACTGCAGTCAGTGACCAAGACTTCTGGCAAAGCCGCAGCTGGGGAGGGGGTCACTTCAAGATAGCTGCATTCCTCGGTTAACCCAAATGCAAGATACGTGATTGTCAAAATGTGGATCGGGGAGACCAAGCACGATCCATAAGTGATTGCTATGCCTGTTTGGGAATTTCCGATAGAAATGAATGGTTCTGTTATTGTATCCGCGAGCCATGTTAGAACCACACCAGGATGAATCTTTACCATAAACTGGGAGCTGGTTGCACCTGCTGAAAATACATGCAATACATAAAAGTTGATTAGACCTGGCACCTCGTCATAGATTTCACAATCCACTCTGTTGAGTTCTGATGACAGCGCAATAGCTCCTGGCTGTGCAGAAGCAGAACCTGCGAGAAGCATTAACGAGACAGCGATCGTCAGAGCCCTTTTCACAACAGCACCCCCTATCTTGGTGCCTGTTAATCAGATAGTGCCCACTTTATGTTAGCAGATCTCAGGCGGTTTTGCAATCGCAGGAGAAGAGGTGCCTGGAAGTCCCTTAATATTCGTGATATAATACGTGCAGGGGAGAGCCGAAATGATTACGGCTGATATCATTTTCAAAAATCTCCCAAGCACAGTTCGAGCGGCGTGCCGAAAGACCACTGCATCCCTTGAATCCTCTTCCCCACCCGTGCGCCGCGTTGCTTTTCGGCGGAGTATCGTAAGGACGCTGCTGTTCTCCGTCTTTGCTCTCGCCCTGCTTTTTCTTTGCGCCTCCCATGCATCCGCGACGACTTGGTACATAAAGGCTGACGGCACTGGCGATGCGCCGACGATACAGGCTGGAGTTGATAGCGCAACAGCGGGGGATACGGTGCTTGTAGCCCCCGGCATTTATTCTGATACTCTGAATATTTTTGT
>CAYGAW010000151.1:0-3732 GCA_964347945.1 uncultured Anaerolineales bacterium
TGACCAACCTGCTAGAATCCTATATGGGTGCGTCCTGTATTTTTCGTCCAGTAGGGGAATAAGCTCCTTTCTCAGAAATTCAAGAAATTTCTCAGCATTTCCACTTGTTGGAAATTCTAGAACCTCTCGCTGCTTAGGGGCGAAAGTTGGTGTGTAGTCCCGATTTCGATCTACATTAACAATTCCAGCAACGATCATCTCTGGAATTGGTTTGGTGCTAATATATCCACATTCTGATAAGAATTCAACTGCTGCAATGGCTTGTTGGAAAAAGAATTCTGCATCCAACAGAAAGAGTATGGGATATTTTTTGTCAGTAACTTCATAGTTCTTGGGACATCTGACAAGAACTGTCCTATCTTCTCCAAGAACTTCGGATTTAACTACAATCTTTTCTCCTAGAACGATTTTCTTGGACATTTCAATCCACCTAACCAGAAATATTTTCCAACTTAAAGATTCGCGCGCGTATTAGATGAGGGGAGAAAACAATAGCCATCCTCCAATGAGTATTACAAATAGAGTCGTTGCCAGACCACTGATAGCCGTAAGGTCTTTTGCAGCAGGTCTTACAAATTTTGTCCCCGTACTGAAGCCAACGAGAATGCCGGCAGCAATTTCTAACCATCCAATAATTCGTGGCAGAACTTCAGAGGTAGCTATCACGATTGAATAAGCGAGTGTACCGATGGACCAGCACATCATTGCGAATTTGAATCTAGTGTCTTTTGTTGTGAAAATGCTACGAGCTAATTCACTCAACGAAGTTTTTTCAGCACCACTGGTGCCTGAGTATTGCTTTGCTATGTTGATGAGTTTCCAGTAGTTCGGTTCATTAATGTATTGGATCAAGCCTTCTCCTATTCGAAAGATAACACAAACAATTCCAAGTATTAGGTTATATGGACTGAAGATAATAAACAACATTATAGCAAGTGCAATGACGCTACCATGTTCTATAAGCGCTAACACGATGCTTGTTTGAAATCTCTTTGGATCATTGTTAATCTTTTGCAGGTCAGCATCTGGGTCATAATCGTCTTTTTCCATTAAATAACCAAGTGCCGCCATTGCAAGGTTTAGAACCAAAATGAACAGAAAGAGAAAACCCGTCAAAATCATTTCGGTAATCAAAGAGAATACTCCAATTTACCCTTCTAGTCCTCTGCGCGCAGTTACTTGGCATCTTCTGGAAAGAGCTGCTTTCCTGCTTCTGTATATTCAATCAGACCTAGTTGTTTGAAAAAAGCCAGATCAGGAGTAGGGATACGTTTTCCCCATACAATTTTGCCATCCTTCAACCGATACATATCAACAGCCAACGATGTTAGCTTCTTGCCAGTAGGAGGCAATCCCATGAATTCGCCCTTATGAGTGCCCGTGTACCGAAGAAGGATCCACACTTTATCCCCTTCAGCAATGAGGTCTTCAATCGTTTCATGATAATCAGGGAACGCCATGAAAGCCATGCTCATCATGTGTTTGAGACCTTCCAAACCTTTCAGTTGAGGGTAGTCCGGATCAACATAGTCCGGCGCCACTAAATCGTCTAACAAATCCAAGTTGTGCGCATTGTAGGCTTCAATAAACCGACGAAAAATCGCTTTATTCTCTGCTGACGACATAAAACATAACCGTTCCTTCATTCGATTTTTCAACTTAAAAACCTCCTGTGCACGCGCATCGCACTATCGGCTTGCCAGTAGCACAATGTAGGCGACGGTGTCGGTGCACATGTCAGCAGCGGGTTCAATGAGCTCGAGGGTATCAAACGACTTCTCGGGCGACCGTGAGGATCCGGACGTAGTCAGCAGTGTCGTCACAACTGTCCGCGACGTGCTCCAGCTCTTCAATCAGATCCTTGATCAAGAGCGCCGTGGCAATCTCCATCTTGCCGGAGTGTTTGAGGAGCAAGGCCTTTTCTTCCAAGTATTTCTTATCAACACGGTTTTCGATGACGTCGATCTTCTTGGCGAGTTCCATGGCTTCCGAAGGATCCGTGCCCAGCTTTTCGATCGCCTTGCGGAGGGTCGTCGCGGCACCCACCAGTTCCTTGGCCGTTTCAAGGATTTTCCTCCAAATCTCCTCGGGCACATCGGTGTCTAATAGAAGTATGACTGCTCTCGCCCCATCTTTCACATGGTCTGCCATTTCGTCGAGTCGCTTGACCAGATGCATGATGTCCTCCCGGTCCTTCGATGGCATGCTGCCTCGGGTGAGTTCTTCAAACACGGCTCTGCGGAGTTCGTCGATTTCGTGTTCAACGAGGGACAGCTTCTCGAAAGAGAGTTGCGCCTGCTCCTTGTCGCCCTTCAACGCAGCCGCGATCTCTTTCTCGAGTTCCGTCACCGTGTCGATCGCTAGGGTCATCTGCCGATCTGCAATCTCCAGAATCTTGGACTTGCGCCTTCGAGCAAACCACCTTTCCAAGAGCTTATCTCCTTAACAGAATGATCTTAACTTCCAATATCAGCACCAACATATTTAAGACTAATTTCATTCCAGAGCCAATGCCTCTTTCAAACCTTTCGTAGGATAGGGGAAGACGAAGTTTTTGTCGACGGGAAAACTGACCGTCACTCGTTCTCCCGTCTCAAACCATTCTGCCGTCAATGCCGGGCGCACGATCACCACGGAGTCCCCGTTTTCAAGCTGGATATCACACCGCGTATTCGTCCCTTCAAACCTGAACCGTTCAACGTGACCCAAAAAGGAATTCACTCCGGTCTTTTCGCCCCTCTCAACGTCTAAAACCTCTGGTCTCACAGCGACGACGACTTTGTCGCCCTTCTCGTATTCGTTGTTCAACGTCTGAACCAAAAGGCCTCCGCGGAGTTCCACAACTAATCCCTTGGCAGTCGATTTTGAGACGAACCCTTCGAGGAAATTGGATTCGCCGATGAAATGGGCCACAAAGAGATGCTCTGGCCTCATGTACAGCTCTTGCGGGGTGCCGACTTGCAGAATCTCTCCTTTCTTCATCACGGCTATTCTGTCAGATATGGCCATGGCCTCTGCTTGGTCGTGCGTAACGTGGATCGCGGTGAGTTCTAAGTCCTTCACGAGCTTTCTCAACTCGTATCGCAGCTCGTTTCGAATTTTGGCATCTAGAGCGCCTAAAGGCTCATCTAACAATAGGAGCTTTGCGCCAGCGGATAACGCTCTAGCAAGGGCGATCCGCTGCATCATTCCGCCACTCAACTCTCGCGGGAAAGCGTCCGTTCGCTCGTAGAGCCGCACTAGTTCCAGCATTTCGCGGCCAATCCCTTCGCTTCTCTTCTCGTCCCATCCCTTTACGCGCGGTCCATAAACTACGTTGTCCCAGACGTCCATGTGAGGAAACAAGGCGTATTCCTGGAAGACGTATCCGATGTCTCGATCTTCCGGAGGAAGTCCGGTTACAGGACGTTCACCAATATAGACCGCGCCTTCATCCGGTTCAACCAATCCGGCGATCATTCGTAGAGTGGTGGTTTTGCCACACCCGCTAGGACCGAGTAACGTTAGATATTCTTTGTCGCGAACGAGCAGATCTACGTGGTTTACAGCGACGATTCGTCCCTTTTCGAAGGTCTTCGTTACATCCGTCAGCTTAACTTCTGGCATTTAATACCCTCTCCAACGTTAGTGAGACATCTGAATTCACGTGTTCTCTCATCATCGTGTCGTCATCAACCTAAAGACGAGAAGAAGAACAAAGGATAACCCAATCAAATATGTAGATGCAAAGAG
>CAYGAW010000152.1:0-31481 GCA_964347945.1 uncultured Anaerolineales bacterium
ATGACGTGACCTCGGGCGTTGCGGGACTCCAAAGCGGTCTCCGCGAAGATGGGGCAGCCCAGACGGCAGAATCCACATTGTATACACGCCAATATCTCATTGTCCACGTACGTGCCGTAGCTCTCCACCTCCTCGGGCTTGTCCAGGAGATCAGTGAAGGCGAAATAGTCGTAGATGTCCCCCACCATGTCATCCAGGCCCATCTTTCCCGGGTTCAGGATGCCGTTGGGGTCGAGGGCTTCCTTGATGGTTCTCATGACGTCCTGGCCGACACCCAGTTCCTCGACTATGAAAGGAGACTTGGCCATGCCGGTGCCGTGCTCCGCGGTGAGGGTGCCATCAAGCTTGAGGGTCACGTCGATGAAGTCTTTGGCGATCTCCTTGGCCTTCTGCCAGTGTTCTGGTTTCCTCGCGTCTAGCACAAGGACGGCATGGATATTGCCGTCTCCAACGTGGCCAAAACTGGCGATGCGGAAACCGTGCTTCTCGCCAACTCTCTGAACTTCCTTGATCACGTCAGGTATCTTGCTGATGGGAACGCCGAAATCTTCGACCAACGGCATCAAACGCTCGCCCCTCGCCACCTTAGATAGGGCAGCCACCAGCCCCGACCGAGCGGCCCAGATCTTCGCCATCTCTGCAGCATCATCGGTCGCCTGCATACCAATCTGCTTGTGCTGGTCTGCAATCTCGCCAATCCGTTCCAATTGCTCCTGCACCGTGGCCTTCTCACCATCCACCTGGATGAAGAGCATGCAGCCAACTTCATCGGGGATCTCCAGACCCATGACCTCTTTGACTACACCCAGCGATACGCTATCCAGGACTTCACATTTCGAGAGGGGAATACCCTGGGTCAGGATTTCGGTTACCGTGTCACCTGCATCCTCCAAGGTCTTGAACCTGATCGTAGCGAAGGCCACATATTCGGGCATGGGGAGGATTCTGGCTGTGATCTCGGTGACCACACCCAGCGCTCCCTCGGAGCCGATAAAGACATGTGTCAGATCGAAACCTGAGGAGCTCTTAGGGACCGTGGTTCCTGTCCTCAACACCCGGCCGTCCGCCAGCACCACCTCGAGGCCCATAATCCATTCTTTGGTGCCGCCGTACTTCACCGCCCGCTCCCCGCTGGCGTTGGTAGCCACCGTGCCCCCAATGGAGGCCAGAACCCCGCTGCTAGGGTCCGGCGGATAGAAATGAGTGGGAGCCAACGCCGCGTTCAACGCGGCCAGGATCACGCCTGGCTCCACCACTACGTATCCGTCCTCCCGATTGATCTCCTTTATCTTGTTCATCTTGGACAGGTCGAGGACGATGCCCCCTGTAGGAGCCAGCACGGCTCCCGTCACACTGGTCCCAGAGCCTCTGGGGATCACCGGGATCCTGTGACTATTGGCCAGGGCCATGATCTTCGATACCTGATCTGTTGAATGCACGAAGACGATGGCCTCGGGAATACCCACGTGAACCGACATATCGCGCGAGTAGGCCATCAACTCGACCTCGTCGGCCCTCGCATTCTCTTCACCGACGATGTCCTGCAACTCTTTGATGTAGTCCACCAAGTTGCCTCCTTAGCTCTTGGGAAAGGTCACGTGGCAAGATAGCCGCCGTCCACATAGATAGAGTGGCCGGTGATGAAGTCGGACGCTGCAGAAGCCAAGAAAAGAACCGCCCCCACTATCTCCTCGGGTTCAGCCACCCGGCCCTTGGGGACGGCGCTCAGATATCCTTCGGCGCGCACCGCATCAGTCCATAGGGGCTTGCTGAAGTCCGTTCGGGTCAAGCCAGGCCCCACAGCGTTGACACTGATGTTGTGCTGCGCCCATTCGGCGGCCATGCACATGGTCAACATCTTCAGGGCCGCCTTGCTCGCATGGTACACACCCAGGCCAACACCTCCTCGTTCAGCCCCTACGGTGGTGATGTTGATGATTCTTCCTCCTCCTTGGTCGATCATCCTCTCTGCAACAGTGCGACTCAGGAGGAATGCTCCCTTGCAATTGGTGTCGAATATCCTATCCCAGACCTTCTCCTTGAAGCCCAGAAGAGGTGCTATGTAGCTTGTGGCTGCGTTGTTGACCAGGATGTCTATCCTGCCAAACTCGTGGATGGTGGTCTCGACAAGAACCTCGATCTGCTCGGTGGAAGTGATATCGGTGACGACCGCTAACGCCCTGGCTCCCGTGCCACGGATCTCTTCGGCCACCGCTTCTATCTCAGCCTCAGTGCGGCTTGCCACGACCACAGCGGCGCCTGCCTCGGCCAGCCCCATAGCGATCGCCCTGCCGATCCCCTTGCCACCGCCGGTGACGATCGCGACGGTCCCGCTCAGCTCGTATTCCACGCCAGTGCTCACGTTCCTCACGAAGACATCTACGACCTCGGTATGAGGTATCCCTCACCCTATCAGCAGGAACGCTGGACTACTGACTCAAGTTGGGAATCTGCTTCTGGCGATTCCTGCTACCTACTCCAGGTACCGCTCCCTCAGCCTGCGGTGCACAATCTTGCCAGTGGGCGTACGGGGCATCTCTTCGGGCTTGATGACGTCCACGCTCTTAGGTCTTCGATAGCCGGCGAGCTTCCCCTTAGTAAACTCGACAATCTCTTTCTCCGTCGGGGCAGTGTCTGGGTCCTTGGGGATGACCACCGCCTTGACTGCCTCACCCCATTTCTCGTCGGGGACACCGATAACGGCCACATCCAGCACGCCAGGGTGAGAGGCCACCACCGACTCCACGTCGGAGGGATACACTTTCTCTCCGCCTGTGATGATCATGTTGTCCTTGCGGTCTACGATGTAGAAGTAGCCATCCTCGTCCTGTTTGGCCATGTCCCCAGCGCTGAAGTACTCCCCACGGAAGGAGCTAGCTGTCTTCTCCGGCATCTTCCAGTACTCGTCGAACATCATAGGCCCGCGGGAGTACAGTTCGCCGACCTCGCCTTGAGGAACGGGATTCCCGTCCTCATCCAGGAGCTTGATCAAGTCTGTTCCTGCGCATTCCTTGCCAATGGACCCCAGCTTGGTCAGTTGCTCGTGCGGCTTGAGCAGAGTCACCAAGCCAGCCTCCGTCGAACCGTAAGCCTCGAAAAGTTCAGCGTTGGGGAACATCTCCATGATGCCCAGCTTAGTTTCCTTGCGGGCTGGCGCGGAGGAGATCAGCAACTGGCGCACAGAAGTGAGATCGTACTTGGTCCGCACCTCCTCGGGGAGGTTCAACATCATAATGTAGTGAGTCGGAACCAAAGAGGTGTAGGTTATCTTCTCCCTCTCTATGACCTGGAGAAGCTCCTCCGGATCGTAGTGTCTTGCCCGGTGGATGTACACTCCCCCGCCGATGTAGGTGAACACGAACGAATAGAAGGTGGAGTTCACGTGGCACAGCGGCATCACGATCATCCCGATGTCGTCGGGACGGTACCCAAAATCAACCTCATTGATCAGGTAGAAAGCAGTGTAGGATTCGTGGGACCTGGTGACACCCTTGGGTCTCCCTGTGGTGCCCGAGGTGTAGAGGTGGATCCAGGTGTCCTTGGGATCAACCTCTATGTCGGGCTCTCCTGGCGAGGCGTCAGCGATGATCTTCTCGTAGTTCAGGTACCCATCGGGGGTCTTTCCTTCTTCGCCGATGAAGATGAACTTGTCGGTTCCGACAAGTTCAAATCCGTCTCTGACCTTGCCGACCTCGTCCACGAACTCCTCGCTACAGATGAAGGCCTTGGATTCGGAGTTGTTGACCGCATACTCGATCTCCGGTCCCACCCACCTGAAGTTGATGGGAACGATGACCAGGCCCGCCTTGGCACCAGCCAGGTAGATGTCCATGTACTCCATCACGTTGTAGAGCAGCACGGAGATCCTGTCACCTTTCTTGAGGCCCATGTCCATCCAGGCATTGGCCAGGCGACAGCTCTTCTCATTGTACTCCTTGAAGGACAGCTCATTGAAGCCATCATTCACCGCCAGCCCCTTCACGGCCATCTTGTCGGCAAACTTGATGGCATTGACCCTCATAATCTCGCCCACGTTCAACCAGACCGCCATCGCGCTCCTCCTTCCCTGTTACTCAAGCTCTTCACTTCCCCACACCAGACAAAACTATTCTAGCACCGCGGTTCGGCTCTGTCAAGAAATCTCGCGACAAATACCGCGCCACTTGATGCAATCGCTCCCAAACCACAGCACAATCACGAGGAACCCAACAGCAAACCAGCTTTACCAGAAGCCCTCTGGCCTCGACTTTATGACCATCTTTGGAGTACCCACCGCCAACAGCGGAAACTCCTTACAGTTGACGACAAACCAGGGATGCTGATAGTTCGCACCCACGCTCGACGATGTGAACTACTCAGACCCACATAGCACCTTGCTGAACGTCGATACGTCCGCTACTCGCAGTCTGCCACAGAATGCGAGGTTCTTACACGAGATCCTACCCCTCCTGAGGTTTGGCCAGGACCTCGGCGAAGAACTTGTCGTCCACCAGCCGAGCCTCGTCGAGTAGCTGCCGGTACCTGATGAAGTCTATGGTGTCCTTGCCTGTGATCTTCTTGGTATTGAAGGCGTGGAAGCCCAGGAAGGCCTCGCTGGACATGTTCGCCGCCAGCCAGTGCCGGTAGTAGAGCTTGCCCTGATCCCAGAAGAACTTCTTCTTAGCCCTGATAGAATCAATGGACATCTGGAGGCAGTTGGGGAACAGGTTGGTGAAGGTCCAGAGCATCTTGTCTACTTCCTTGTCCAGGAGCTCGAAATCGGCTGGCGTGTTGTAGACGAAGTTTCTGGCTTCCTTCAACTCATCCCCAGTCTTGAACTCGCCGTAGACGATCTCGCCATCCCTCACGTACTCGTCGGTGATGACCTGGGGATTCCTCACCCAGTTGCCGTCCTTGTCCTTCAGCACGGGAACGACCTTGCTGAGGTATCCCTTGCGGAACATCTTATAAGCACTCCATAGTTCGCAGGAGATGCAGTTCCACATGGCGTCCTCCATGCTGAGGGCCCAGGGCAGGAAGTCGGAAGAGCCGCCAACCGGGGCGGAGCCGTGTCTGGGACCAGCCTGGCCGTACACCGCTGTGTCAGAAGAGATCACCAAATCACAGGCCCCACCTATCTCCTGACCTCCGGCGACTCTCATCCCGTTGGCCCGACAGATGACCGGTTTCTTGCAGTCGAGAATGCTGTCCACCATGCCGTTGAAGAGATCCATATACAGAGCGTATTCGGTGGGCCTCCCGCCGTAGTACTCTGCGTACTCTTTGGTGTTTCCACCGGTGCACCAGGCTCTGTCGCCCACACCGGTGAAGACCACCGCCACGACGCTGCTGTCAGCCGCGGCGTTGGTCATCCCAGATATTACGCCCTTCACCATCTCCGTCGTGTAGGAATTGTACTGCCGGGGATTGTTGAGCCAGATCCAGGCACTGTACAGTCCCTCTACAGAGTTACCCTTGGGATCAAAGATCGGCTTCTTCTCGTATACTACACACGGCGGTTCATCGAAAGTGCCGAAGTGCTCATCGCCCCAAAGGGCATGATCCTTCTTCTCATCATCCCTTGGTAGCCACTCTACTGCCATTTCCGTCTTCTCCTTTCCTTATGGAATCCTCGTACAGCATTCCGCCCCCTGGGGAGGGTAATTCGAGGATGTCGAGGTATGGACTGCGCGAGGTCTGTGGTTGACGCCAAGAGTGGGAAAGTATGTCACTCGAGACATATGCCGCTCATTGCGCGCCACACATCCATTATAACACGCTTTCCACAACTTGTCAAGGTCGAAGCGAGAATAGAGTCTACCTCCCTTTGAAGACCGGTTCCCGTTTCTCCAGAAAAGCGGATGTACCTTCCTGGTAATCCTCGGTGGTGGACTGAGCCCCGAATTCCAGGGACTCTATGCGGAGCCCCCTTTCCAGATCCACCTCGAGTCCCAGGTTGATGGCTTCCTTGCAGGCAGCCAGCGTAAGTGGCGGTTTCGCAGCCAGCTTCTTGGCCAGCGCCTTAGCCTCATCCATCAACTCGGCCAAAGGCACGACCTTTTGCACCAGACCGATGCGCAGGGCCTCCTCCGTGTCTATCATGTCGCCCGTGAAGATGAGCAACTTTGCCATCCCCTTGCCAACTATGCGCGGCAGGCGCTGGGTACCGCCGTAGCCGGGGTTTAGGCCCAGATTTATTTCAGGTTGCCCCAGCCTGGCGGTGTCCGCAGCGATCCGGATGTCACAGGCCATGGCCAGTTCCAACCCTCCCCCCAGCGCATAGCCGTTGATGGCTGCGATGACCGGCTTTGGCAGGTACTCGACCTTCAGAGTCATCGCTTGTCCACGGCGAGAATTCGCTGCCGCTTGTTGCGAGGACTCCAATGCCTGGAGCATGCCGACATCCGCACCCGAAATGAACGCCTTCTCGCCTGCGCCCGTGATGATGATGGCCCGCACATCATGGTCAGCCTCCAACTCATCCAGGGCGCCACCGAGCTCCGCCACAACCTGGTCGTTGAGAGCGTTGTACTTGTCAGGCCGGTTGATGGTGATGATCGCTACGTTGTCCTCGCGCTCTACTAAGATAAGCTCGTACCGCATAGACTACACCTCCTCACTCCAGTTCTCCACAGACTGCACGGTATTGGCACCGAGGCGCGCGCTCACTTGTACTCGCCGTAGAAACCCTTCCCGGACTTGCGGCCAAGAATTCCAGCTGAAACCATTCGCCTGAGCAGGACCGGAGCCGCATACGTCTCGTCCTTGAACTCGTTGAACATATTGTCGGCGATGAATAGAGTTGTGTCACCGCCGAGGATGTCCAGCAGACGGAAGGGCCCCATGGGATGGTTCAGCCCCAGCTCAATGGCCGTATCTATGTCCTCCACGCTCGCCAAGCCCGACTCGTAGCACCGGATAGCATTGAGGAGATACGGTATGAGCAACCGGTTGACGATGAACCCCGGCGTGTCCTTGGCCATCACCACCGTCTTGCCCAGCGACTCGGAGAACTCCCTCAGAGTTCGGACCGTCTCATCGCTGGTGACGATGGTCTTGACTATCTCCACCAACCGCATCACAGGCACAGGGTTGAAGAAGTGCAAGCCAGCCACCTTGTCCATGCGACTGGTGACCGCCGCCATCTCGGTAATGGTCATGGATGAGGTATTGCTGGTCAACAGTGCGTGGGGAGGGCAAATCTCATCGAGCTGCTTGAACATCTCCTTCTTCAGATCCAGGTTCTCGATGATGGCCTCCACGATCAGGTCGCAGTCCTTGAAATCCTTGGGGTCGGTCGTGCCACGGATGCGCCCCATGACCTCATCCTTCTGCTCGGCCGTCATCTTCTCCTTCTGCACGGCCCTGCCCAGGAAGTGGTCGACGGTGCCGATGCCTTTTTGCAGCAGTTCATCGTTGATCTCCGAGACCACGACCTGATAGCCCGACTGGGCCGAAACCTGGACGATTCCAGCGCCCATGATGCCGGCACCCACAACACCAACTGTCTTGATCTCCACTCTACTTACCTCCTTTTGAGTATTCTTATAGAGCCTTCTCAGGCGTTCTCAAGAACAGGGAAGCTATCGCTCCGATTAGAGCTGCCGCGCCTGCGATCAGGAAAGCAAGGGTATAGGATCCCGTGAAATCGGCGATGCGACCGCCCACAAAGGTACCGCCTGCCTGGCCAACGCCGAAGAAGAGGGTCACGAAACCCAAAGCAGCGGGAGCCAGTCTGGCCCCCAGCAGATCGCCACTAGCTGCGGCCATGATACCTGGAATACTCCAGGCCGTCAGGGCGAAGAGCAAGGCCGACAGGTAGTAGCCGGTCGGCGCCTTCCACAGGCCAAAGGTGGTGAAACACAGGAACTGCAAGAAGTAGACTATGGCCAGGCCGTACTTCCTCCCCAGCACATCTGAGACGGTGCCCCAGATGAAACCACTGATGATGCTCACCATGCCCACCGCCGACCACAGCGCCCCAGCCGCCTCCGTGGTGAACCCTGCCTCCCAGGTCAAGTAGCGGGCAAAGAAAGTAGCATAGATGATGTAGGAGAAGCCGAACATGACGTAAATGAGGGCCAAGTGCCACACCGGCGCCGCCTTGTACACCAATCCCCACTGCAACGACGACGACCTAGGCTCCGCGGGGACGGCCTCCTCTTCGGCTCCTATAGGCAGCAGTCCCTTCTCACGGGGATGATTCCTGAGTATTACGAGGCCGAGAATGGCGATCAACCCGCAGAAGCCTGCCAGATAGAACCAGGCAATACGCCAACCGACGCCCTCCCCATACCTGTTTAGTATGGCGGGTACCAGGAAGCCGGTGATAAGCATGCCAAAGCTGGAACCGCTCACAGCAATACCGGTTGCCAGCCCCCTTCTCTTGGCCGCGAACCACGCTGGGACAAGGCCCATCACCGGGACATTTGTCCCTCCGCTGCCCACTCCGGTCAAGGTGCGGCCCAGCAACGCCACCCCGAAGTTGGGTCCCAAGCCTGTGAGCACCATGGAGCCACTAATGATAAACATGAAAATGGTGATAACGATCCTCGGGCCGAAGCGCGAGGCTAGGTATCCGCAGGTGACGGCCATCACGAGGTAGCCGATCATGTTGCCCGTGGCCAAGTCACCGGCTTGGCTGTCGGTCAGACCCAGCCCATCCTTCATGCTGGGAAGGATCATCGTGTAGCCAAAGCGAGCAAATCCCAGCGCGCCCAGCACGGTAACCACGCTCATGATGGCGATGATCCAACCGTAGTGCAACCCACCCTCTTGACGATCCTGTACCTCCTCCATGTCCCCTCCTTGCGGCTTCAAAGCGTTCGCCTACTCCGGCCCTTTCGCTGCTCCTATCGCGGAAGGCACTGCCCTGTCATACCCTGCAAGACATCCACCGCCAAGTCGGTGAGGGCGACTCGATAGGCTAGCAACCGACGCCCACTACCCAATAGGGCTTGCCTTACGGGTCCTTGCAACTCCTCTATTGTTCCGTACCTCGCCTCTGCGATCTCCGAAGCGTTCTGCGGTTTCAACTCGCCGCCGATGGCCCGGGCCTTGAACACGTGACTGGTCCAGTTGAGATAATCCTCGCCACCAGTGAAGCGAACGTGGATGCGCAGGAGATAGTTTTCCAGCTTGATCTCCAACCCTGTCTCCTCCAGAGACTCACGCTTGGCCCCTTCCTCGAAGGACTCCTCAGGCTCTAGACCACCGCTTGGCGCACGGTAGATCGGACGATCGAACATGGGCTTTCGGATCAAGGCGAGATGGTCGTTGTTGAAGATGAACAGCGTGATGTCATGGGCGCGGTCGTGCTTCTGAGTGGCTCTGACAAAGGCCAGCTCCGCTTGGCCTATATCGTGCTCCATGTGCAACACATGAGGCTTGCCAAACCTGCGCTCCGCCTCTTCAACGAGTTCTGCATCAACGTACATCTTTGATGCCCTCTGGTACAGCCTCTCGCGCACACCTCCCCGGGAAGCTCAGTCGGCCAGGGCTAGAACGGCGAGCAACTCGTCATGTATCCTGCCGTTGCTGGCGACGATGTGGGGCTCGAAGGGACTCCAGGGTTCGCCCGCTAGGCTACTGATCCGTCCCCCGGCCTCCTTTACGAGCAATCCACCTGCAGCGGTGTCCCAGGGCTTCACGTGCAGTTCCCAATGGCCATCGAGCCGCCCGGCCGCAACGTAGGCCAAGTCCAGAGCCACCGAACCGCTGCGCCGCACGCCCTGTACCCTGGTAATCAGCGCGTTGAACAGCGCCACATTGTTGTCTAGAATCGTGGCGCGCTGATAAGGGAACCCGGTGGAGAGAAGCGAGGAGATCAGACGACCAGCGCTGGAAACAGTGATCCTCTCGCCATTGAGAGCCGACCCCTCTCCTTTCTGGGCATAGAAGAACTCATCATGCAAGGGGTCATACACAGCGCCCAGCAGGACATCGCCCCAGTGTGCCAAGGCCACCGAGACACAGAACATCGGATATCCATGGACGTAGTTAGTGGTGCCATCCAAAGGGTCGAGGAACCATGCATACTCAGCCTCGCGCGTTTCTCCCTCCGTCCACCCCTCCTCACCAATGACTCGATGATCGGGAAACTCGTCGTGGATCGCCTCCGTGATCATCTGCTCCAGCGCCACGTCAACTTCGGTGACGAGATCCACCTCTCCCTTGCGGGTGATCTCCAAGGTATCCCCGAACCCGTCCAGCATGTGCCGCCCAGCCTCCTTGCAGACGGAAGCCACGAAGCCCTCCGACACCATGTTCTTCGCGGTCTTGCCCATCGAAGGCTATCGGTCCTTCCAGACGGCCTTTCTCTTTTCCATGAAAGCTTGAAGTCCTTCGGTAGCGTCCTCCGTCTTCATCAAGCGATTCAGGTAAAGATCCTCGGAGCCAGCTAGAGCTTCCTCAAAACTCAGCCCCAGGCCCTGAAGCGTGGCGCGCTTCGTCACGCGCAGCACGGCACCGCTGAGGGCCGTCAGCTTACCCAAGAAGTCGGCCACTTCCTCGTCAAAGGAATCCACAGGAACTACCTTGTTTACCATGCCCAGCCGCTCGGCCTCTCGGGCGTCTATCACGTCACCCGTAAGCAGAAGTTCCATGGCTTTCACGTGAGGCATCAAACGCGGGAAGGTGACCACCGCTACTGGGGGATAAACCCCCACCTGGATCTCCGGCTGGCCGAAGGTAGCCTTCTCAGACGCGATGATCATGTCACAGAAGGTGACCAGTTCGCAGCCCCCACCCAAAGCAGCTCCATTCACGGCGGCCACCGTCGGGACATCGAGAGACCACATCACGCGGAAGATGCGGTGGAAGACCTCAACCATCTCGTCCACCTTGTCCACCGTATGATCTTTGACATCAACCCCTGCACAGAAGGCCTTGCCCTTGGCGGCGAAGACCAGAACCTTGGTCTGCTGGTCGCCTTGCAGACTCTCCAGCGCCGCAACTATCTCGTTCATGGTCAGGATGTCCAGGATATTGACCGGCGGATGACTGAGAGTTATCCTGGCCACGTCCTCCTGGCGGTCGAAGATGATGTTCTCGAAGTCGGCACTCATTTCGCCCTCGTCAGATATACTGTCCCCCGTCCACGGTAATCACCTCACCAGTCACGTGGCGAGCCTTCTCACTGCAGAGGAACGTGACCACCCACGCCACCTCCTCGGGCAGTCCCAGCCTGCCGAGGACGATCTCCGCCAGCGCCATCTCCTCCACCTTCTGGCGAGCAGGGTTCTGTCGTAACATCTCCGTCTCTATGAGCCCCGGACCCACGGCGTTGACGTTGACATTGTACCTCCCCAGCTCCTTAGCCATAGCCTTGGTCAAGCCGATGATGCCAGCTTTTGAAGCCGAGTAGTTGGTCTGGCCAAACTTGCCCCGCAGACCATTTATGGAGGTAATGTTGACTATCTTCCCCGATTGCTGTTCCCTGAAAACGGGGGTGGCAGCGCGAGCGAAATTGAAGTACCCCTTCAAATTCACATCGATGACGCGATCCCACTGCTCCTCGCTCATCTTCCAGATGACGCCGTCCCAATTCATGCCGGCGTTGCACACCAGGATGTCCAGGCCGCCGAACTCCTTGATGACTTTGTCGACCATCTCCTGCGCTGAGTCGAAATCTGATACGTCGATCTGGTAGGCCATTCCCTTCCGGCCCATCTCCTTTATCTGGCGGGCGACCTCCTTGGCCTCATCGGGATGACTGCGGTAGGTGAGAGCCACATTGGCTCCCTGCTCAGCGAGATCCAGCGAGATGGCCGTCCCTATGCCCAAACTGCCTCCTGTTACGATAGCATTCTTTCCTTCCACTAGACCCATTTGGTGTCATACTCCTTTCGTGGTCAGTACCCCACCTGGCGCCAGCTCGCCAGAGAAACGCCAACCCAGACATGCCGCAAAGTGGCTACTGCGGACACACTCCCTCGGTCAAATCTGTTTCGCATATATCTCCCACCGCAAGCCCTCCAGCCGCGACCTCAGCGTAACCTCCTATCACACCGAGCGAATCAACCCGACGCTGTGCAGGACGAAGTCCCATCGACGCGACTCGGTACGCTCTCACGTCGGTAGATCCTCCTGCGGTGCTTGCTCCCTCGAAGACAGTAGATGACCCACGGAAGAGGGAGATGGCAGCGACGATCTGCTGAGGGTGAGCGGTGCCAGCGGTGAGAGGATTCTGCACCGAACAGCGCACGCCCGAGAGTCCGACGCCAACGTGCACATTGGCGAGAACCGGGTTGGTGGACGTAGGATCGAGCCCCAGCAACTCGAAGAAGATGACAGCAGGTTGCCGATTTCGATGGTTAGCACGTGGATGAGATAACGCAAGCGGCTCATGGGCGATCAACAAACCAACATCATGCGCAGCACTCCGCTCGCTTCTCCATGCTTTCTCCGCCCACCCTCCAGCCGCCGGTAGCGCTTGCTGCGGTGACTTCGGGCCAACGGCAAAGGACCTCCACATTGTAGCCCATATGAGGAAATATGTCAATGATCGGACGGACACGCGCCCAAGCGATGAACCTTCTAGTCCTTCGTCAGCTTGGCTACTTCACACCCACTGTCATATCCGTGTCGCGCCGTGCCCGGGCCCGATCTGTCCGCTGACTCGTTGGTGGCAAGTCTACGACTGCGACCTCAACCTCAGCCTACGGACGAAGAGGATGATCAGAAGCAGGACGACACCACCCAGCGCGGCTCCAAAGGGCCCGAAGCCCGTGGGGGCCATCTCGCCTCCGCCCTCGGGCGTGGCCGTAGGGGTGCCTCCCTCTGGGGAAGGTGTCTCGTCGCCAACCGTCGGAGTGCCTTCTTGCACCACCCGCGTGGGCGTTGGGGCTTCTCCAGCAGGAGTTGGGGTGGCGACCGGTGTGGAGGGGACCGCCGTAGGGGTGTCAGACGGTGCAGCAGTGGCTGTTGCCCCAGCCACTACCGTCGGCGATGGGGTAGGCGCGAGAAACCTCGTATACACGACTAGGCCGGCTATGGACAGAAGGCCAATCATAAGCAAGCCCACCAGTCCGATTGCCACCACCGTGAAAAGTCTGTTCTGCGTTCCATCGGGATTTGCCATCTTCTCCCTCCTTTCCAAAGGGATCACTCACGCTCGATCAATGCCGCCTGCGCAGGACTCGACCGTCCGCCTATCGACTATCGAGCCTCGCAGCGGCCGGCAGTTCTCAGCATCGCCAACCGAACTCAAGCCTCTTAATTCAGCCGAATAGCTCCACATTGGCCTGTGCCACGAAAACGTCCTTGCCACTCTCCAGCCTTACGTCGACGCCTTTGGCAGCGGCCCCAGTCGGCAGAGTCTTGGCGTGAGCACCGAGCCCGACTACTCTTCCTGTCTCGCCCATGAATGGGCCGCGCACGATTCTCACCTGAGAACCCATCTCCAACACAAACTCGGGACGCCCTTCAAGTACGGCGTCTTCTGTCGGACGAGGGACATAGATGATGATCTCCGGCCGAACCGCGCCCCCTCTCGCCTCCATCAAGCCCCTTATTGACGCCTCCTGACCCTCATACGCACGGAGGAGGTCGAAGATGGGCTCTGACATTGCAAACTCACCCATGCCCTCTGTCGCAACGACTGGAAAGGACATCTCACGGGCCGCGTCGCGCAGTCGTATATCAAGCCCACCCACGACTATGCCCTGAACCTCCCTGTTCTCGGCTCGATATAGCACTTCTTCACTGATCGAAGACCCTCCTACCAGCACAGTGCCGCGACTGGTCACATCAATCGCCTCCGGATCGATGGCCTGGCGAGGATCCTGAACCATCATCCTAAGAACACCGAATCCTTCTGCCCCAGACCCCCAGATCCCCTGTACGAGCGCCCCCTTGCTTTCGATGATGGCTCCGAGTCCTGACATGACATTGATCACGGTCCCTCTATAGAGGGCAATCAATTCGACAGTACTACTAGACGACTGGACCAGCACCCGGCCGTTGGATATCCCAGCCACCATGCCAGCTACTGGAGAGCGGTAGCTTCGACCGAAGAGGCGCGAAGCGCCGCGCGGAGCAGCCAGCACATCGCCGACTGCAACTTGGTCGCCTACGCTCACAAGTACGCATTCTGAGACATCCCCCGCTTCGACGGCGAGAGTCTTGGCCACATTTAGCAGGTGGATTTCCGACGGCACTGTCGTTCGGGCAATGACATCAGAAGGCTGCACCCGGTAGCCCGTGCCGATGAGCACTTCGCCCCGAAACGGCAGCATCCGCTCTCGTCTTATCACCAAGTTAGACACTGCACGGGTGACGAAAGGATGATATGCCATCTTCCAGCCCTCTACAGGCCTACCTCCCACATCCATTCTTGGATCTTCTCGCAGCGCTGCGTCTTGTCTTCAGGCAGAGACAGAGGGCGGCCTCGCGCGTCGACGATGATACCTAGCACTCCTCCGTCGACCTCTGTCGTAGCTCCCCTACCTCTCCTGCCCAAACCGACATCGAATTGGGAACTGGGTCTCAACTCGACAACAGCTTTTCTCCCCGGCGCCAAAGGGATTGTCTCCAGGGCACCATAAGGGACTTCCACTCTGATAGTCTGCCCGTCATCGTATTCCATCTTGATCCTCAAGGCCACGCTTCCTACGCGACCTCTGCCTGCCAGTGCGATGACCGTGCCCAGCCTCAGAAACCCGTCTCGACCCACCACCTGGGCGGCCGCCAAAGACTGCACCGAGGCTAGGGCACCTAGCTGGGGCAGAAGCGAGGCTTTGTCCAGGGCCAGGTTGCAGACGCCTACCGGCTCGATGGCATCGAGCAGAATGAGAGCCGCCTGGGCGGGCCGCGGTGCTTGAGAAAGCACTCCTCCTCTGCCCACTATGAGGTCTACCCCAGGCATGAGCCCCGGCCGGAGAGATGACTGTCGACTCAGCCATGTGCTACGCGCTCGATCCATCGTCAACGCCACAGCCTCCCGTGCGGCAGCCTGCTCCAAGAGCAACTCTTCCCTGGTTTCAGGAATCGTCATCGGCCTGAGAGTCTTGTTCAGGATACAATTTTGAGCCTCCTCAGCTTCCACGTCGAACGGCAGCCAGCGGAGAAGCTTGTCTATGCCCGCCTCCTCCAAGACGTTGCCTATGCTATAGGATACCCCGAGGTCAGCTCTCAGGGTAGAATCGTAACGACCATCTATCACCCCGGCCACCTGGGTGGCAGCCCCACCGATGTCCACCCCAAACACATCCAACTTGTACATTCGAGCAAGATACCTGAGCACCAATCCGAAGCCCTCCGCAGTGGGCAGGACCGGCGCCGACGCCCAGGCTTTGAGTTCTCCAAAGCCCGGCACTCGGCCCATCTTGTACTCGCGATAGAGCCTATCCACCTCCTGTTCTGCAGCTCGCAGATCCTCGGTCTCTAAAGTCGGAAGCACATTATCCACGACGTGCAAATTGGAGCAACCGCCCAGGATCTCTGCTATCCGAGGGCGAGCTTCCTTGTTCCCAGCAAAGACAACATGTATTCTCCCTCCTGCTCCCCGGGAGGAAAGGGCGGCAGCGAGGTCTTCGGCGGCCTCCAACACGGGCGCTATCCCACTTCCGTCGACGCCCCCGCCGAGCAGAATGGCGTCTGGGCCGTTCCTGAGCAGATCCTTCAACAGCGCTTGCATACTGCTCTGTGTTCCATCGGTGGCAGCCACATGACCTCGGCCGACGATGCTTTGGACGACGACGTAAGAAGTCTCGGCCGCTCTTAACAGGCTCTCCACGCTCAGGTCTCGCATCAGTCCCACTATCGCCACTCGCAAAGGGACCGCAGCGTTGACCGTGCCCACAAAACCGTCGACTCCGCTGGCATTCTCTCTCTCGGGGACGATGAGTTGTTCCTGTCCGTCCAGGAGTGTGCGGTCGGTCAACCTCTCAATCTCGCGGATGGCTTGGCGTATGCCTGTGGAGATCCTAGACCACGGGACTTCGACTGTGGTCGCCGTTTCGGCTCCCGCAAGCAGCCGGAATTCGTTGCCCACGCGGTCGATCAGCGAAACGCGCGTGGCGGTGCTGCCACAGTCGGCCACCAAGATCGATTCCAATTGCTGCTCTTGTGCCATCTAGCACACACTCCCGCCCATCGCTACCTGCGCTGCTGGGTTCAAGAGATGCCCCCCAACTACCCCACGAGGCCTAGCCAATCCGCCAGCAGGAAATGGGTGCGCTCGACCAGCAGAGAGACGTACGCCATCACCCTGCTTCCGAATACGGCCCCAAAGGTAATTACCATCACCCACTTGCCAATGGTTGCGCAGAACCTGACCAACGCATTCTGTGGCCCCCTGCCCGAGCCCACGGTGAAATAGAAGTAAGCTAGAGTGCCAATAGTGCCCGCAACGAGACAGGCATTCTCCAGCGCAGCTTCGACACTGCCTGCGGCCCTCGGCCAAACGGGTACCCAGGAAGCCTGAATCTGTGGCAACAAGGAACCTAGCAAGGCCCCACCTATGGCCAAGGCTGCGCCAACACCGAACAGGAAAGCTACAGACGAGTTGCCCAGCCAGGCGGTGGTCGGCCTCGCCTTGGCTAAGAGCAGCAACCCCAACAGTAGCGGGATCGCATAGGGCCAGTTGCCGGTCGGATCTCTCGCCAGTGGCTCAAGGAGACGTGGCCGCAAGACAGTGTGAACGACGATGACAGCTGCGTAGCCTATGGACGACCCCACAAGCAGGTGCTCCGCCAACCGGTATAGGGGGTTATCGGAGAACAGATAGCTGTAAACCATCAAGGTCAAGATGGCTGCAATCCAAATAGCGAAGCTTTCGCTCACGGTGCTTGTTTCCCCCTCAACCTACCCAGGAAGTAGGCAACGTTTCCCACTAGAATCAACAGGATTATCGTGACATGCACCACAGATTGGGAATCCATGCTTGCCAAGGCCGGTCCGGAGCGACCGGAGTGCAGTTCGTATTCCGCCGCTCCCACTAGCCCTGTCAGCATGCCCAGCAGTTGAGGAGAGGCCTGATTGCCGTAGTACGGCCTGGCAAAGGGATCAACCGTTGCGCTTAGCCCAGCAACCATCGGCACTTGGTAGGGACCCTGTACCTGCTCCAGCCACAAGCGCAGGTACTCCGGCGCGCCGGCGAACTCGACAACCAAGGAAACGTCTTCGATGCCACGCACAAAGTTCGTCCACCTAGGATCTGCCAGGCCCTCGGCAACAGAACGCGGCCCCACCTCGACGCCGACGACGTACCCCAGGTTCAAGTAATCAGTCCCGTACTCGTATTCATAGACCTCGCCCAATTCGTCCACCACCTGTTGGTACAGGCGCGTACCCTCTGGTGTCAGGCTGACGTTGAGCAACCGGACGTTGCGCTCCATGAGATGGCTAAGGACGGTCCTTTCCTGAGGTATCATCTCTCCCGCCACCCCGGGCCCGTAGTCGTGAGAGACCAGCACCACCGAATCCGCTGGCAGGCTTTCGATGGTGTCATACATGTCTATGGTGGAGGAGGTGACCACCATGTTGGTCTCAGACCACCTACTCCCCAACACCAGAGGCATGAGAACAGCGGCGGCCACGATGAGATAAATGATCGAGCGCACGCTGGAGGCCACCAGCTTCTCAAGGCGTCGCGGCCGAGCGATCTCAGCACTGGGCCGGGCTGGCTCCCGCACCACGCTGTCGAATACTTCGGCCCGCTCGTAGGCAAGCGCAGAGACAGCCACCTCCGGCAGTTGGGCAGCGCGTGGAGGGATGGCTAGGATGGGTTCGGCACCCAGTGTGCCCGTGATCCCCTTGAGCAGACCAGTTGCCTCGCCAGAATCCTCCGCTGGTCCAGGCTCCACAACACCCTCTTCCGCCTCAGGCCGCAGCGCCTCCAGCCAAGAAGGGATCTCGGCGCGCGGTATCTCATCCCCTTCGTCCTTCCTGGCCGGCCGCCTGGCCTCTGATATCATCTCCTCATACTCAGGAGGCACCTCAAGCCAGTCGGGAAGCTCACCCGGGGCGAGCGGGACCGCTTCTTCCTCTCGGACCACTTCCTCAGCTGACACTTCCCCTAGCTTTTGCGCCCAAGGGGGCATAGACTCCGCAGGTTCTGCCTCTGAGACCGCAGTGACGTCCTCTGGCTCCTCCCCCTCGCCCAGATCACCCGGTTCCGCAACCGTGTCCTCTTCGCCGATGGCCTCAGACAGCGCAGCTTCCTCCTCGATCTCAATCAATTCAACCGGTTCCTCGGAAGGCGCTACCCCAATGGGGAAGAGGCGCGCTCCGCATTGACTGCAGACAGTGCTCCCGGGTAGACTACGATGGTCACACATAGGACACGTCACGCTGTCGCGGGTGGCGAGGGGCTGCCCGCACTCGCCACAGAACCTACTTGCATCCTTGTTGGAAGCTCCGCACTTAGGACACTCGATCATTCGGGGCTGCCCCCTTCACCACCATACGGACGATCGAGACCCATCAGAACTCGAACACCGGTGGCGATTGTTCCCAAAGCCACGCCGATGATGATTCCCCGCGCCCCAGCGGTACTGGGAACGGCCAGCAGCCAATCTTTGGCTGCCGGGACGACGTCGCTCAGATACCTCCCTACGGGGATCTGACCCAGGAGCACCACGATCGCTGCCAGCATGAACGCCAGCGATTCCGGCCTGCGGAGGCGAAAACCTCGATAGGCAGCAGTAGCCACGAAGAACGCCAGCAGAGAGAAGGTAGCCGCCTGGAGGGGCAACTGAACATTATCGAAGATCCATGTGACCAAGCGGCCATCTGGGCCGGCTATCCCGGCTAGCAGTACGACCGTAGCAATGGCCAGCAGACCAATGCTGTACATCCAGCCTTCTTCTCTCTGGACTGTCCTTCTGAGATGCACTATCAGCACGTTCACCAAACCGAGAAGCAACGCGAAGGCAACGACGATTACGGCAGAATCGACGAAGAAACTGCCAAGAGCGTTGATGTGACTCTCATCGAAGAAGAAGTCGACCAACATCAGCGACCCGATGGCAATGGCTATGGCCATGGGGATCGAACGTTTCATGCCCAGTGCTATGGCGTTGATAAGCCGTCTCATCTACGCACCTTCACATATCAGCTGCCGGATTGTCCTTGCCTCTCGTCGGCGATCAACTCAGACTGCTCAAGAGGACGCCGATGATTATGGCGATGATGATGCCAGTCCTCAGCCAGTCCTGAGTCGCCAAGCTGGCGATGTGACTGGTCCTCTTCAGCAGATACGCGCCAGCGGCGAATATCTCCTCACCTATCAGTAAGTGGTCCACCGACGCATAGACAAAGGGCAGGATTTGAGGAGACGTGGCTCCCCCGACCTGGCCGATCTCCCTTCTGGCACCCACTTCACTCATCAGCAGGAACTCATCAGCGAAGTTGCCGACCATGACGTTCCCGGCCACCTCGGCATGCTCCAAGATGTCGTTCACTCCTGCAGCATAGGCCACTTTGTCCGGAGAGATGAATCTCACACAAGTGGGATCGTACTCGTCGAGATACCCGTAAGCGGCATACGCATTTCGCAGCACGTCTTGGGCCACAGGCAAGAGCGAGGGGTCTGATACAGTGACAATGGGCTTCAGCCCTGAAATAGCTGCCTGAGCGGCGAGGTGCTCGAGTACGGTGAGACCGGCGAGGGACTCCGCCGTGACGAATGTACCTATGCCACCCGTCCCCATGGACACGTGCAACGAGCGCCCGCTCTCCGTGGCCTGGCCAGTGTACTCGCCCAGCGCCTCGTAGCCGGAGATGGAGCGCAGAATGGGCTTGCCCCTCTTGCGCATGCGACGATTGAGGATGAGGAGCAAGAAGAAGAAGGGCAGCAACAGCACAAACATCAAAGCCTGCTGCTCACCAATGCCCAGGTTGCTGAGAATGTCGACAATGGTCTCCAAGGCCTCTCCTCTTCGGAAGGGACAGACTATTCGGAGGTGCTCAGCTCCTGCTGCAGATCCTCCAGGCGGCAGATGACCCGCTCCACGTTCTTCCTGTCTTCCAGCAGCAGAACGTACTCGTCCAGCGAGACGTCACCGACAAACATCGTGAGAAGGGGTTGGAAAGCCAGGAGCGCCTGGCTGGCAACGAAGGCCAGGGGCTTGTGAGTTTCAAGAAGGGCGACAGCCGGGCTGGTCAAGCCCCAGCCATCTATCCGACGTGCCACGTTGTCGATTAGCTGATCGCGCCGACCAGCGTTCAGTTGCACCTCACTCGCCTCCTTGGGCTCCGCTTTCGTGTGGGGACCACCCTCGACCAGGCTGCCGTCTGGACCACGCCCAGGCTTAACAGGCCCAGGTGTTGTCCCGCGGAGTGCGACCTGCTGACAGGCACTGCACACCACGTTTTGATGCATAAGTATATCACCCCTCAGTAGGCAAGACAAGGACGCGAAGGCCGTGAAGAAGGTGCCGAGGCAGCGCGTCGGGTTGTAGGACCCAGGCCACGGGTGAAGGTAGACTCGCTCGAAGCATCATTCGCAACTGGCCTTGGCCGCTTTCCCGGTTCTCTGCGCGGGAATGAATCTCTACGCCACTCAAAGCAGGCAACCGGCTTTCCCGGCCCGGTGTGTGGGGGCGCCTCTGATTGCGCACCGGCTTCTGCGAGCCTTCCGCGAGTTCTGGCTCCCTCTTTCTTAGACAATCCCCGGCAGATGTGATAGAATCTCCTGGGTGACACGACGGCGTTCGTCAGCCGCGGACCAGTGGCGCGAAGCCAAGATGAAAAGGAGTGGAACCCCACTTCTGAGGAGGCATGGCCGTGTCTGCACTGACTGAGCTCTATGAGGAGATCGCCAACTGCGAGCGTTGCGTCCTGTCCCAATCGCGGACCAACACCGTGCCCGGCGAGGGACTAGAGGATGCAGAACTTGTATTCATCGGGGAAGGCCCCGGGTTCCACGAGGATCAGCAGGGCCGTCCCTTCGTCGGGCAAGCCGGCCAACTACTTGACCAACTGCTGGAAAGCATCGGTTTGAGGAGAGAACAGGTTTACATCTGCAATGTGATCAAATGCCGACCGCCACGCAATCGCGATCCTCTACCCGAGGAGATCGAGGCCTGTAGACCCTTCCTGGATAGGCAGATCGAGCTCATCAAACCCCAGATGATCGTGACTTTGGGCCGATTCTCCATGGAGCGTTACTTCCCTGGCGCGAAGATCTCCCACATTCACGGCCAACCCCGCAGAATGGGCGGAATCATCTACTACCCGATGTACCATCCCGCTGCGGCTTTGCATCAGCGAAGATGGCTCCAATTGATCGAGGAGGACATGTCCAAGATCCCCCAGCTCCTGGCCCAAGCGGATGGAATCGCGGAGATGGAGCTTCCACAGGATGCAGAGCAGTTGAGCCTCTTCTGAACCGATGCCGACTCGGAAGACCCAGCCGAACAGAAAACGTGCCATAGTAGTAAGAGGGGCAGCCTTCGCCCTCCTCGGCTGCGCAGCGGTCACCGCACTCAGTCTCGCCTCCCCCACCCGAGACCCGCTCACGGAAGCCTGGATCATGATCCTGCGCCGGTTGTTCGGCTGGGGCGTGTATGCCGTCCCTTTGGCGTTGGGGGCGGCGGGCTTCTGGCTGCTCCTTGAAAGCTTGCGGCGTGAACGCCACACGCCGTGGGGAAGGACGGCGGGAGCGATACTGATCCTCCTCACCTCGCTGACCACCTTGCATCTTCTCTCCTTCCGTGAGGATGCCCGCCAACTGGCAGCGGAAGGTGGAGGGGGAGGCTACGCGGGATGGATCCTCAGCGAAGCCCTTACCGTGAGCATCGGCCGCATAGGAGCCTATGTCGCGCTAGTGGCATCGGGCGCAGTAGCGATGATCTTGCTCTTTGGCGTCTCCATAGCCCAGATGGGCACCGGTTTACGACGAGCCTGGACGAACCTTAGGGACACCTATCGTGATCACCGGCCCTCTATCAAGATTGGCCCGCCCAGCAACGGCGAAGGCGTCCCCAAACGCGTGGCTGAAAAGGTATCGGAACTGCTGAAGCCGTCGCCAACCGAACAACAGGCCCCGCAAGAGAGAGACACCCTCCTTCCGCCGCGCATCATGGCCGGTGGCAAGCAATGGCACCTCCCCGAAGTGGGAAGCATCCTGGAGGAGAACATCGAGCAGGAGTTCAGCGAGACCGAGATCAGGCGGAAGGTTCGGATCATCGAAGATACCCTCCACAGCTTTGGCGTGCCCGCCAAGGTGGTAGAGGTCAACCAGGGGCCCACCGTCACGCAGTTCGGCGTGGAGCCGGGATATGTGGAAAGGAAGGGTCGAGACGGCAAGATAGCCCGGGCCAAGGTCAAGGTGAGCAAGATCGACGCCTTGGCCCAAGACCTGGCCCTCGCGCTCGCGGCCGCGCCCGTACGCATCGAAGCCCCGGTGCCGGGCCGCTCCATCATCGGCATCGAGGTACCCAACGATGAGGTCACCTTGGTTTCTCTCCGAGGGGTGATGGAGGCAGGCGAATTCCTGCGACAGACCTCCCGGCTGAGAATCGCCCTGGGACGGGATGTGTCCGGTGCCCCTGTGGTCGCCGACCTGAGCACCATGCCCCATCTCCTCATCGCCGGCGCCACCGGCTCCGGGAAGAGCGTCTGCATCAACTCCATCGTCACCTGCCTGCTGTTCAACAACAGCCCCGACGACGTGAGACTGCTCATGATCGACCCCAAGATGGTGGAATTGGTCAACTTCAACGGCATCCCGCACCTCCTGGCGCCAGTCGTGGTGGAGATCGAGAGCGTGGTGGGGACCCTGAAGTGGATCCTTCGGGAAATGGAGCGCCGCTACAAGCTCTTCTCCAAGGCTACGGCGCGCAACCTCGATCACTACAACCGGGAGTTGCTTTCACACGGGGAGAGAGCCCTGCCGTACATCGTGGTCGTGGTAGACGAACTGGCAGACCTGATGATGGCCGCCGCGGACGAGGTCGAAAGGTCGCTCTGTCGCCTGGCCCAGATGTCCAGGGCGACGGGGATACACCTGGTCATCGCCACCCAGCGCCCTTCGGTGGACGTGGTCACGGGATTGATCAAGGCCAACTTCCCGGCACGCATCTCCTTCGCCGTCACCTCCCGCACGGATTCCCGTGTGGTGTTGGACGCCGGTGGGGCGGAGAAACTACTGGGAAAGGGTGACATGCTGTATATGGCGTCCGACTCCAGCACACCCGTTCGCTTGCAGGGCTGCTTCGTCTCAAACAAAGAGATCGAGAGACTGGTGCTGTTCTGGAAGGGGCTGGAGGTTCACCCAGAGGAACGGTTGGAGGAATTGGTGCAGCAGCCCCTGTGGGCCGACATGGCCGAATCGGCCGACGTAACAGATGAGCCGGACGATGAACTGCTGGACGAGGCAATCCATCTAGTACAGCGGGAGAAGCGCGCTTCCATCTCCTTCCTGCAACGCCGACTGCGGATCGGGTACGCAAGGGCGGCGCGCCTCATCGATATCATGGAAAAGAAAAGAATCATAGGGCCGCCTCACGGTGCCGGTGGTTCACGAGAGGTACCGGGAGTAGAAAAGGAGATTCCATGGCCGACAGCGTAGCAGCTCTGAGGGACAACAAGATGAAGATCTGGCTGGCCGAGGTGCGAGCGCCATTCTTCACCGCCACGGTGGTGCCCATCCTACTGGGCGCAGTTATCGCCTGGGCGAGGACGGGGCCCTTTCACTGGGGGTATTTCCTGCTGACCATGATCGGAGGGCTGCTGCTGCACACGGGTACGAACGTGGCCAACGACTACTTCGATCACAAGAGCGGGACCGACGACGTGAACGTAGAGTTCGTGCGCCCCTTCACAGGGGGCAGCCGTATGATCCAAGAAGGGCTCCTCACCCCCAGGGAGGTAATCAGCGGTGCCCTCGCTGCCTATGTGCTGGCCGCGATAATCGGCCTCTACCTGGCCTACGTGCGAGGCCCAATGATCATCGTCCTGGGGCTTGTTGGTCTCTTGTCCGGGTTCTTCTACACCGCCCCGCCCATCAACCTAGTCAGCAGGGGGATAGGGGAGTTCTTCATCGGTCTCAACTTCGGGGTACTGATGACGCTAGGCGCCTTCTACGTACAGACCGGCTACCTGGACTGGGAACCTGTCGTGGCGTCCATCCCCGTAGCGCTCCTTATCGCGGGCGTTCTCTACATCAACGAGTTTCAAGACGCCCCCGCCGACGGTTCCGTGGGCAAGGATCACCTGGTGGTCAGGTTCGGCAGGAGGCAGGCCGCTGTGGGCTATGCCATCCTTATGGCCGTCACTTATGCGTGGATTGCAGGAGCGGCCCTTCTGAGGATCACGTCGCCCTTTACCCTGATCGCCTTGGCGACGCTGCCGGTAGCCATTGGAGCCGTGAAGGTGGCGCGGGCTCATTACGACGAATACCAGAAGCTGGTGCCGGCGAACGCCGCCACCGTCTTCATTCACCTTCTAACGGGCCTGCTGCTCTCGGCCGCCTACCTTCTAGACGGCGCAGTTCGATCTTTCGTGTCCTAAAGGTTCACTGTTCGCTTGGCCACCTTCCACGACGCTTCCCCCGGCGTCGGTCCACCATCCGTCGAGCATGCTGAGCCGTGGAGCAGCGCCTTAGACGATGCGGCTTCGTGGTGGGTGCTCAGCACGCCTCGCTGTCTTCGATACGGCCTTCGGCGCAACTAGGGCGCCCCAAGACCGGGCCCCGAGAAGTGCAACAAGACCGTCTAGCAGAACAACGCTTGCCCTATTGGGCACTTTGTGGTATCATGCATCCGACACAATAATATAGCGAAAACGCGTCCGGCTAAACGGAAACCCGGCGTCAGCTACCAACTGCGTGCCGGGCGGTTGCGGGCAGAACACTGCACAATGAGGCTCATCCCACGCGACGCGGCGATGGGCCATTCTGTGTGGCGCCCGTGCCGCAGAGGAGACCAGGAGACCTACTGACGCTAACATCACGTCCACGTTGCTGAGAGCTCGATCAGCAGCGCGTACTGACAACGACGCTGTAAGAGGAGGATCCACAGATCGAAACGCTTCACCTCATTACGAGCTGCGAAATGCAGAAGTCGAGCCCCACTCGAAGAGCGTGGAAGCTGACTCGGGGGGGAATCAGGTGTGCCGGCGCAATTGCACTATTGTCACTCACGCTCGGTGCTTGTCAAGGAACCGTGACCCCAACCCCCACGCCCACACCCCCCGCTAGTGGAGGCCAGATTGCCTTCCTCTCGGGCCGGGACGGCAATTACCAAATCTGCGTGATGAACGCCGACGGAGGCGAGCCAAGGTGTGTCACCGATCGCGCGAGCGATTACGGGGCGCCGAGTTGGTCGCCCGACGGCCAACGGATAATCTTCCAGTCTCACTTTGCCGGCCCGTTTCGCATCTTCGTGGTGAATTCCGACGGCACTGGCCTGGCCCGCTTCACCGATCAGCGCATCGACGGTAGCAGTGCAGCCGTCTCGCCAGATGGAGGGCACATTGCGTTCGACTCCCTCCGCGATCACAACACCGACGTCTACGTGATGAACGTAGACGGCAGCGAACTAATGCGCCTCACCGACGACCCCGCCGATGATTGTTGTCCAGCGTGGTCGCCCGATGCGCGACGGATTGCTTTTGTGTCCCAACGCGATCGCAACCCCGAGATCTACGTCATGAAAGCAGACGGCACAGACGTCACCCGCCTCACCGATGACCCCGCCTATGATTGTTGTCCAGCCTGGTCGCCCGACGGCCAACGCATAGCCTTCACTTCCAGAACCGACGGCTACGACGAGATTCACCTAATGAATGCAGACGGCAGCGAATCGAGACCTCTCACTGCCCCTTGGGCGAACAGTGGCATGCCTGCCTGGTCACCCGATGGACGGCGGATCGCTTTCGTATCCGATCTCGATGGCAACTTCGAGATCTACCTGGCGGACGCCGATGGAGCCAACCTCACCCGCCTGACCAACATCCCGGCCAGGGACCAGTCGCCGGCCTGGTCCCCCGATGGACGGAGGATTGCCTTTGTCTCCGAGCGCGATGGCAACCTCGAGATCTACGTGATGAACGCAGACGGCACAGAGGTCACCCGCCTCACCAACGACCCCGTCCATGATCTGTGGCCTGCCTGGTGCCCCACGACCGCCAGCCAGTGACATGCTCAACAGACAAGCAAAGGCCCCCTCTCAACGAGAACGGGCCTCCCACAAGACCTCCGAGGTCTCTCAAGACCTCGGAGGTCTCGATGTAGGGGACCTTCACGAGCCAGTATCCCCCTCACCAAAACAGGTGTCGCCGCGGATTGGAGATCCACTCGTCTCCGCCCAGCGTGGGATACACGAAGAGGTGAAGATCTGCCTCCGCGTTCTACGACCTCGCCACCTGTAAAGACCCCGGGGGTAGGTCACTCAGGACGCACCGCGGAAATGCTCTATGGTCCTTTCCAGGCCCTCCTCCAAGGTCACCGCGGACTCCCACTCCAGCTCCGCGCGGGCCTTTCCGGCATCAAGATAGATCTTGAAGGTCTCGCCTGGTTTAGGAGGGCCGTGGACAGCCTCATCGGCATACCCGGTCATCTGCTGCATGGTGGCGAAGAGTTCGTTGATCGAGGTGCCCACACCACGGCCCAGATTGTAGGTTCCGCCATTCCCCCGCTCCATAGCCACCAGGTTGGCTCGCACGACGTCGTCCACGTAGACAAAGTCCCGCTCCTGCTCTCCACTGCCGTTGATCACCACTTGCTCCCCTTCCACCATCTGGCGAGCGAAGATGGCCACCACCCCACCCTCGCCGAAGGGGTCCTGGCGGGGACCGTACACGTTCGCGTAACGCAGGGTTGTGTACTCCAGACCATGGGTCTGCCGGTAGAGATAGAGGTAGTGCTCTACTGCCAACTTGCTGATGCCATAGGGACAGATGGGTTCGACGGGGTGAACCTCGTCGCAGGGCAGGTACGCTGGTTGCCCGTACACCGCCCCGCCGGTGGAGGCGTAGATGAGCTTCTCAACCCCATGCCTGCGGGCGCACTCCAAGAGATTGAGGGAGCCCAGGACATTCACGTCGGCGTCGAAGATGGGATCGGCCATGGAGACGCGCACGTCCACCTGGGCCGCGTGGTGGTTGACCACCTCGGGTCGCTCCTCTGCGAACACCCCCTCCAGGTCCGGGCTGCGGATGTCCAATTGGCGGAACTTGGCGTCATGGTGAACGTGCCCTCTCTTGCCAGAGGATAGATCATCGATGACCACGACGCTGTGACCTTCCTCGATCAGGGCATCCACCACGTGGGAGCCGATGAATCCCGCTCCGCCGGTAACCAGCACGTTCAAGACGCGTACCTTTCTGCGCTATTATAACCGCCCTGCAAGGCCCGGTCAATACAGCGAGGCAGCAACCTGCTCGGCGAGATGCGCGTCTGGCGTCAGTCCATCCGAGGGAAGCATACATGTGCATCGATACACCGCTGCGTGCTTCAATACGGCTCCTGCGCCCTTCGATACGCCGCTCCGCGGCTACTCAGGGTGCGGAGCCTACTCAGCTTGCGCAGCTAACCAAGCACTACTCAGGCTGCGGGGTTGCTCGGGGTTCGCGGGTACTCAGCACTACCCTCCAGCGAGCCAACGGCGCGGCATAGTGAGCGACCAACGGCGAATCTGACCTGGTGTCCGCTCCTGCTAGCAATTGAAGCGTCCAACGGGGTACAGTATAATCTCGCACCATCTGCGACGGACGAGGGAGGAGACAATCATGGCCACCAACGAGGATTCGCAGAGAGTCGTCGAACCGCGCCTCAGCCCTCAACTGACCGAACTCAAGGAGCGCCTCGACGCCGGCACTCACCACGGCGAGCCCTTCGAGGTCACACTGACCAACAGAGAGCTCGGGGAAGCCGTCGCCTGGTATCTTCGGCGCCTTCCCGGTGTTCCCTTCGACAACCCCCAGGTATCCATAGAGCCCGGTGCCATCGAGGCACGCGTAGAGACCCAGCTGGGCAAGATGCGCCTGCCCGCCACCGCCCGGGCCTGGGTCTTTGTGCAGGACGGGAGACCTCTCGTAACTGTCGAGAGAGTGCAGTTGGGGAGTGCCGCCCTGCCGGACTCCATCCTGTTTCTGGTCGAGGATCAGCTCAACAAGAACCTCGCTATGCGAGAGGGAGACCTTCCTGTGATCCTCGATGAAGTGGAGCTAGAGCAAGGCCGGTTCACGGTCCGGGGAAAGATCCGCTAGGCCGCCAACTCGTCTCTGGCAGCTCTGAGGGGGATCGGTTCTCCCGGGCTCACCTTGGTACATGGATCTCGCAGTACACTCTACCGTCACTCGTGCTGGAGCTTGAAACCCTTCTCCCCGAAAAGTCTCAGACAGGCGTCCACCACCTCAGCATCGTAGAAGACGCCTCTTCGCTGCGAGATCTCCTGTAGCGCTTCCTTCATGCCGTGGGCTGGCCGGTACGGCCGGTTCGAGGCCATAGCCTCGACGGTGTCAGCCACACAGAGAACCCTTGCCGCCAGCAGTATCTCGTGACGCAACAGACCACGAGGATAGCCGGAACCATCGATCCTCTCATGATGCTGGAGCACAATCTCGGCCACGGGCCAGGGGAACTCCACCGTCATCAAGATATCGTGAGCCGTCTGCGGATGAGTCTGTATCATCTGCGTCTCGATCTCGGTCAGACTGGTCGGCTTACTCAGGATTTCAGCTGGCACATCGATCTTGCCGATATCGTGAACAAGCCCTGCCATGCGGATGCCCAATACCTCGTCTTCCGGCATGCCCATCTCCTCGGCGATAGCAGAGGCCAGACGGGCCACCTCCTGCTGATGACCAGCCGTGTAGGGATCTCTGGCCTCAGCCAGCGCCGCAAGAGCCTTGACCGTTCCCTCGAACGTTCTTTCCAGCCTGTCGTAGCTCTGCTGAAGCTCTAGCTCCGCCCGCTTGCGCTCCTCCAATTCCCGCTGAGCAGCCTGGTAGAGTTGGGCGTTTTGAATAGCCACACTCACCTGGTGGCCCACCGACGAAACCAGCTTCAGATCAGCCACAGTCAGAGGCTCCAACGCTGTTGATTCAACATTCAGGACGCCCAGGATCTCCGAGTCCCTCACGATGGGCACGGCGATCTCGGAGACGACCCCTGGCGCAGCTTCGAGGTAGTCCGGATCCTCTTTGACGTCGTACACCAACTCTGCTTCTCCGCCCCGAGCTACACGACCAATGACTCCTCTGTCCAAAGGCATGTAGTCGAAAACCTCCGCGAGACGATACCCTACGTGGGCCCCCAGGCGTAGCCCCTCCCCATCCCTGGTGTATATACTGACCATACTGTAGCCCAAGGCCTCGGCCACGGTCTGCACCACGGTCTGGAAGACCTTCTCGGGCTCCAACGACGAGCCGACCAAGCGTGAGATTTCTTGAAGAATGGTACTCTCCTTGAGTCTGCGATCTGTTTCCTGGTAGAGCCGCGCGTTTTCGATGGCAACAGCCGCCTGATCGGCCAGCAGCGTCAGCACGCGCAGGTCGTCCTCGCCGAAGGCATGAGGCTTCATGAAAGCAACGTTGAAGACCCCTAGTACCCGATCCGCCTGCTTGAGGGGAAACCCCGCAATCGCTTCCACGCCCCAGTCCTGATCCCGGCACAAGGGATGGTCGCTGGCTTCGCTGATCACCACGGGCTCTCCCAACCCAGCGACCGTGGCCGTGAGGCCGTTCTTGCGAACTTCTGTGAAGATCTCCCCTTCCTCGTCCGGAGCCCAGACCCCTGTGCCGAAGGTGAATTCCCCTGTCTCGTGGTCGTACAGAAAGATGTGAGCATCGCTCGCCTTGACCAGTTCCACGGCGCTTCTGGCTATGGTGTCCAAGACCGTCGATAGGTCAAGCGACTGAGTAAGTTGAAGACTGATCTCCCGCAGCGCTGTCAGTTCCGCCACTCGCTTCTGCGCCTTCGTGAGCGAACGGGCGTTGTCGATGGCAATGGCGGCCTGGTTGGCGAAGAGCGTGGCCAGCTGAACGTCGTCTTGGTCGAAGGGACGCGCCGCGCCACGCGCGATGGTGAGCACACCCATGAATTCTTTGCCCCGCATGAGCGGGACTCCCAACGCCGCTCGGATCTCACGCTTGTCCGATTGAGGCAACCGACCGTCCCAGTGGACGTAGTCGTCCACAGTCAGCGGCTCGTGAGTCTGGGCGACATTGCCGGCGACTCCTTCACCCACAGCCAGGCTGATCTCCCTAGCGTCCTCGGCGTACCCCCAGCCGACCATCATCTCCAGCCTCTGCGATTCGGGGTCGAACTGGTCCAAAGCCCCGGCGTCGGCATCTAACAGGTGGATAGCCTGCTGAACGATGGTCGGAAGCACTTCCGAAAGCTCGGTTTCAGCAAGCACCTTGAGAGAGACTTCGTGGAGCGCGGCGAGTTGCTCAATCGTATGCTCCCGCTCCGCGAAGAGTCGCGCGTTCTCGATGGCGATGGCCGCTTGGTTGGCGACGAGCGTGGCCAGGCGCATGTCGTCCTCATCGAATTCCCTCTCGAGGTCAGTGTCATCAACGAACAGAGCTCCCAGGAGAGTATCACCCCGCCTAATGGGTACACCAAGAACATTGGTGTTGGGCTCCTTATCAAACTGGTCTGATCTACCCTCCCAGTTGGAGTAGTCAGTCACTACCATGGGCTCGCCCGTCTCAGCAACATTTCCGCACACGCCTTCACCCATGGCCAATCTCAGCCCCGCGTAGTCCCCGGTCTGCCCCTGGACGACGATAAGTTCCAGTTCTTGGCTCCCAGGGTCGTACAGGTAGACGCCTCCGCTCCGCGCTCCCAGTAGATCGATTGCTCTCTCGGTAACGGTGTTTAGCAGCGCGGACACCTCCAACTGAGCAGCCATCTCCATGGAGATCTCACATAGTGCCGCCAATTCTTCAGCCCTGCCCTTCGTTTGCTCGTAGAGCCTGGAATTCTCGATAGCAATCGCCACTTGGTTGCCAAAGGCGCTCAGCAAGTCCACATCTCTCTGTACGAAACGCGGGCTCTCTCGCTCTCTCTCGACGATCACGACACCCAGCAACTCCCCACCATAGGTGATGGGCACGCCCAGCACACGCCCAAACCCGCGCCCTGCATACGCCTCCGCTCGGCCTTCCCAGGAGTCATAGTCATCCACCACCAAGGGCTCGCCAGTCTCTAGCACCCTTCCTGCGACGCCTTCGCCCGAGTTCAACACTCCTTCTTTCAACGGCGGGAGGAGCCCTATGGAGGCGGCGCTCATCAGATCGTCCTCTCGCGGGCGGTAGAGGTAGACATCGCCCGTCCGGGTATTGAGCAGCTTCACTGCGCACGAGATGATCGCCTCCAGCAGACTCTCCAGATCCAGCCTGCTAATGAGGTGTAGGGACGTCTCGTGCAGGGCCATCAATTCCTGGGACCTCTGCTCCTGTTCCTCGAAAAGTCGTGCATTCTCAACGGCGATACTTGCCTGGCTGGCGAAAAGCTCCAGTAGTCGCAGATCACGGTCGGTGAAGACCCTCGGTTTCTCCACATCGGTGACGTTTACCACGCCTATTATCTTGTCACCCCATTT
>CAYGAW010000153.1:0-17019 GCA_964347945.1 uncultured Anaerolineales bacterium
TCCACCTCTTCTACGAAATCGAGTTGATCCCCCGACAGGTTGCGGATTATGGCAGCCATGGCCCGCGTCTGCCTGGTCAAGTAGTCCTTGCGCTGTGCATCGAAGTCGCTGGCGTCGATGGCCGCCTCGAGTTGTCCGGCGTCATCGGCCAAGGCGTCGAGGGCCCTGGGTTCGCCCTGCTCGACCTCGGCCTTCAGTTCTGGCGGGCGGTAGTAGGCGTCCACCACCCCTTCAAAGTGGCGATCGATGTTAAGGGCCAAGGTCAAGTAGTTCCTTCCAATCTCATCCATCTTCCTCTCCCATGATGCGAAACCGGACTCGGGCTCACAGCGTCGTGGCATACGCGCCGCGCGGATCGACCGAGATGTGCCCGCCGCAATAGAGGCGGTCAGACCAGATGGCAGCTTGTCAGACTGCGAATCTCGAGTTATCCGTGCCTATGTCGCCGTGTCAGCCCCGCGATCGGCGATCCACTGGCGCACCTGGGTTGGGGTGAAGGGCTCTGACAGTAGCCGACGGAAGTTGGCTACGGCGTCGGGACCCTCCAACAACGGTGCCAGGAGTTGCTTGCCCATGTTGTAGCTGAAGATATACGAGCGCCACAAGGGATTCTGGATGAACTCCAGCCCCTTCGCCACCTCTCGCGGAGTACGAAGCCCGTACCGCTCCATGTACTCTCGAACCTCCTCCGGGGGACGACCGTGCTCGTGGAGCAGCAGCGCCGCGTTCGCGCCCACCACACGCAACTCGTCGCGTGCCTTGGCCCATCCCATCTGCTGCGCCACACCTACATCAGGCAGCCCAGCCAAAGGGTTTAGCCTGTCATGCAAGAAAGCCTCTAGTTCCTCAGGGCTGAAGATCATACTCTCGGCGGTCTCGGCAATGCCTTCCGAGACCACCGACTCTGGCGCCAAGGACAACAGGACGGAGTGCTCAGCCCGTCCCTTTTGCCGGTACAGCCAATGTTCCTTGACGGCGTGTTCCGTGTGATGTCCAGGGTAGGCCTCGTGAGTCACCAGGGAGATGGGGTGATCCACCCTCAGTGGTGGATCGGTGTTGGCATCAATCCGCGACCGGTAGGCGCCCAGATACCAGTTGTAAGCCGTCCAGGGCTCGTCCTCCACCAGGCGCAGCGACACCTCCTCTCCACGAGGCAGGTCGAAGAGGATCGATGTCCGGCGGCGGGTTTCCTCAACGGCCAACTCCAGGACTGGCAAGAGGCGATTGGACTGGATTTCCACGCCCTTCTTCCAGGAAGCCACTCTATTGAGCACCGAACCTCCACCCGGAAATAGCCGATCCATGTCGGCGTGGATCTGTTCAAAGACGGCCTCGTCCAGCATCTGCGGGGTGATGTCGAAGTAGAGCTCCACCTCCTCCACGAAATCGAGTTCGTCGCCCAGCAGCTTGCGGATGAGGCCCGCCATCGCCCGCACCTGCAGTCCCAAGTACTCCTTGCGTTGAGGGTCGTAGTCGCTATGTGCAATGGCCGCCTGGAGTTGTCTGACGTCATCCGCCAGTGCCTCGACGGAACTGGGGTTGCCCTTTTGCACCTCAGCTTTCAGCTCCGGCGGGCCATAGTACGCATCCACGAATCCCTCCACATGCCTGTTGAGGTTGAGGGCCAGCGTCAGGTAGCCTCTGCCTATCTCATCCATTAGACTCTTCACCATGCATCGTTTCCTATCAAGGGGTGGTGACCGCCTCGCCCAATGACTCTATTACTACAAGTCGATGCCGTCTACGAACACCGGGCCATCGCCCATCGCCACGCCCTCTTGCAGGGGCTTGACGTACAGGTGTATTGAAGTGTCGATGCGCATGAATCCTTTCGTGCTTCTCAATAATGGATGATCTCTCTCGCAGACACAGAAGATGCTGCCAATGCCCATCCTCACAGCCTGGTTGTTCACATATCTGAGCAGCACACCGAGGTACAGGACGTCCTTGAATCCCATAGGGGTCAGTACCATCTGCCTGAGGGTCTCACCCGACTGCGGAACCCGAGGCGTGGGCCGCAGGGGTCGCATAACGTCGGCCAGTACTCCCCTCATTCGCATCTTGCGGCTCAGCGACAGCACTGTGATCTGGGTGATCTTGCTCCAGTCCCAGAAGCCCAGGCATGCCAGGAACTGACCCTGATCTTCCAGGACGAGCAAGTTATCGAAGCCGTAGTGGGGAGTCCGCTCGACGAATCGCGCCAGGCTCTCAACCGAGGCCGGCGCATACAGCTCGTAACCTTCCCACGTATCATTGAGTAGGTCAGCTATCGCTGGCAGGTCGTTCGACGACACGGGCCTGATGGTTCCCGACGAGGGGACATCCATCTCTTGATACAAGGCCAAGCCGGGCATGACCAAGGTGCGGTGCGGCTCGAAGCCGTAGCCCTCGACCAGTCGCACAGCAGGTATGTTCCCCTCCACGATGACCAGGTAGGACAAGGCGACTCCTTCCGACGTGAGATAGTCCTCGATGTGTCGGTGAAACACGCCGGCCACCCCCTGTCTCCGGCGGTCGGGATCGGTGAAGGCCTGGAACTGATACCCGACACGACAGAGCTTGCCGCCGACAAGTCCATCCCTGATGGCACACGCGCCGGATCCCAAGATCTCATCATCCTCGCAGGCGACGAAGACCTTCCAGTGCTCATACGCCTTGGCGCGGGCGAAGAAGTCAGGCGTATTCACCCTGGACACGATGAGCGTCGTACCCGCAGGGCACCTGGCCTCGAGTTCCTGGAGTTCTTGACCATCCTCTGGCCTTGCCTCACGAATGTACATCGCCTGCACCCTCCAACACAGGACCTGTGACCCGCTCCAGCTCACCAGGTTTGGAGCCCCAGTGCGCCTGAACCACCGATCCTGTTCGCGCCAAGCGCGTCGATGCGGTCAAGTGCATGGCACCACGACGCTCACCTTACTCGCCGAGTTGTGTCTGCACGACCTCGATCAGCTTGTCCAAACCGTGGTGGAGATCGCAGAGAGGCTCGACGCCCCAGTCAAAGAACATGTACAGCGGATACTCCACAATCGCGTCCCAGAGTTCCTCGTGGGATTCGGCGTTCGCTAGGACAACTCCGCCCTTGGTATTGGCGGACGCATACGCACAATCCATCCTTCCTTCGGCAAGGGCAACGCTGGTCCGCAACTTGGCAGCCTCGAACAACGCGACCGCCTGTTCGATGGGCATCGGAGTGGTGTTTCGCTCGAATGTGATAAGATACTTCATCGACGCTAGCCTCCTTTCGCTGTGATACGGTCTGGTGCCGCCCTCTCGCCGTGCGCGCGGATCTGGCCCTTCGCACTTGGCCAGTAGGACGCAAAGACTCGCCCTGGTCTGCAAGGGCGAGCCTCCTTGTGGAAGTAGTGATGCCATGGATGCTCCCCTTGCACCCTGCATCGACACTATAGCACGGTTCAGCTAGTCAGTCAATAGTCTGCCCGAAGCCTACCCCGCGAAACCAGGCTACCCCTCCTGTCGAGTTTCCGTTCTCCACTTCAGGTAGAACCCGATGGCAGCCACAGCGAACAACACGGTCGTGACGGAGTACAGCCCGATCCCCACCAAGTCGTGGGGCATCCGGAACGCATACCTCACGGCGCCAAAACCCTGCAGCACAACGCATACGGCGAAAAGGATGGCCCCTGTCCGCCATGCTCTCGGTCCCTTCATCTTCACACCTCTTGTGAATCCTAGCGTCCGCTCAGCTTCGGCAGTTGGTTCAGGCCTGCCGCCTTGGCATGCCCAGTGGCTATGGCTTGAAGATCGCGCACCACGTCCTCGGCGAGCGGCAAAGGCTCGTAGGCCTCGATCAGTTCCTCGACCCGGCGATGGGCGCGGGCGTTGACGTCCAATGCCCCTTTGTCGAACCAGGTCTGCCGGTAGTCGCGGTCGATAACCTCCGTGGGGATGTAGTCCTCCTCGCGGAAGTGACGCCTGGTATGCTTGCTCTTCATGAAGCTGTCGGCATGGCCCACCTCCCGCATAACTTCGAGCGCGAAGGGCGTCTCAATGTCGTCCACACCGCGCACCAGGCGCTTGGCCATGCCCACGATCTCGGCATCGATGACCAGTTTCTCCAGGCTGAAACAGCTTTCGAAATCCATCATCCCCGGCCCGGCCATCATGTTGATCCCGGCCAGTGCACCCAAGATGGCACCGGACGCTGATTCCAGGCCGGTCTGGGCGTCCACGATCTTGGCATCGCTCATGCCCAGGTAGGCATGGGTGGGCAGGCCGCCTGGTTTGATCATCTTGCCGATCTGAGAGTAGGTGCAGTCCAGCATCATCGTGGCTATCGCGCCCATAGGAGTCGCACCGGTGCGCATGTCGAAGGAGGCCGGGGAGCCACCCCAGACGATGGGGCTGCCCGGCTTGGCTAGCTGGTGGATGGTGATGCCGCTCAGAGACTCGGCGGCGTGCTGCACCGCCGAGCCGATGATTGTGGCCGGGCCAGTGGCACCCATGAGAGGCATGGAGACCAGCTCGGCCGGCACACCGGCGCGGGCGGCATCTATCAGATTGGCGCAGGTGATGTCGCTCCACAGCAAGGGCGGCGATGGACAGACGTCGAAGACAGCGCGCGGCTTCTTGGCCAGGGCCTCGGCACTGCCCGCCACGGCTACCAGCAACTCATGCATGATAGCGAAGCTCTCGATGGCAAAGGTGCCGGTGTCGATGGGCTTGCGAGCGTAGAGCAGGAGCAGGTACAAGCGGTACCAGTCTTGCATGACCTCTGGCACGTCGCCGCAAACGATCGAAGTGGCCACCGCGTCCATCTGGGGCAGCATCTCCGCCAGTCGCACGAAGTTCTCGCAGTCGGCGGTCACTGGGACCCGCGACTCTTTTGCCCCGTGGTCGGCGATTTCGATGGCCGCAGAACCGGGGTTGAAATGCACGTCGTCGCCACCATAATGTACCACCGGTTGGCCATCAAGATCGTAGAGGTAGAAGGAGCTAGGGGCCGTCTTGACCGCCTTCTCAGCCAGAGAGCGGCGGATCTTGGCCACGCGAGATTCCTTGTCCACCTTGGCGCCAGCGCCGGCCAGCAACTCCAGCGCCTCGTCGTAGTGGACGCGAACCCCGGGGTCTTGCAGCAGATCGTACGCTTCGTCGATGGCGCGATCCACGGTCTCGCGCGATAGGAACTCTAACTTCGGTCGAATCACAGGCTCTCCTCCAGCGGAATGGTGCGAACGCTCAGCTCACTGGGCGAACGACTCACTCGGCAGATACGTCCGCCCGCGTCCGCAAGTGTATAGCACAATCGTCCTCAATTGTCAACGTGCGGTGGCCTGACTCCGTCGGTGCGGATTCACGAAGCAATCCTCGAAACGAGCACAGACCCCTGCGCGGCAGGTGGCAGGCCAGACAGCATCTGACTCGCACGAGCAGATGGACGTCTCCGCCTTTGTCGGCACCGGACGGCAAGAGACGTCCAGGGGGGAGAGGGCTGACTTCCATCGTCTGCCTCACTGCTCGTCGTCCTGCACCTCGAAAGCGCCGACCTCGCAGGGCATCTCCGGAGGAGGAACCAGAAACGCAGCGTCGACTCTTGGCGGGTCCCCAGCTCACGATTGTCTAGCGAACTCGGCCATTGAGGGTGTCCAAGAAAAGCGTTTCAAAGCGCGTACGGTCAGCCCCTGTGCAGACGCTAACTCTGTTGCCGCCTTCAGTCGCCAGGGTACGTCCGCTCTGCGGCCCCTCTGCCTCGATCACCTCCAACGTCTGATTCTCGATGGTCACGATGCTCTCATCGGTAGCCACAACGGCTGCCAGCGGATCCCAGAAGAAGTACCCACCAGACTTGATGAAGCCTTCCATGCGAGCAAGCACCTGGTAAACGAAGTCGGCCTCTGGCACTGCACGGTCTGCCTCGAGGCGCTGGTAGAAAGCCATCGTGACAGGTGCATCTCTGGTAGCGTCTAACGCCACCAGGGTGATGGGCGCTCCCGACTCGAAAACCACCGCCGCGGCGTGGGGATCAACGTAGATATTCCATTCGGCCACGCTGTTTTCTATCTCGACGCCAGGCACCCGGAGATTGCCGGGCACATCTACGGCCCCGCCCATCACATAGATCATCTCCAGATTCTCCACGAGAGCGGGCTCATTCAACAACGCCTCAGCCACGTTAGTCAGCGGTCCGAGCGCGACCAGAACCACCTTCTCCGGCGCCGCTTGAATGACGGATGTTAGCAGTTGAACCGCCGTCTGGCTCGAAGGAGGGTTCGGGTTTTCGGGAAGAGAAAGCCCCATCAGGCTATCCACGTTCTCCCGCCAGGCTGCGGGGAAGGTGTGATTGCTCTGCAAGGGAGTCTCGCGCCCGCAAGAGACTGGTGCACCTGCGTTGCTGGCCAGGTTCAGCAGACCCAACGCATTCTGGGTTCCAGGCCCGCAATGGGCTTCTCCGGTCCCAGCTACTGTGATCGCCAACACACTAACGTCTGGTCGTTGCAGTAGGTAGAGGATGGCCATCCAGTCATCAGCCGCCATATCCGTGTCTATGACGATGAGCTTTGTCTCATGAGCTATCGAAGTCGGCGCCACTGAGGGTGCAGGCGTGACTATGGGAGATGGTCCCGAGCCACAACCGCTCATGGGAGGGGCAAGAACAACCAGCACAAGCACAGGTACTAGGAGTTTCCTCACCTGTGCCCTCCTTTCTTGGGCGATCTTCACATCGCTCCTCCAGCCAGGAGCTGTCAGCGCAACTGGTAAGAAATGTGGTACGAGACGCCTTGGGCTTCGTCGGCTGTTACGCGGTACTCCCCTTCACCGAAGCCATCGGTCACCATGTAGCCGCTGCCGCTCGCCTGCTCGCCAGGGCTGGCCTCTAGAGTGAGGGTCACCTCGTCGTCCTCACCCAAAAACTCGAGCTTGAAGGAACCTTGGTCCACCTGCAAAGTGACATTAACGTCCACGATGCAATCGGTACAGTCGAACTCCAGGTCCTTGGTTGTGCTGCCGTTGGCGCTATCGACCCGCACATCTACTTCGCCTCCCCTCCCTACCTCGGTCATCGTGACCCGCTCACCTCTGGTGGTATATCCTCCTTCGCATGCCGTCAGCGACAAGGCAAGCAAACTGACGAGCACAGCAGCAACGAGGGTCCTCCAAGTCAGCCTTTGCCCCGCAACGTCTTCTTGACGGCAGCCAGGGAAGTGTCGTCCCTCTACGAGCACAAGCCTTCTCTTCATCTTTCATCCTCACTTCTGTCGAAATCTTGCGTTGGACCGAGCAAGAATAGAGCTATCTCGACCCGCAAGCGTATCCGGGCCCCGCGTGTCTAGCTGATCCGGACTGGCGAGAAAAACTCAGAGCTTCGGTAGGGCAACATTGTTGCCCCAATCAAGGAATTTGTCAATCGTCAACGGTGCTTCCGCCACGGCATCGTTTCCAGGTGGTGACAAAGATAGTGGCCAAGTCTGGCGCTCCTCCGGCAAGAGTGTGGTGGAAATTCCCTACCCAGAAGGATGAGCTACCATGGCAGGACTGGCCTACACGCAAGTTCACGCCATGACCGGGACGAAAGTGAAATTCCGTCTTGTGGCTACCTATCACCAATCCGGCGGCAACCACTAGACAGGAGTGGAAAGCATGTCGTGACGATGGGGCAGTCCCCCTCACTCGTCACTCGGCTGCAACTCGAAGGCGCCTATGTCGCAGGGGGTATCGGCGGACCTCAACTCAATCGGCCGAAAACTCCCGCGTTGGTCTGTGGTCAGAGTGCAGCTGATGGCCGATATGGCGTCGATCGCCGGGCTGCCTGGGAGCAAGGCGTGGGTTTCGGTATCACCACCGTTCTCCGCCAAAGGACCCAGAAGGGCATCACCGGAGTAGTCCGGGGTGCAACTGCCGTCGCCAACGAAGTTGTTGTCGTTGATCCCGAGGGTGCTGTCATCTCCGAGCATGCAGTCGTCACAACAGTATTCGCGCCCGTCCGTGTTGTCAGCGATGATGGTGTTCTCGAAGTCCAGCCAACCCCGGATCAACCCTCGCTCCCCTGAGCCTTCGACGTACACACCGCCCCCGGTTCCGGAGGCATGGTTGTTGGCGATGGTGCTATTGGTCAGCCGAGCCGCGCCCTTGAGGTAGATGCCACCGCCGTTGCCTCCCGCGGCGTCATTGCCACTCACGGTGCTGTTGATGAGCTCCAACGTGCTCTTGCAGGCGATGAACATGCCTCCGCCGTTGTCTCGCGAGGTGTTGCCACTGACGGTGCTGCCAATGAGCGTCAGCTCCCCCGTTAGACTCTTGATGCCACCTCCCGTGGTGCATTCGCGGTTGGGGTTGGCCGCTCTGCCGGCGGTGTTGTCACTGACAGTGCTGTTGATAAGGGTAAGTTTGCCGTCGCTGTAGATGCCTGCCCCCGCAGTGGCCTCGTTGTTGCGGACCGAGCAGCGTACCAGCGTGAGCGTGCCCTGGTTCAAGATGCCGCCGCCGGTTCGGGGCTGCACCGCCGGGTTGCCATACCGGATTGTCACGTCCCCTATGGTCACCGTTGCTCCGCTGGCGATGAACAACACGCGGTCCGTCGCTCTTCCTGCCTCTGCGTTCGCCTGCACGATGGTGCCTCCCTCCGCCTGGCCCACGAGCACAACGTCCTTGTCAACGGTGATGCCCTGTTCGGTGTGCACGCCATCGGTGATGGCGATGATCGTACCAGGAGTGGTCCCAGCATCGTCGAGAGCAGCCTGGATGGTTGCGAAATCGCATCCGCTGGCACACACCGTTACGTCGGCCTTGGGAGTCGGCGTGGGTTCTGGAGTGGGCGTCGGTTCCGCAGTGGGGGTGGGGGCGGGCGTAAGAAAGGGCCAGGGCGCGATGCAGACGGCGATCACCGCCACAGCGCCCAGGCCGACCAGAATGGCTACCAACCTCGTCTTGGCTTGGTTACTCAAGCCAGACTCCTTCCGTCCACGCCAAATCGCCTCTCCCAGGCGAGCAGCCTCACTTCGGGTAGACCCAATCCTCGAACAGCGGTGTCAGGTCGCACTGGCAGTGTTGCTCCGCAAGCTCCTTGAAGGAATCGCCAGTGGCAATGCCCCATTTGTGAGATTCGTAATAGTCTCTGAGGAACTCGTCGAATACCTGTTGTCCCATCTCGTCCGACAGGGCTTCCACGAAAAGCGGCCCCCGCCCGTAGACGATGGGAACATATTCTGTGCCCTCGTAGTCCCCTGCGGGCAGGCCGATGGGGATGTCGGCCCGATCGACGCGGTCCCAGCGTCCGTACCACGAATCCACATACCCTTGTGCGGCGCGCGATCCACCGGTGTCCAGGTAGTAGAGCCCGACGACGTACTGCACAACTGCCTCGTCCAGCCAAGGCTCGTCCACCTGATCGTTGCCCACCACATTGTAGAACCACTGGTGCCCCACCTCGTGGGCCGTGGTAGCTTCAAGGAGGATCTGGGACGGCAGGCCCGCCACCTCAGCCTGAGGATCATACAAATCAAGTGCCATGCCCATGATGCCCGGATACTCTATGCCCAGTGCCTGCATTGGCGTACTTACCGAGTCAAGCTCCGTGTAGGGATAGGGGCCGAATCGGTCATTGAAGCTCTCCAAGGCATCTACCGCGTACCTGAGAGCCAGCTCCGCTCCGTCTCTTCGCTCCTTGAGTGCGTAGCTATTGACCATCGTCTCACCCACGGTATCGCTCACCACCGTGTACAAATCGCTTGCGGCGAGATAGAAATCGCGCGCAGGTCCCGCGGCGAAGGTCACAGCTTGCTTGTCGCCCACCTCCTCGCGGCCGACCTCGACGCCGGACGCGACCACCGTCAGTGAGGCCGGAGCGGTCACTCGCACAACGTAGAAGCTGGCGTCGAGGTAAGTCACGTCGGCGTTCGGAGGCGGAACCTCCACGTTCCACCCTTCGTCGTCGTACACCGGAATGACGGGATAGAATTCATCCAACGCTAGCACACCTTCGAAGTAGCCGAAGACGCCGTATTTGCCACCCATCTCCACAGGCACGTCCACCTCGAAGTCCATCTCGATCACCACTGCTTCACCGGGCTCTAGGTCCTTCCCTAGTGGAATGCTCAAGGCGCTGCTCTCGAATCCGTAGACGGGCTCCACATCCTCGCCGTCCACCTTGACCCCAGTCACGGTGGCTGCAGCGGTCGCCGCTGCATCAGAGGATGTGGTCCAGGAAGCGTTGGGGAACAGGCGGAAATAGATCTCCTCTAAAGGCTCGCTTTCTCGGTTGGTGTAGCGGACCTCCTGATGGCCTTCCAGCAGTAGCAAGTCCTCGGAGATCTCCAGGTCGATGTGATACACTGTGGCGCCTGGCATGTGATCGAGCACCTTTTGCTCTGCGGCGATGAGGCCTTCGCGGAAAAGCTCCCGGTCATCCCAGTCTGTCTCAGATGGAGGCGATGCCATGCGCGTCGGCGCGGCGGTAGGCACCGGAGTGGGTGAAGGTTCTTGCGTGGGCGTGGGCGTCATCCCGCCACAGGCCGTCACCACCACTGTGACAAGTACCAGCATCGTGGCCAGTATCGTGAAATTACGTCTCATCTTCTATTCCCTTCCTGTCAGTCTCTCACACTGCAGCAGTGCCCAAAGGGGACCGCCGGCCCTCACGGTTCACACCTCACCGGACCGCGGAGACCCCGTGCCAGGGCAGCCGCCAGCAAGCACTGCGCCAGCCCGACCGCTACTGTCTGGGACCACAGCGCTGCCTGTGGAACTGCAAGCCCAAGCGACGGTGGGCCACTCTATGTGATACACCAGCAGAGGCCGCAAAAGGTTCACAGACGAGAGTGCTACCAGAAACGGAGCAGAGTGAAGCGGCACTCGCTCCGGGGATAGCCAGGGATCCAGGCAGGATAGAACGGCTTGGGGAATGGAATGGCAACATCTGACAACTCGATGCGATCGACCTTCATGTGTTCCGCTCCTTTGCCTGTGCGACGTTACCGTGCTCACTGGAGCGTACCACGACTTTGGCGGATTGTCAATAGAAGACAGGGTCGATTGCGGATTCTTCAGCGGGGCGACGGTCAGAGCACGCTATCCACTCGCGCTTCTGGCACAACGAAACCCCACGCGAAAGTTGGGCCCGAAGAAATGAGTGGCATTGCGGTATGAGGTGCGGGCCTGCTCCGCCGAAGAATCCCAGGCACCGCCCCGAAGCAGTCTCTCGCCAGTGCCTGACGATGGCCCGGCAGGGTTGCTGGCAGATGCGTAGCCGTAGTACTGCCTGTCATAGAGGTCGGAGACCCATTCCCACAAGTTGCCTGCCATATCCAGGGCACCGTAGGGACTCGCGCCAGAGGGATGACTACCCACACGCTCTGGGTACTGAAGGCCAGAGTCACTGGTGTTGGCTCTGCCGGCGTCCCAGGCATCGCCCCAAGGATACGTGCGACCATCTGTCCCGCGAGCAGCTTTTTCCCATTCGGCCTCCGTCGGTAGCCGCTTGCCTACCCAGGCGCAGTAGGCGATCGCATCCTGCCACTGGATGCCGGAGGCGGGATACATCGCCTCGCCTGGGGGATACGCGTGGCCATCCCAGTCCGGCGACCCCTTGAGGGCTAAGTGCTCGTACCTACCTTCCCAACGCCGCGGGCCATCCCGCCGCGTGGCCATCAGAAAGCGGCGATATTGGACGTTGGTTACCTCGTACCTGTCGATCTCGAAGGCGTCGAGGTACACAAGACGCTGTGGACGTTCGTCTATGTCCCCCGTGTCGCTCCCCATGACGAACTCCCCGCCTGGCACATAGGCCACGCTATTGTCCAGGGCCTCCGCCAGCCTGTTCTGCACATCCGCGTAGCCTGGGTCTGCGTCGACCACGGATTGGAAGCATATAGCAGCCTCATCCCACCGCCGTGCTACCATGGCCGCTTCCCCTGCCGCATAGAGCGCTGCCTTCCTCGACTCACGGCAGAAACCTATACACGCGCCAACGACCCCCACCAAGAAAAGAACCACCAGACAGGCGAATACCGAGCGCTTGCTTTGACTCATCGCTGTGTCACCCTTCCTAAGGATGCATCCGCGGACCAGGAAGAGCATGTTGCGACCTTGCTGTCCCGTTGAGTAGCACAATGTAGGCCAGCGGACGGCTAGCATGGGTGGGCGCAAGCTGCAGCTTACTCGCGGTGACCGGCGTGCTGTCCCACTCCCCTGACATGGAGGGTTCTGAGCCGGCCAGCTCCAGGTGCATCGCGCAAGCAATGAAGCTCACCTCGCATCCCCGAAGTGAGCCTCTCCGCAGGGAAGACCTCGCGAATTCCTGCAGTTCCCCTACGTGGCACCGGGCTACCCGTCAGCTGATGAGGCCACGTAGTCGTAGGCCGCGCGAGCGAACCTAGCATAGGTGGACGAGTGCAGAGCCGGGACCTGCACCCACTCCCTCATCGGATGTCCCGTGCCTCTGGGGTCCCACAGGTGAGCTCCCTCCAGTTGCAGAGCCTCGGCGTGAGTCTCTCTCGGCAACTTGAACACCACGCCTCCCTCGAATAGCACCGCGTTCACCTTCCCATCAGCCACCAGACAGTGCTTGCCAAACATCCTGCCTCTCACAACGTTGGGCTGTCCGCCAAACCCGGCCAACACTTCATCCAGTAAGTCCGAACCAGGCACCACCATTTCCCTTTCACCATTGCGATGGTTGATGTGTTCCGCCTGGTGCCCAATGACTTCAGCCCCATGCGCTGAAGTCGACCGCGGGGCAGAACAGCGCTCCAAAGCCGAGCGGGCAGACCGCTGTCTCTGCCCACACCTGTGTTATCACTGAAGCTGAAGTTCTGACAACCAGAGCACCGCCGTACTTGATGCTGGGGTCACGTGCCCAATCCCAGAAGGTCCTCGACCTCCACCGTTCCCAGGTTCGCAGTGACTATCTCCGCGCCTGCTTCCTCCAGCGCCTCCCACTCCCCAATCCGGAAGACTCCAACAGCGTGGTAGCCCAGGGACATAGCTGCCTCTACGCCCGACGGAGCGTCCTCGAAGACGAAGATTCTGCCTATCTCGACGCCGGGGAGCGCTGCCAATCCGTCCGCCGCGTATTTGAGTATCTCCTCCTTGCCGCCCACATCGATCCCGCATGCATCGAAGTCGAACACGGAGTATAGCGTCTCCCCTTCGGCAAGGGCGCCGAAGTCATCTCCTACTTCCCTCAGCACGCGGGATCGCGGAACGTTCCTCAACATGGGAGCTGCGTTCTTGGAAGCAGATGCCGCTGCCTGGAAGATGCCCGCGCGCCTCGCCTTGAGCAACAAGGCAACGGCGTCAGGGAACAGCTTGAACTCTCCTCGCTCGATGAGGTCTTTTATCAGAGCGTCTTTCTCCGCGGCGTACTCGTACATGAGCTCCCTCTTCTCCCCGTCGGTGGTCGCGCCAAGACGCTCGTAGACGCCCAGCAACTCCAAAATGTTGTTTGCTCCTTCGAAGCGCGGCCTGGAGGCCACATGAGTGAAGTAGAAGTCGGAGCTCAGTCCATCTTCGTTCCACGGCTCCTTCATCACCGTCAGTCGCCAGGCGTCCTCGTGGGGGCTGTCCAGCACGACGCCGTCAATGTCCCATATGAAAGCCGCGTTGCTTGTCATGGTGCTCACCCCTGCGCCCTGACGGTCCGACCGGGCTCCAAGACCAGTCTCTGGCCATAGATCTCCAGGTCCACCGCTCGTTCGCCCTCAAGCATGGAAGCCTCTGTCTCGCTCTCTGATATGGCGAATTCGATCAGACTCCCCCTGAACCATGTGCGAAATCCAATGCTTCTCCAAGATTCGTGCAGAGTGGGATTGATGCTCAGCGTATCACTCTTCACCCTTAGCCCAACAAAGCCATGGATCATGATCTGCCAAGCCCCGCCCAATGTTGCCGCGTGTACTCCAAGTTTCGTGTTGCCGTATATGTCCTCCAGATCACCGCTTGACGCATGGTGCAGATACTTGTATGCCTTCTCCACGTCGCCGAGTTCAACGGCGAGTGTTCCGTAGGGGATGACGCTAAGAGAGGACTTGTGCGTGGTCCTTGGCTCATAGTAGTCGAAGTTCACCCGCTTGGCCTCCAAAGAAAACTCATCCGACAAGAGATACAGTAACAGGACTACGTCCGCCTGCTTTATCAGTTGGGTCTCCGCTACGTCCGCCAGAGCGACTTCGGAAGGCCAGGCTGGCATTCCGTGCTCATCCCACCCCCGTATGATGATTTCCTTCCTCTGATAGTAACCTTCGAACTCCTCAATCAGCCCGTCAGCACCCACGAGGAACAGAAGGCCATCTGCCACCTCTCTCCATCTGTCAACCTCCTTGGCCGTCAGACCGATCTTCTGGGCCAGGGCCTGAAGTTCACCAAGATGCGTTCTCCCCAACCGATCGTAGAGCTCACTGGCATATCTCAAAGTCCATCTGGTCATGGCGTTGGTGTAGGAGTTGTTGTCCACACCTTCCTGGAATTCGTTGGGCCCGATAACCTGCTTGATCTCATAGGCCTTGGTCTCACCGTTGTAGACCACCCGTGACTCCCAGAACCTGGCGGTTTCGAACACCATCTCACTACCGTAGTGCAGCAAGAAATCCTCGTCCCCGGTAGTTTGGAAGTAGCGGTAGATAGCATAGACTACGTCACTGGCCACATGATGTTCCCGCAGGGAGGTGTACACCGGTAGTACGGTGCCGTCGAAGTTGATCCAGGTCTGGGGCGTCTCGTCCTTGCCGCTCTCGGCTGACTCCCAAGGCCATAATGCCCCCTTGTAGTTTTGCTTTCGGGCGCACTCGACGGCCTGTGCCAACCGCCGGTATCTGTACATCAGAAAAGCTCTGGCAAGCTCTGGCTGGGTATGGATGAAGAAGGGAAGCATGAAGATCTCTGTGTCCCAGAATACGTGTCCTCCATACCATTCGCCAGATAGAGCCTTGGGGGCGATGCTAACGTCCATGTCCCGCGGTGGGGCTGCGGCCAGCAGGTGATACATATCAAAACGGAGAGCTCTGCGTAGCAGCCTATCCCCAGCTACGTTGATGTCACAAGACTTCCACCTCCTGCTCCAGGCCCTGGAGTGATCCCTCGACAATCGCGACACTCCTTTCTGCCGCGCAGCTGTCACCCCTTCCAGGCAGGCGGTCCTGATGTCGCCTTCGGTCTCACGGGAGGTGTATATGGAGATGTATTGATGGAATTGGTATCGGACCCCCTCTTTCGCAGTGAAGGAACATTCCTTGGTCACCGATTCTTCACCCACATGACATAGCATCTTTACGCCGGACGCTGGCTCAGCTCCATCCATCCTGGCAGCTGCCGCCATTCCAATCACTGTGCCCAGGTCGTTGGTTCGGGCCTCCAAGTAGGACACGCCATCGGCAAGGTCCAGGGCCTGGGTGACGCGATAGTGCTTTATCGGTTCTCCTATGGCCTGCGTCTCGTTTCGGGTCGTGCCATCTATGCAGTGTTTGACGACGACATCGACTTCGCCATCCAAGGACCTGAACGAAATGCCAAGTACGCCTACGTGCATATCGCTGAGGCTGAAGAAGCGTCTGGACTCATACTCATATTCTCTTCCAGCATGCATGAAAACCGTGCGTCTCAGCAGCACCGCCCTCTTCATGTCCAGTACTCTGTGGTGTTCCACAACCTCCATCTCTCTTATGGACAGCTTCCTACCGTCCACGTAGACCTTCATAACGAGGGGATTCGGTACATTGACGATGACAAAGGACTGGGCACCACTCCGATCGTATACCCCCGCAATGTATGTGGCTGGGTACGCCTGCTCGTAGGCCTCTTCCAGAAAACCCCTTGACCCAAGGTATCCATTCCCCAGACTGAAAAGCGCCTCCTGGTACTGCATTTTATCTCTATGGATCCAGTGTTCAGATACCCTCCAGTCGTTGCTCGAAAGTCTTCTCAGAAAGGTGCCCATATGTTCTACCTCGTGTCTACTCCCTCATTGGCTATTACTGTCTCATAGATATGCTCGTAGCCGTCGACCATGGTCTGGGCGGTGAACATCTTCTCCGCGCGCTCACGACACGCCCGGGAGTCGATCTCATCCACGCGTTGCGCTGCCTCGACAAACTCATCCATGGTCTCCACCACGAAGCCGGTGCCCTCGTGAACAACGATCTCTGGGGCTGCTCCCCTCCGGAAGGTGACCACGGGAGTGCCACAGGCCATCGCTTCCGTCATGGTGATCCCGAAGGGTTCATCCCACTGTATCGGATAAAGGTATCCTTTGGCGCGCGAAAAGAGCCGCATCTTCTCCTCCCCCCAATGGGCCAGTTCTCCCACAAACTGGATGTCACTGCTCAGATACGGAATGATATGTTCATCGAAGTAGGCACGCTCTTCCTTTTCGTGCACTTTTCCGGCCAGTACGAGTCTGGCCCGCAATTCCTTCGCCACCTCACAGGCCAGATGAGGGGCCTTCTCTTCGTTGAACCTTCCGATGTAGAAGAAGAAGTCCTCCTTTTCCTCGGAATATGGGTACTTGTCAAGAAGTATGCCATTGTACACGGTGCCAGCGTAGTTCAGCCCCGGAAGACACCGCTGGTGATAATCGCTAATGGTGACGAAATGGACCCGCTCGTACCCTTCGAAGACCTGTGTGAAGATCCGATAGAACCGCACGTTCTCTTCGTCAAAGGGACCGTGAACCGTGTGAACCACCGGTCTGTCTATGAACGCAGCCGCGAGGAGACCCTCTTTCCACGTGTGATCGTGTATGATGTCGATCTCATCATGTGGAATCTCTTCGTAGCAGGCCAGCGCGTGCGTCAGAGCAATGTTGAGGAAGCTCGATGGCGGCGCATCCAGGTAGTCCTTCATCTCACCATCAAAGATGTTGAGTTGGGATGCCCTGGTCGACGAGCTGCCCACTGTGCATAGGGTTACCTCGTGACCTCTGTCGATCAGTCCCTCCACCAGAAGATGAACGACCACCTCGATCCCACCGTACCCTTCTGGAGGTATCTTGAACCACGGTGGTGCGATCATTCCCACTCTCACGTTGTGCCTCCATCTATCATGGTATGATCAGCAGCGTCTTCTCTCCAC
>CAYGAW010000154.1:0-21844 GCA_964347945.1 uncultured Anaerolineales bacterium
GAGATGACTGAAAGGCAATACGTGAAGCTCGCCAAGGAGGATCGGGTAGCCATCATCACGATCGACAACCCTCCGGTGAACATGATCTCCCAACCGGTGGTGAGCGACCTGCAAAGCGCCCTGGAAGAGGCCTGGGCCGACGATGAGGTGAAAGCCATCGTCATCACAGGGGGTGGGCAAATGGTCTTCATGGCGGGCGCCGACATCAACGTCATATTGGATCTCAAGACACCAGGCGAGGCCAAAGAGATAGTGATGCAAGTCCATGAGTTGTTCCAGACTATCGAGAACTCTCCCAAGCCCATCATCGCTGCCATCAATGGCCATTGCCTGGGCGCGGGAAACGAGCTGGCCATGTCCTGCCATATGCGCATCGCGAACAACAGGGCGATGTTCGGCCAACCCGAGATCGGCCTCGGGATAATCCCCGGCTTCGGAGGCACTCAGCGCCTCCCTCGGCTGGTGGGCAAAGGGAAGGCTCTGGAACTGATCCTCACGGGCGACAGGATCACCGGCGCTGAGGCAGCCAGCATCGGACTGGTCAACAAGGCCGTGCCAGGCACAGAGGTCATGAAAACAGCCGTCGGGCTGGCCAAGAAAATCACATCCTTCGGGAGGCCCTCCATCACTGCCGCCGTCGAGGCCATCAACAAGGGACTCGCCGTGAGCCTGCCCGAGGCTGTGGAGATCGAAGCTGACAAGTTCTCCAGCCTGGTCGAAACGGAGGACATGCGCGAGGGTCTGAGCGCCTTCCTAGAGAAGAGGCAACCCAAGTTCCAAGACAAGTAGGAGGGAACGTCCATGGACTTCGCCCTTACCGAAGAACAGCAGATGTTCCAGGAGCTATTTCGTGACTTCGCCCAGAACGAAGTAGCTCCCTTGGCCGATGCCATAGACAGGGAGGAGCGTCCCCCTCTCGAGACGCTGAAGAAAGCGGCGGAGATGGAGTTCATGGGCCTGCCCTTCCCAGAAGAGTACGGAGGGGCGGGGATTGGAGTCCTTGCCTATTGCATGCTGGTTGAGGAACTGGCCAAGGTCTGCCTGGCAACGGCCTGCTCGCTGGGGATTCACACTTCCTCAGGCGCCATGGTCATCTACTTGAACGGCACCGACGAACAGAAGTCCAAGTATCTGGTGCCTTTGGCCAAGGGCGAAAAGATGGGGGCCTTCTGCTTGACGGAACCAGGCGCAGGCTCAGACATCGCTCAGATCCGGTCCACCGCTGTGCAGCAAGATGGCCACTACGTTCTCAACGGCACGAAGGCGTACGTAGCCAATGGTAATATCGCGGAGATCTTCACCGTCTTCGCCACCACGGAACTGGAGACCGGTAGAGAGGAGTTGACTGGCTTCATCGTGGAGAAGGACTATCCAGGCTTCAAGGTTGGCCGCAAAGAGCGGACGATGGGCATCAGGGGGTGCTCCATTGTGCAACTCTTCTTCGATGATTGTGAAGTTCCGGCTGAGAACGTCTTGGGAGGAGAGGAGCAAGGCTTGGGCAAGGGCGCCCATGCTGCCGCCCGCACACTGGATTTCAGCCGCCTCAGCCTGGCGGCCATCTGCTTGGGCGCCGCTGAGGGCGCCATGGAGGCGAGCATCACGTTCGCCAGGGACCGAGAGCAGTTCGGCGCTCCCATAGCCAAGAAACAGGCCATCTCCTCAATGATCGCAGACATGGCCACTGAGATCGAGGCTCTACGCTACCTCGTGTATCGAACTGCGTGGGGTGTCGAGCAGGGAGCCAAGCATACTCGGTTGGCGTCCATGTGCAAGCTCTTCGGCTCGGAGGTGGCGTGCAGGGTTGCCAACAAGGCGGTGCAGCTTCACGGCGGCGCTGGGTACATAAGGGATCTTCCCGTGGAGCGCATGTATCGCGACGCGCGCGTCACTCGCATTCTGGAAGGTACCAACGAGCTACAGCGCTTCATCATCGCCTCTGACATATTCCGACAAGAAGACCTCGAGTTGGAGCCCTAGGCCCAACGCAGCGACGTGTCATGCAGCCGGCAATCCTGGACGGAGGACTCGTGCATGAGGTGTGTCTTCTGCAAGATAATAGCGGGACGGGCAGCGAGCGATACGCTCTTTCAGGACGAGGTCGTGACGGCCTTTCGAGACATGAGGCCTCAGGCGCCGACGCATATCCTGATAGTCCCCAACGAGCATGTCGTATCCATGCGGCGACTGTGTGAATCGCACAACTCATTGCTGGCTAGCATGTTCGCTACGGCTCACCGTCTGGCCGAGGCTGAGGGAATTGCTGAGGGTGGATATCGCTTGGTGATCAATACAGGCCCAAGTGCAGGCCAAGTGATCGATCACATGCACATGCATCTCCTCGGTGGAAGACCGATGAAACTGGAAACCATGGCTTTGCTTTTCAGAGACAACATGGAATAGTGACAGAGGGGAGTTCAGCATGGAGTTGTTGACAGTCACGATAGACAAACCTGAAGACTGCAATGTGATCCTTGGCCAATCACACTTCATAAAGACTGTCGAGGACCTTCACGAGGCGATGGTCAATTCCGTACCCAATGTGCAGTTCGGGCTGGCGTTTTGCGAGGCCTCGGGTCCCTGCCTGGTCCGCTCCAGCGGGAATGATCCTGAATTGACAAAGAGAGCTCAGAACAGCGCCTTTGCACTTTCCGCCGGGCACACATTCATCATCTTCGTCAGAGAGGCGTATCCGCTTAATCTTCTAGGTGCCATCAAGCAGGTGGCCGAAGTCTGCTCCATCTTCTGTGCCACAGCAAATCCCCTCGAAGTGATCATCGGCGAGACAGAGCAGGGCAGAGGTGTGCTGGGGGTGATAGATGGATTCAAGTCAAAGGGCATAGAGACCGAAGGCGATGTCACCGAGAGAAAGACATTGCTGAGAAAGATCGGCTACAAACTCTAACCTCATCCCACGTACGATGTCCTCTGCGGGTATGAATCCAGGGGAGACAATGGGACTCAAACAGCGGTTGGAAAACGACTTGAAGGAAGCACTGCGGGCCAAGGACGAGAGGCGAAAGACAACCCTGCGTCTCACTCTGGCTGCCATCAAGAATGCCGAGATAGACAAAGGCCGCCAACTGAACGAGAACGAGTTGACGGCGGTGATCTCGCAGCAAGCAAAGCAGAGGCGGGAATCCGCAGCCGAGTTTGCGAAAGGGGGTCGGGACGATCTGGTCTCGCAAGAAGAGGAGGAACTCAAGGTCCTGATGGAGTATCTCCCTCCCCAACTATCGGAGGAGGAGATCAGATCCCGCGCTCACGAAGTGATAGACGAAGTAGGAGCTACCAGCCCCGCGCAGATGGGCGAGGTAATGCGAGTGTTGATGCCTGAGCTGAAGGGCAAAGCTGACGGTCAGGTAGTGAGCACGATTGTGAGGGGAATCCTCAGCGAGATGGGATGAAATTCCACATCCGCGTCACATCGTTGGACAAGGGACAAGAGCATTGATCATCATCGTGGAGCGCTCAATGGCGCTCCGTTGCTTACCTTGACACCATTGGTGACGAACTAGCATGTCGTCAAGTCTATCTGAGCAACCAGAAGAACTGGCCATCGCAGAGAAGCCTCTGACCGCGAGAAGAACGGTTCGGGTCCTTGTGTTCTGCGTTCTCCTCATTCTCGCCCTCACCTTTATCCTTAGTTTCCAGTTCATACCCAGCCGAGTCCGTCTCGAGGTCGGAGATGTCAGTCCCCAGGACATCCGCGCTCCCAGCAGGATCACCTACCAGAGCGAAATCACCACCGAGGAAGCGAGGCAGACAGCAGAGGCAGCTGTCCAGGAGATCTACTACCCTACTGACGCCGGTATCGCTCGCCAAGAGATCGACCACGTGAGTCAGATCTTCAACTATGTCGATACTGTTCGGCACGACGCATATGCCGCAACTAATACAAAGATCGAGCTCATTCAGGCGATGCCCGATCTAGAGCTATCGCCGACAGTGGTCAACGACACCGTACAGCTTGACGAAGACTCCTGGGAACGAATCTCGCAAGAGATCCTGTCTGTCTTGCGGGACGAGGTACTACCACAGGAGGTCAGGCCCGACGACGTGGAGGAGCTCAAGAACCAGGTAAATACCTTCATCAGTCTCGAACTTCCGGAGGATGATGCAGCTATCGTAGAAGCATGGGTGAGGAACTTCATAGTCCCGAACACCTTCCCCAATCCAGAGGGCACAGAGGAAGCAAGGGCCAGAGCTCGTGAGTCCGTCGAACCGGTTTATGTGACACTGGAGGAAGGCGAGATAATCGTACGGGAGGGTGAGGTCACTACGGCGCTCGCCTGGGAAGCGCTGGGCAAGCTCGGTCTGCGCCAGCCGCAGATTGGATGGATAGACATCGCCGTCCGAATTCTCTTGACATCTCTGTTGGTCCTTATTCTCGCTCTATACTTGCTCTACCTCCATCCCAGTTTCTGGGACAGTTGGCGAGACATGCTCTTGGTGGGCCTCTTGGCCGCGCTGGCAGTTCTGGCGGCAAAGCTGATGATCCCTGGTCACGTGGTCCTGGGCTATCTGTTCCCCCTTGCCGCCATCTCTATGCTCCTCACTGCTCTCGTGGATACGGAAATCGCGATAGTGGTTACGATAGTCCTCAGCCTGATAGTCGGGTTCATAGCCGGCGGTTCCCTTGAGTTCGTCCTCTACTGCTTTGCGGGTGGCGCCGTCGCCTCGCTCAGGCTGTGGCGCATAGAAAGGCTGAACGCCTTTCTGTGGGCCGGGGTTTATGTGGCCCTCAGCAATCTCGGCGTGATTCTGCTATTCCGTGCCTTGGAGCAAGATCACGATCTCCTGGGAACATTTCAAATAGCCGGCGCGAGTCTGGCTAACGCAATACTTGCTATGAGTCTGACTTTCGGTGGTTTTTTCCTCTTCAGCAACGTACTGAATATCACGACCTCCCTTCAGTTGCTGGAACTGGGGCGGCCGACTCACCCGCTGCTTCGCGAACTCCTGCTCAAGGCCCCTGGAACGTATCACCATAGTCTCATGGTAGGCAACCTGACAGAACAAGCGGCCCAAGCGGTGGGAGCTAACGCCCTCCTGGCTCGGGTTGGAGCCTACTACCACGACATCGGCAAAATGCTGCGACCCTACTTCTTTGCCGAGAATCAGAGTGACGGGGTGAACCCTCATGATCGGCTGGATCCCCTGACGAGTGCTCAGATCATCACCTCGCACGTCAAGGACGGCTTGCAGTTGGCGAAGAAATATGGCCTGCCTCAAGAGATACGAGATTTCATCCCCCAGCATCACGGTACTGCCCTATCGAGCTACTTCTACCAGGAAGCGCTCGAGAAGGCCGAAAGCTCCGCAGCGACGTCTGAAAAGCGGTTTCGCTACCCGGGGCCCAAACCACGTAGTCGGGAAGCCGCTATTCTTATGCTGGCCGATGAAGTGGAAGCAGCCTCGCGGGCCAACAGACCACGTTCCGTAGAGGAGCTCGGCGAATTGGTCGGGAGCCTCATGCGAACTCGAACGAAGGATGGCCAACTGGATGAAAGCGATCTAACCCTGCGGGATCTCCAGAGGATAGAGGAAACGTTCGTGAACGTCCTGCAAGGCGTGTATCATCCCCGCATAAAGTACCCGGAAGACGTTGAGGAAGATGCGGGAAGGGAAGAGGAGATTGGAGATCGAGCTGAGCATCCAGACCGACCCCCAGTTTCGAACAAAGGTAGATCACGCAACCCTAGGTGAGCTTATCCACCGGACCCTCAGCAAAGAGGATATTGCGACCCCCCTGTCGCTCGCACTTCTCATCACAGACGATGAAACCATCAGGCGACTGAACCTCAAGTATCGCGGCCAGGAGAGCGTGACCGACGTCCTGGCGTTCGGCATTGACCAAGCTGATACACGGTTCGTCTCACCCCTATCTCTGCCCCCCCATTTGGGAGATGTCGTGGTCTCCTATCCCCGCGCGTTGACCCAGGCAGAGGAACTCGGGCACTCCGTGGAACAGGAGTTGAACCGCTTGGTGGTCCACGGCGTGCTTCACCTTCTCGGATACGACGATCAGAGTGACGAGGAGCGACAGACGATGTGGGACGAACAGGAAGCCATACTCCGAGAATTCGAGGAAGGTGCAGCCTGACCAAAGCATAACAGGGTTCATGACGAACTGGGTTGACAACCTCTAAGGTTGCCAAGGCACCATTAGCGAGTGGAGGAAACATGGATACTTCGAGGCGGAACCTGTTCGACAGCTTCCGCTGCGCCTTTTCCGGCCTGTGGCACGCCTTGAGGACCCAGCGGAACTTCCGCATCCACGTTTCAATCGCGATCGTAGTAGTGATTACGGGATTGTTTCTGCGCCTTCGCACAGATGAATGGGCCATCATAACGTTGACCATAGGTTTCGTGTTCACCGCCGAGCTATTCAACACAGTCATTGAAGCAGTCATCGACCTGATTACCGAGGAATACCACCCTCTGGCCAAGAAAGCTAAGGACGTGGCCGCAGCAGCGGTGCTAACGGCCGCGATAATCGCCGTTGCCGTAGGCCTCCTTATCCTGGGCCCTTCGCTACTCGCGCGGCTGGGCTGGTGACCATGATGGCAAGCTCCTATGACGTGATCGTCGTGGGCGGTGGGCCGGCCGGCGGCACCGCAGCGTACGAACTGGCCCGTGAAGGCGCTCGCACACTGGTGTTGGAAAGGGAGCGCCTGCCCCGATACAAGGCCTGCGCAGGGGGACTGCCGCTCAAGACGCTAAGACTCCTCGGTCTGGATCTCAGTTCCACCTGCGAGACGGAGATAACGAAAGGGAAGTGCACTTTCAGGGGTGACTATCCAGTGGAAATGGACTTTGGGAAGGTGGTCGGGTGGACAGTGATGCGCGACAAGTTCGACCACCTGATCCTGCGAGCCGCCGCGACCGCTGGGGCTAGAGTGCTGGACTGCCAAACAGTCACCGAGGTTAGAACCCGCTCCGACAGGGCCATCGTGCGGACTTCGGGAGAAGAGTTTTCCTGCTCGATAGTCATCGGCGCGGATGGTGCCAACAGCGTCATTGCTCGCTCGGCAGGGTTGATGAAGAAACGTCGCCTCGCGGTGGCTCTGGAGAGCGAGATCCGAGCGCCAGAGGAGATCATAGATGAATGGCGAGGCTGCGTCCAGTTCGACCTCGGATCCGCCCCCCGTGGCTACGGATGGATCTTTCCCAAGCGAGAATTCCTCTCCGTGGGCGTGGCCACAGTCTTGGCAAGGCCCCAAGATCTGAAGGCCCACCTCCTTAGGTTGCTGGAACAGGTGGGCATCCGGCAAAGCTCGGACGAGATAAAGATGAGGGGGCACCTCGTGCCGCTGGGCGGGGTGGATCGAGTGTTGCACAGGGAACGCGTCTTGGTAGCGGGAGACGCAGCGGGCGTGGCCGAGCCGATGACCGGCGAAGGCATTTACTATGCTATCAGGAGCGCCAAGTTAGCCGCCAGGGTGATATCCCGGGCGCTAGAAGAGGGTTCCGTCGATCTCTCTCCCTACACCGCCCAGGTCAACGCTCAAATAACGAGAGATCTGAAGTATGCCCGTCTCCTGGCCCACATGCTGTATCGCTTGCCGAGGCTCACCTACCATTTCTTCGTGCGAAGCCCCGTGGTACAGTGGGGAATCGCAGATGTCCTCTATGGTACCTCTACGTTCCAGCGGCTTTTTTTCGAACTCCTCAAGAAAGGTCCAACAATCCTGGCAGCTGGCCTGCGATAGCCCACCGTCGGGTCATAATGTGGCTGCACTCACGCATTGCCAGCTGGCTGACACCGAAGAATCTGAGGCCCTGCTGCAACAACGCGCGCGTGCGATCCGCTAGCTGCACCGATCACCGTTGCGAAACACTGTCCGCACTAGTTACAGCCAGCGTGCTGAGGTCTGCTCCCCAACCGGATCCTCAACAGGTAGGCCACGACGCCGAGCAGTGGGAGGAAAAGCCCCACGCTTGCGCCTAGGAGTAGCGCGCGCCGACGATTCTCCGTACGGAGGTCAATGGTCAGCTCCGGCCTCTCACGCACCACCGTCACCAACTCGTCCCCTAGCCACTCTCTAAACTCTGGTCTGGGCTGCGCAGGTCCGATGGCCTTCGTGAGTTCCTCGACCAACTGTAGCAAAGATTCTCTTGCCTTCTCGTCCTGCCGTGACTCGGATGCGTAGCGCTCTTCGAGTTCCTCGCGCATTCGATCCACCTCAGCCCGCGTCTTCGTCATAGTCAGCGCTAGTCCGCCCTAAGGGCGATCATACCTCATAGAAGCATAGCCCGATCGTGCCGGGCCCGAAATGCACGGTCAAGGACGCGCACAGTTCGGTCAGGTAGCTCTCCTGGCAGTTGAACCTCTCCCTCGCTCCTGCCAGCATCTCCGCTCCCACCTCGGGTGCTCTAGCATGGATCACACCCACGTTTATGGGAGTTGTGGTGCCAACCCTTTCCTCCGCGATGTCCAGCAAGCGCTCCAGTGACTTCTTCCGCGTCCTGACATTCTCAGCGATCTCCAGAAGACCATCCTCAAGGCTGACGACGGGTTTCAGATTGATCACAGAACCCAGCGCGGCCTTCAATCCACCCACGCGCCCACTCATGCGAGGGTACTCCAAGTTCTCCATCACGAGCACCACGTTGACGCGAGACCGGATCTCGTCCAGGCGTGCGACTATCTCCTCCGGGCTGCTTCCAGCCCGAGCCATGCGCGAGGCCTCCACGCACGCCAGCCCCAATGCAGCGGACCCGGCCAGGCTGTCATGAGGATACACCTTCACCTCGTCAGCCACCTCCTGGCTAGCCATGGTCGCTGACTGGTAGGTGCCACTCAGCTTGCCGGTCACATGTGTGGAGACGATGGCATCGGCTCCCTCGCTGGCCAAACGGCGATACACTTCCGCGAACTCCCCTACTGAAGGCTGTGAGGTGGTGGGGATGATGCGCATCTCATCGATCTTGCGATAGAAGAGGTCCCAGTCCATGTCGACCCCTTCCTTGTACATCTCCGTCCCAAAGTGGATGTTGATGGGCACTATGGTGATATCATGTTCCTCCACCATTTCCGGCAGGAGATCGCAGGTTGTGTCGGTGACTATCTTGATCATTTTCACTCCTCCTCAAGCATCTCTCTTCCACCAAGATTTCCCCACCCGGTACTACAATCCTCTATTCTGCAAGTCCTTCCTCAGGGAAACGAGGGTCCGGTGATAGAGAGCTTTGATGGCCCCCTCGGTGCGCCCCATCACCTTCCCGATCTCCCTGTTGCTGAGATCCGTGGTGTACTTCAGAACTAGCAGCTCTTGCCTGTCCGGAGCGAGCCTCGCAATCGCCTCTCGAAGGGCCGCCGCCCGTTCACCCGCCTCAACAAGCTCCTCCGCGGATCCTCGCGACTTTGCAGCCATCGCCAAGCTGTCGAGAGGAATCGTTCGCCGTCGCTGCCGATCTCGATGCCAATTCGCAACCAGGTTATGCGCGATACGATATAGCCATGCTGAGAAGGGCAATCCCCTGTACCGATACCGGTCTAGATTCGACAGCGCTCTATAGAAGGTCTTGGCTGTAAGATCCTCGGCGTCGTAACGGTTACCCGTACGATAGAAGATATATTGATATATCTGGTCAACATATCTTTCGTACAGGGCACCAAACGCCTCTGGATCTTCCTTGGCCCTCTCCACCAACCTCTCTTCAGGCTCGTCCAAGGCGCAGCTCCGATCAGCCTCAGAGCGTCACCACAAGCAAAACACCCTGTGGTCACGAGAGTTACGATTATAGGATTCGGTGAGCACCGTCATCCAAGCACGGTGATTGGAGGGAGCAGCACGCGGTCGCGCTCCGATCCGCTGGTTCCGCTAACCAGTAGGCGCTCCAGCTCAGGATACGAGTACAATCCAACTTCAACGTCATAGGTCCCCGGCGGCAGGTCTTCCGGCAAGGACAAGACATACTCGTCCCTCAACGGTTCCCGCACCGGCCAGGCTGTGGGCCGGAAGTACTCGTTGAGAGGTACTTTGTCGTGTCCAGCCGCAATCGTACCACGATGGTTCAGAACGTGAGCGAAGGCGTGGTAGTCCTGTTCGAGCCGAGTCAATGCCTGCCATTGCAGCGCCAGATGTACGTCATCGCCTGGCTTGTAGCGAGTACTGTCAATCTCGAAGCCCAGCAGTTCCACCAGATTGTCCAGATTCGCTCCTACGGGCTGATAGGTGAACGGCTTGAAAGCGAAGGTATGGGAATCCTGTCGCGGCACGAAGGCCAAGACCCTCACCCCGGTCCGTCCCGGGAAGCTCTCCGCCGCCACCACATGCCCGTAAGTCCAGAGATGGGCCACGATCAGGTTCTGAGGATCGGTGATTTGATTCCCAGACAGTACCAGCCACACACGGCCTCCCCATCGTCCTTCGAGCAAGCCATTGAGCCTGTCGACAACCTGTTTCTCATCCAACCACTCGCCGAAAGAGGGCATGTCTATCCAGGGGGAATTCCCGTCGTAGTACGGCAGGAAAGCTGTGAAGATGCCGCCTCCGCTGAGCACGATCACGTCGTCCTCATCCTCGCCGGAGGATACGAACTGCGCGGCCGAACGAAAGTCATCCCGAGCATAGTTGGGGCTGTAATAGTAGTTACGAAGGGCCTGTCCCCAGAAGCAGCCTACCACGCCACCAGCAAACAAGAGCAGCGCCGCGGCCAAGCCGTTCCGAAGGCCTCTGCGTGCCGCAGATAAGGCCCAAAGCCTATCCATGCCGCGGGCCACCAACAGATAGGCCGCCGGAGCTGCCATCGCCACGTAGCGGGCAACATACAACTCCCGCCAAGAAGAGAGGAGCAGCATGCCCCACACAGGGATCACAAAGTAGAGCGCCACCAATACACCATTCCACCGGGGCCGAAATGCCGCCAGGCCAACAACTCCCAGAATTGCCAACGCGCCCATCGCCAACAGTGACTGATCGAAAGGCAGATTTCCCCCAGTCACAAAGTGGTACCACAGGTCCGACAGCACCTGATATGACGACAACGGGGTGCGCCAGAAGCCATACGGGTCAACCATCGACGACCGCGCGAACCCGATCAAGGGGACGCATGCCACCAAGGCAGTGAGTTGAGCACACGCGCCGCTGAGCAACGTTCTCCACCGCTGGGTCACGGTTGCATGATACACCAGGAAGGCCACGCCCCAGATGATCAGAAAGACGCTGAAATAGTGAGTATACAGAGCCAGCACAGTGACGACGCAGTAGACAATCCATCCTCTCACCTGCGCGGGGCGACGCAGAGCACGCAGCAACAGGCACGCCGAGAGCAGGCTCAAGAACAGCCAGAGGGCGTAGGCGCGCGTCTCTTGCGAGTAGTACACCAGAAAGGGCGAGAACGCTCCAATCAGAGCAGCGATGACTCCAGTTCGGGCCGTGAACAAAGTTCGCCCCAGTAGATACAGCAAGGCCACCACGAGAACCCCGAAGAACACCGAGAAGAAGCGCGCGGTAGAGGGAGTCTCGCCCGCAATGGCCAACCAGGAATGCAGGAGGACGGAGTGGAGCGGAAGCCATCCCACCGGGTTCTGCTCGATGATCTGCGGCAGGCTCTTGCTGGCCAAGTAGAGCGCGAAACCCTCATCAAACCACAAGCTCTGCGCATCGAGTCTGTACACGCGCACGCCAAACGCGATTGCCGCGACTAGGCTGGGAGCGAAAAGAGAGATGAGAGCGCCACGAAATGCGTTCCCGCGTCTCAGCAGAGCAGTCCAAGAACGTTGCATCGGGCCACCGTCGTTGGAGAAGTATAGCACAGCACGCGGGTCCGAGCAATCGTCCGCGGTCAGAAGTAGCTTTTGGCGAATCCTGGTGTTATAATATGGGAAATCTCTCAGCGGAGGTGGCGTGCCATGGAGGCGGAAGAAAAGGACACTCGCCGTGTAGTCATCACCGGGATGGGAGCAGTCACTCCACTGGGGACCGAGGTGGACACCTATTGGGAGGGCGTCCTGGCAGGGGAGTCGGGCGTGGACTACATAACGCTCTTCGACACCAGTGACTGTCCAGGGAAGATCGCCGCTGAGGTGAAGGATTTCGACCCCAGGGACTACATGGATGCTCGCGAGGCGAGGCGAACGTCGCGCTTCATCCAGTTCGCCACCATTTCCGCCAGGAAGGCGTTGGAGGACGCAAGGTTGGACCTTTCCAAGGAAGATGCAACCAGGGTCGGCTTGGAGATCGGAAGTGCCGCGGGGGGCATAGGAATCGTGGAAGAACAGGCGTGTGTCCTAAAGGAGCGCGGTGCTCGCCGAATCCAGCCCACCGTGGTGCCATCCGTGTTGATCAGCATGGCCCCCTGTCAAATGGCTATCTCGCTTGGGATCAAGGGGCCTGCCTCATCTCCGGTGGCAGCCTGCGCCACTGGCGTGGTCGCCGTAGGAGAAGCCATGCGACGCCTGCAGCGGGGAGACGTGGATGTGATGGTCGCTGGTGCATCCGAGTCCATCGGGTCGCCCCTCACTGTTACAGCGTTGGCTCGCCTGGGAGCACTCTCTCCCAACGACAAGGATCCCGCTGGCGCCTGCCGCCCCTTCGACCTAAATCGAGACGGCTTCGTCCTGGGCGAGGGGGCAGCGGTGGTAGTGATGGAAACCCTCAAACATGCGTTGAACAGAGGCGCTCGCATCCTCGGAGAAGTGCTGGGCTATGGTTTCACCACCGATGGCTACCATCTGGCGGCTCCCGATCCCACTGGGAATGGAGCGGCGCGAGCGATGGATCTTGCCATCAGCGATAGCAGGCTGGCGCCCACCGACATAGACCACATCATCAGCCACGGTACTGGCACCAAGCTGAACGATGTCGCCGAGACGAAAGCGATCAGGACGGTCTTCGGTGAGACCGCTTACAAGATCCCAATCAACTCCATCAAGTCCATGATCGGGCATTTGCTGGGAGCGGCAGGCGCTATCTCCTTCGTAACGGCATTGAAATCCATCCAGGACAACATCATACCCCCTACTATCAACCTCCACAACCCTGACCCCGAATGCGATCTCGACTACGTCCCGCTGGTAGCACGCCTCAAGCAGATCGATACGGTCCTGGTCAACGCACTGGGCCTGGGAGGGCAGAACGCCGCACTGGTGGTGCGCGGCTTCAGCGAATTGCTTGCCTGAGAAGCTGTCCTGTGCTACACTTGCCATGCAAGATGAAGCAACTGGGCCAGGCAGTGATAGAGAGAAGTCTGAGTGTAGTTACACTACTGTTCCTGCTTCTTGTCCTGTTGACAGAGAGCTCCGCAGCAGCCCCTCTCCAGCAAGAGCAGCAATGCGACATCACTTCTCCTCGACCCAACACCCAGGTTCGCGGCAGTGTCGAGATCATCGGTACGGCACGTCTCGGGCCCGAGTTCCAGAAGTACCTGCTTGAGTACGCGTCCGCAGCCACGCCCAATATCTGGATTCAACTCGGAGGCGAGCATCGCCAAGAGAAGACCGACGCAGGGCTAGAGATCTGGCACACTACCGCCCTGCCCGACGGCGAGTATTTGCTGCGCCTCACCTGTGCCAAGATTGATGGCAACTACGCGAGGACTGAGCCCGTACCCGTCAGGGTGGCTAACGCTCAAGCTGCACCCACGCCTACTCCTGAGGAGACTCCCACTCCCACGCCAATTATCGTCCTCCCGACACCCACTGCAGCTATCATCGAACAGCCAGCCGTGATCCAACGCACACCAACTGCTACGCCCGTGCCTGGAGAAGAGCCTTCTCCGACGGAAGCACCGGAGCCAGCCGGTACTATCTCCTTTCCAGACGTCGGTGTGTTTGTGAGGCAGTTCGTCTTCGGCGCATTCGTGACAATGGTGATCTTCCTGTTCGTGGGGGTGGTCTTTCTGCTGAAACGCCTCATCTGACGAACCGACTTCTCCACCGCCGGTGTTGGATTGGACGTTCAAGGGGGCTGGGGTCTTGACCAGCCCCTACTGCTTTGGATTGGATGTGAAAGCGAGAACTGGATATGATTGGGAGGCTTTTCCGGCGCCCCCCCAAGATGCGACCTGCGCCAACCAAGCTGATTGTGGGGTTGGGGAACCCTGGCAAGGAGCACGCCAGGAACCGTCACAACGTTGGCTTCCAAATCGTAGACAAGCTCGCGGCTCGGTATGACCTCGAGTTCGACAAGATGGAATTCCAGGGTCTGCTCTCCGCTGGGGAGATGGAGGGATTGCGAGTACTTCTCCTCAAGCCTCTGACTTACATGAACAAGAGTGGAAAAGCAGTGAGACCCGTACAGAGCAAGTACAGGATAAGCACGCAAGACATCCTGATCATCTATGATGATCTGGATCTGCCCCTGGGCAAGATGCGCGTTCGTGAGCGCGGAGGCTCTGGCGGACACAAAGGCATGGAGTCCGTCATCGCCTGCCTGGGAACGCGCAGTGTCGCCCGGATTCGCGTCGGCATAGGCAGACCGGGCAGCGAATCTCCCGAAGAGTACGTCTTGCAGGACTTCTCACTCGTCGAAGCCATCGTCGTCTCAGACGTCCTCGAGAAGGCCGTTGAAGCTGTCGTGTCTTTCCTGAGAGACGGCGTAGAGCAAACTATGAGCAGATTCAACTAGAGGTGGGATTTGTACCTCTCCGGACTTCTGCCTTTGATCCACAACCTGCGGGGCTATGATGAACTCGTGGGGGCGATCCGTTCGGCAGTAGCTCAACAGTCTGGCACTCTGTCCCTCTCGGTTCTAGAGTCAGCCAGACCATACCTCCTGGCCGGCTTGAGAGAGGGCCTTGGCGTGCCCATTCTGGTCATCACCACCAGGCGTGATCGTGCCCGCAAGATCTTCGAGCAGTTGACTATCTGGTCGGCATCCCGTGAAGGCATCCTGCTCTTTCCTGAGCCGGATGTCCTGAGCTATGAGAGAATTCCGTGGGACAGAGGAATAACCCAAGATCGCCTGGCGACCCTGGCCAGGCTCGTCAATGATGAGCACGGAGCCGATGGTCCTCCCATGTTCGTGGTCGCCTCTGTTCGTGCCCTTCTTCAGAAGACCGTCCCTCGGGAGCAGTTCGAGGGACACGTGGAACACCTAGCCGTCGGACAGGCGATCACGATCGGGGAGCTTCTCACCACCTTGTATGGGCTGGGCTACGAACGTACGACGGTGGTGGAGGACACAGGTACTTTCAGTGCCAGGGGAGGCATAGTAGACGTCTACACAGCCCACAGCGACCAACCGGTCAGGATTGAGTTCTTCGGCGACGAGATAGAGTCGTTGCGCCTCTTCGACGCCTCAACTCAGCGCTCCGTGGAGAGCATACTGTCCGCGGTCGTTACCCCAGCGAGAGAGGCCTTCCCTCTGAGTGTCGAAAAGGATGACGGTGGCCAGGCTCTGGATCTCGCCTCCTGCCATCCCGAAGTGGCAGACGAGTTCCGAGAAGATCTGCAAGCCCTGAGCAACAGGGAAGTATTCGACACGCTGGAGTTCTACATACCCTATCTCTACGAGGAACCGGGAATGCTCGTAGACTACATGCCTCGCCAGACCCTGGTAGTCCTGGAGGATCCGGTGGGCCTGGAGGCCATGGTGGCCAACCTGGATGTGCAGAATGTAGGGCTCCGCCACGAGTTGACACAGAAGGGCGAACTCCCTCAGGGTGTACAGTCACCTCATTTCGCCTGGAGTGCGGTGCAGCACAGATTCGACGAGCATGCCCGTTTGGAATTCGGGTACGACACAGCCACTGACCTCGCCGTGAATGATAGCTTTGTGGCCGGGGCTGCCTACGCTGGCCGGCTGCAGGACGTGATTGCAGACTCCCTTGAAATGATGGAGAACGGCTGGCCAGTGGTGATCGTCTCTCGTCAGACACCCCGTCTGGCAGAGTTGTACGAAGACTGGGGGCTAATCGTCCAGCCAGTGGAGGAGATCGTCGCCCCTCCGCAAGAGGGAAGCCTGACTCTGCTGCAGGGCAACCTTGTTTCCGGCTGGCGGATGCGCCAGACCGATGGCGGGAGCATAACGCTGCTGACCGACGGTGAAATATTCGGCTGGTTGAAGCCTGAACCGCGTCGTCCCTATCGCCCGAAAGCGTTACCTCCCGAATCTTACTTCGCCGACATCGCCCCCGGGGACTATGTGGTGCACATAGAACACGGTATCGGCACCTTTCGAGGTCTCGTGCGCCTCGACGTGGATCAGGCTCAGAGGGAATACCTGCAGATCGACTATGCGGCTGGAGACAAACTGTACGTACCCACGTACCAGGGCGACCGCGTCAACCGCTACGTAGGAGCGAAGGCTGAGCCACCACGGATTGACCGACTGGGCACCGCCCACTGGTCCCGCGTCAAGTCCAGCGCCAAGAGGGCCGCGGAGGAAATGGCCCAGGAACTGCTGGACCTGTACTCCGTCCGCGAGGTTGTAAAGGGACACGCCTTCTCGCCTGACACTCCCTGGCAGCATGAACTGGATGCCTCTTTCCCCTACGTCGAGACCGATGACCAGCTGCGGGCCATCAACGACGTCAAGAGAGACATGGAGAAACCGAGGCCTATGGATCGCCTCGTCTGTGGTGATGTCGGCTATGGAAAGACCGAAGTGGCCTTGCGAGCAGCCTTCAAGGCGGTGATGGACAACAAGCAGGCGGCCCTGCTGGTGCCGACCACCGTCCTGGCGCAGCAGCATTACCGCACCTTCAAAGAGCGCCTCGCTCCCTTTCCGGTTGAAGTAGAAATGCTCTCGCGCTTCCGGACCCAGAGCGAACAGCACAGTATCCTTGAGCGCCTGCGCAACGGTACGGTGGACATTGTTATCGGCACGCACCGGCTCCTGCAAAAGGATGTGGACTTCAGTGATCTGGGGCTATTGATCATAGATGAAGAGCAACGGTTCGGCGTGGCTCACAAGGAGCGGCTGAAACAAATGCGAAGCGAGGTCGATGTGCTCACCTTGACCGCCACCCCCATACCCCGTACTCTATATCTCTCCTTGGCGGGAGCACGCGACATGAACACCATAGACACCCCGCCAGAGTACCGCCTGGCGGTGGTCACTCGCGTTACCCCCTACGATGAGGCGCTGATCCGCAGGGCTATCCTTCGCGAACTGGATCGCGGTGGACAGGTCTATTTTGTACACAACCGCGTGCGAGGCATTCGTCAGATCGCCAACCGTCTGAGCAAGCTAGTCCCGGAGGCCGACATAGTAGTGGCCCACGGACAGATGGAGGAGGCCAAGCTGGCTCAAGTGATGACAGACTTCGCAGCGGGCAGCCACGACATCCTGGTGTGCACCTCCATCATCGAAAGCGGAATAGATATCCCCAACGCCAACACATTGATCGTCAATCGGGCAGACCGTTTCGGACTGGCACAGTTATATCAACTGCGGGGACGAGTGGGGCGCAGCACGGTGCGGGCGTACGCATACCTTCTCTATGACGAAGACGCCCCTCTGAGTGAAGATGCCCGCAAACGGTTGCTGACCATCAAGGAAGCCAGCGAGCTGGGAGCTGGTTTTCGCATCGCTATGCGAGACCTGGAGATAAGAGGCGGGGGCGATGTTCTTGGCACGCGGCAACACGGTCACATCAGCGCGGTCGGCTTCGATCTCTACTGCCGTCTCCTGGCCAGAGCGATCCAGGATCTGAAGGAAAAGGAGCGAGAGGCATCCGCTGAGGAGCGTCGCCCACCTCTTCGGCTCACTCCGCCGGAGGCCACCGGCCCAACCGTCGATCTGCCTCTGGATGCCCACCTGCCAGAGAACTATGTCGAGGAAGAAGCCCTGCGCCTGGGGATATACCGGCGCATGGCTGGCCTCAGCACCCTGGAGGAGATCGAGCGGATGAGGCAGGAGTTGCAAGACCGGTTCGGGGCCTTGCCCGAAGAGGCAGAGAACCTCATCTATCTGCTTCGTATCAAGATCCTCGCCAGTCAAGCTGGAGTGGAGATCCTGTCCGAGGAGCGAAGCGGGATAGCCATCGGACTAGGCAGCCTGACGGAGATCAAGCGACGTCGTTCACAGGGTCTCTTGCCTGCCAGGCTGAGAGTTGTGGACGATCGCCTATTGCTCCCCATCTCCGTGCGGGAGGCGGACTGGCAGCAAGAACTGGAGAACATTCTTGGCGAAATGGCGAGCTGACTCCGGCGCAGAGCCATCCAGAAGCTTACCGACCTGACGGGCGGCGCGAAAGGAGCAGTTTGAGAAACGGCAGCGTCGGCGCTCATTGCGAGAGACCCTATGCGTTCTGGGCCTCCGTTGGTCCACCGGCCTACACTCGACGCTGCCTCATCTTCTGGAGCAGCTGAGCGCCCTCCCTGGTGAGGCCCCAGGCTTGACCCTGCCCTCCAGTGGCGCAGACTCCAGCCACCGGGCAACCATCGCAGCCTGGCTGACAAAGCTCTCCTATGGGCTTCAGGTACTCCATCCGCGTCAAGTGTTCGATCATCTGCTGCAGCAACTCCTTTTCGACACCCACGCTGCGGGCCAACTCGGCAAAGCTGTAAGTGCCACCTTGAGCTACTGTTTCCAGTACTTGCACCAACATTCTGGTATCCTCGGCCCCGACTCTATCCCCATAACGTAGCCACCTGGTAGACCACGATTGCTACCCCGAAAGACACGGCCAGCAGAAGCCCCAAGTTGAAAAGTGTCCACTTCCACGAGTTGGTTTCGTGAAGCACAGTGGTCACCGTGGCCACGCAGGGGATGAAAAGCATCTGCACCACCAAGAAACTCAGCGCTGCAGCCGGCGTCATGATCCCAGGAAGGATCTCCGCCAGTCCCGCTTCGTCTCCGCCTCCGTACAGTACCCCCAGCGACGCGATGGAGTTCTCCTTAGCGATGAAGCTGGTCAAGAGAGCCACCATCATCTCCCAGTTCAGCCCCAAGAGCGCACCCATGGGGACCAGTAGTTGACCTGCCCGGGCTAGGAAGCTGGTCTGGATGTCTCCCGTGGGCAAGGCAGAGAGCGCCCAAAGCACCACTGACACGACCAGGATCACTGTACCTGCCCGTTTGAAGAAGGCCAGGGACCGCTGCCAGATCAGGATGCCAATGGTGCGCCAATTGGGTACGTGATACAGAGGGAGCTCCATGATGAAGGCGGATCGCTCACCGCCAAAGGCGACGCGGTTGATTACCACGCCAGATACAGCAAGGACCACCAGGCTCAACCCCACCAGGCTCCAGGCTACAACAGGGGCTGCCGCACCGAAGAACAGCGGTGTGATGAAGGCCAGAACCATCATCCTTGCCGTACAGGGCACAAGGGGCACCAACATGATGGTGAGAAGGCGTCCTCGACGCGACTCGATGACGCGAGTGCCCATCACCGCTGGCACATTGCAGCCGAAACCCAGGAACAGTGGTAGGAAGCTCTTGCCGTGCAACCCCATGAGGTGCATGAGCCGATCCATGACGTAGCCTGCACGAGCCATGTATCCTATATCCTCCAGCAGGCCCATGATGGCAAAGAATATGATCAATATGGGGATGAAGGTGACCACCGTCCCCGCACCACCGATCACACCGTCGACCAGTAGGCCTCGGACCCAGGCAGGAGCGCTCGCCAGAGCAGTGGTTAGAAGCCGCGCGCTGGTCTCGATAACGTAGGTTTCGAGCGCCCCTTGCAGGGGAGCGCCCACGGAGTAAGTCAGCAAGAACACCAGTCCAAGGATGCCCGCCAGAACCATTAGTCCCCAGACGGGATGAGCGGCCCAGCGGTCCAGCTTCTCAGTGAGGGTTACCTGCCCTATGCGAGGCCGCACCAATGCTGCGCGAGTCATGCGGGCTATCCAGTCATAGCGACCGCTCGCCACGGCGACCACGGCATCTTCGTGTTCCTTCAAGATCTCGTGGACCCGGTCCCAAACCTCGTCAGGCAGGCACTGCTTCATCATGCTCAAGATCTCATCGTCTCCCTCCAGCAGCTTGAGGGATACCCAGTCCGGAGGATAGGGTTGCGGCACATACTGTCCGACCAGCTCGTCGATCTCTTCCAGAACGGCGCGGTGGTCCCCCCTGATCTGCGGCTTCTTGGGCCGATAATCGGCCCCGTCGCGGGCTACCTCGTCGATGGCCTCCACCAGTTCGCAGATACCCTCGTTCTTGGTCGCTGTCATGGGCACGACCGGCACTCCCAACGCCGCCTCCAGTACCCTGGGCTCGATCTTCAGCCCCTGCTGACGCGCGACGTCCATCATGTTCAGCGCCACGATGACCGGCGATGGCAAAGGCAGCAACTCGGCCACCAAGTAGAGATTTCGCTCCATAGAGGAGGCATTGATCACAGCCACCACGACGTCGGGCTTTTCCCTGATGATGTGGTCACGAGCTATCACCTCCTCAGCGGAGTTGGCGGTGAGGCTGTAGGTCCCCGGCAGGTCCACGATGGTGACTTGAGCCTCGTTGTGGGAATAGACGCCTTCCTTTCGCTCTACTGTCTTCCCCGGCCAGTTCCCCACATGCTGGCTGAGACCCGTCAACAGGTTGAAGACCGTTGACTTGCCAACGTTGGGCTGGCCGGCCAGCGCTACCTTGATCGTTCTCTTCTCAGTCATGCGTCCAACTCGCGCCGTCTCGACAGATCACTCCTCTTGGTCCATTCTCCTGACGCAAATCTTCGTGGCCTCACCTCGCCCCAAGGCGATGCGCGTGTCTCGCACCCTCACAATCACAGGCCCGGTTCCATAGTTCTGGAGCATGGTCACCTCAGCACCAGGTGTGAAACCCAGGGCTGACAAGCGACTGACGAGGGTGTGCCCAGCGTGGAAATCGTGGATGACGGCTCGTTCGCCACTCCTGACAACGGCTAGGCGCACAAGGCCGAAGGCGGCCTCGGCGCCAACACACGTGGCGTCAACCTGCCTAACCGTGTCGACGATCGCGTCGGCCGACCTCCTGCTCGTATCGGCGGGCTGCTGAGCGCAGACAATCTCGACATCTGGGTACCGCCCACGCAGGCTGGATATCACTTGAGCCATGTTGGGGTTCAGCATTCCGGTGGGCACCACCACCACTCGGGTGGCTCCCTTCTTGACCAGCGCATCCAACGCGTCCGCAATCGATGGTTCACCGCCGTATTCATGACCCACCGCGACGAGATCGTAGCCGCCTCTTTCCCTCACCAATCTCGCCAGTTCCTCGTGCTCAGTAACCGCCGTCCCCCTACCCCAACGCCAGTGGAGCCTTCCGGCTCTTCGTCTGCCCCTTCCATCACCCCGCGCCTCCGCGCTGACTGCTAGCACTACACCCGTCTTGTTCATCCTTCCCCGCTCTACCTAGGAAGCAAGACTAACCAATTGTACTTATTGCAAATAATTAGCATTACCAACTCATTATACTCCAATCCATCTCGTTTGTCAAGTACTCGACCTCTCGCGGGGCGAGCATCAGACTTCCCAATTGCGCAACACGCCTGGTCAGCATCCGATCACGTAGGCAAGCAGGCCTGCCCCGAAGTTGGCACAGAGTGTAGAGGCGATTGCCAGCTGTCCTCCTACTGGATCGAGCGTCTTTCCTGGGCCCAATCGTGCTGGGGATGTAGTGCACACGTCTCAAGTCTAGCGGGGATTCTGGGTGCTATCAGAGCGCTCGGATGCACGCCGGCGAGGAAGCTGAGCGGAGGGAAACGTGGATCCTGTCTCAAGAGAGCAAGCCTGCGCTCGGCCGCATCCATGGTTCCGACACGGCCAGATGGCTCCCTCTCTTGACCCAAGATCGATTCCCCTTTGACAAGTGGCCACCCTCGGGATATAATAGTAGTCGGAGCCCCTGTGGCGGAATGGGAATACGCAGCAGGTTGAGGGCCTGTGCCCGCGAGGGCGTGCTGGTTCGAGTCCAGTCAGGGGCACTGATACCCGCTTCTGCGTGCGCGGGGCCCGAGG
>CAYGAW010000155.1:0-9980 GCA_964347945.1 uncultured Anaerolineales bacterium
GATCCGAGGTGGTGTGCTATCTTCTCGCTCGCCATTCCATCACCGAAGATCTCCGGCCGCTTGCCCTCAGGACGGAACTCCTTGATCGCTCGGATGATCTTCTCCCTGTTCGCCCCTACCAGCACATTCCATCCAGCTTCGACGGTCTCCACCCACTCGGTCTCATGCCGGAGGGTGATGCATGGCACGCCAAACAGGTAGGCTTCCTTCTGCACCCCTCCTGAGTCGGTCAGGATCAGACGAGCGCTCCTCTCCAGAGCAAGCATGTCAAGGTAGCTGACCGGTGCCATCAGCTTAACCGTTGAGGACAATCGGCAGTTGAGGTGGTCGATGGCCTGGCTGGTCCTTGGATGGGCGGGGAAGACGATCTTCTCGTCGATCTCGTTGAAGGCCTCAAGGATGTTGGAGAGATTCTGGGGATCGTCGGTATTGCCCGGTCGGTGAATCGTAACCAGCAAGTATGATCCAGGTTCGAGGTCGAGAGAGCCGAGGATGCGAGACTTGCTGTCCACGATGGCGGTGCTGTGCAGCACTGCGTCGTACATCACGTCGCCGACGTTGAACACTCCTTCCGTGATTCCTTCTTTGCCAAGGTTCTGTCTTGCGATCTCGGTTGGGCAGAACAGGACGTCGGCCACGTGGTCCGTGACCACCCGGTTGATCTCTTCTGGCATTTGCCGGTTGAAGCTGCGCAGGCCTGCCTCGATATGGCCGAGCGGGAGATGAAGCTTGGCGGCCGCCAGAGCGCCCGCCAGAGTGGAGTTGGTATCGCCGTAGACCAGGACCCAGTCAGGTTCTTCGTCTATCAGCGCCCCCTCCAGTCTGATCAGCATCTCTCCAGTCTGTCTGCCGTGACCGGCCGAACCGACCCCCAGGTTGCGGTCTGGTTCGGGGATGCCGAGTTCCTCGAAGAAGACCGCGGACATCGTGTAATCGTAGTGTTGGCCAGTGTGGATGAGCACGTGGCTGTGGGACTTCCGCAGCTCCCTGTCCACGGGGGCTGCCTTGATGAATTGGGGCCGAGCACCCACAATGGAAGCGACTTTCATCGGGAAGACTCACCGATTTCCAACGCCCTTGTAGATGAATCCGAGCTCTCGTGCAGCTGCTTTATCGAAGACGTTGCGCCCATCAATCAGAACCGGTGTGCTGACCCAGCTTCGTAGAGCTGTGAGATCTGCGGCGCGATACGCATCATGGGCAACCATGACTACGACGCAGTCGCTGCCAGTAACGGCTTCCTCCAATTCGATACTGTATTGGGGGAAATGGGGATCGTGGATGGTCACCTTGGCTCCAAGGGCCTGTAACCTGTCCACCAGCGGTACGGTGGGCGAGTTGCGATCGTCAGACGTGTTTTCCAGGTACGCGTACCCCAGTACCGCTACCTTCGCGCCCTTGATAGGTCGGCCGGCTTCAGACAAGCCTTCCTCAGCCAGAGCAGCGACATGAGGGGGCATGCCGTCATTGATTGCTCGGGCGGTTGGTATCAGCTTGGCGTCGAGCCTTCCCGCGGTCCCATACAATAGCAGCCAGGGGTCCTTGGGTGTGCAGTGTCCGCCGACTCCTGCTCCCGGCACGTGCATGTCCCTGTAGGGAGATTTGTTGACCAACCGGCGAACTTGGTAGGCGTCAGCTCCGACGTTTTCGCAAAGCAGGGCTATCTCATTGGCAAAGGCGATTTGGACATCGCGATAGGCGTTCTCTGTGGTCTTGACCAGTTCCGCGGTCAGGGCATCCGTGATGTCCAGGTCGGCCTCAACGATGTGGCGGTATAGCTGGCTAGCCAACTCGCCGGCCTCTGGGCTCATCCCGCCTATCACCCTGTTGCACGTCCTGAGATTGACCAACAGCTTGCCCGGCATCACACGCTCCGGACAGTAGGCCAGATAGAAGCCTTCATCAAGCTTCATCCCTGAGGTCTCCTCCAAGAGGGGCTTGACGATCCTCTCCATGGTCCGGGGGGCGATGGTGGATTCAATTATCACCAGACTCCCTCGCCCCAGATTGGGCCCCAAGTCCTGCAAAGCCGTCCGCAACGCGTCATAGCTCGGCTCCCTTGATTGATGCCCAACGGGGGTCTCGACGGCGATCAACGCTATGCTGGCATCCTGACAGTCTGCGTAATCGGTTGCTACCCGCAGTTTGCCCGCACCGATCACATCAGTCAGTAGTTCAGCCAGCCCTGGCTCATCCCCCTTGATAGGGCAGATGCCTGCGCCGATCTGCGTCGCTTTCTCCTCATCTCGCTCGATGCCCACTACGCGGAAGCCCGCCCGGGCGAAGGTACAGGCCACCGGCAAGCCAACATATCCCAGCCCGATGACAGCCACCTTGGCCTTCTGGTCTCGAATTGCCTGAATCAAGTTGTCCACAGTCTAGAACTCCACGATCTTGTGCTGGCGGCCCGACTCGACCATCGCCTCGGCTAGCATGAGGGCCCTTATGCCATCTTCGCCCGTGACTTGTGGCTGTCGATCGTGCAACACGGCTTGGACAAAGGACTCCAGCTCTACGTGCAAGGGTTCTCGTTTCCTGATTCTCAGTTTGATCATGTTCCCTTCACCCACGCCCTTGAGCATCCCTAATCTGTCCCAGTCGCTGTCAACATATTCATTCTCGTAGAGGTACAGATCTTGGGTGAGGTAGTTCACCACGAACATCCCCTTTTCGCCGGTGACATACAACTCTCTTACCTTGGTGGGCGTGAGCCAGTTGACGTCCAGCACTCCCACGACTCCGTTCTCAAACCTCAACAGTCCCGAAAGAGAATCCTCATGGTGTGTGTGGATCTTCTGTTCAGTCTCGGCATACACTCTCTTTACGCCAGCATCGGTCAGATGACACATCACATCCAGGTCGTGAGTGGCCAAGTCGATGACGACTCCTACGTCCCGAATGCGATGGGGAAAGGGACCCAGTCGCCGGACGTGGATCTGGAATATCCTGCCCAACTGGCCTTCGTCCAGTCTGCGCTTCAACTCTGTCACGGAGGGGTTGAACCGTTCCACATGCCCCACCATCAGTTTGCGGTTCTGATCCTGAGCAGCCTGCGAGATCTCCCGGGCATTGGGAACCGTATCGGCGATCGGCTTCTCCACCAGCACGTGGAGCCCTTGCTCCATCGCGTGCAAAGCGACCTTGTGGTGAAGCTTGGTGGGCAGGGCGACGGAGACGAGATCCAGCGCCTCCTCGGCGAGCATCTCTTTGTACTCGCTGTAGCACTTGGTCTTGTAGCGAGAAGCTATCTTCTCGGCGAGTTCGTAGTCCACGTCAGAGACGGCTACCAGATCCACGTCTTCTATCTCGTTGTAAATCCTGGCGTGGTTCTGCCCCATGGAGCCCACGCCTATCACGGCAGCTCTGATCATAGCTTGGAGACCTCACGCACGATCTCGTCCAGTTCAGCGCGGGAGAGGCCGGGATGGACGGGTATGGATAGGACTTCCTGGCTGATCCTCTCGGACACCGGCAGGGAATCGTTGAAGCCGAGCTCGCGGTAGAAGGGCTGCTGGTGGATCGGGACGGGGTAGTATACCCGAGCACCGATGCCAGCGTTCGCCAATCTCTGCAATGCCTCGTCGCGATCCGCGCTCACTCTGATGGTGTACTGGTGGTACACGTGGACACAGCCGTCTCCCACCCTAGGCGTGATGACGTTGCCCAGGCGCTCATCAAGGTACCGGGCGTTCTCGATGCGCCTCCGGGTCCACTCAGGTAGCTTCTGCAGTTGGACCAGTCCGAGCGCAGCCTGCATTTCCGTCATCCTGAAGTTGTAGCCGGGCGACTCGTGGTGGTAGAGTTGGCTCTGGCCGTGATGGCGAATCAACCGCGCCTGCTCGGCTATGCCATCATCATCGGTGGTGAGCATCCCTCCTTCACCAGTGGTCATGTTCTTGCTGGGGTAGAAGGAGAAGCAGCCCGTGCCAAAGCTACCTACACATTTCCCATCTATGGAAGCGGCGTGAGCCTGACAGGCATCCTCGATCACGACAAGGTCACGCCTGGCGGCAGTATCCATGATGCTCTGCATATCGCAAGGATTGCCGTACAGGTGCACAGGCAGAATCGCCTTCGTGCGTTGGGTGATCTTCTCCTCAATGAGGTTTGGGTCTATGTTGTAGGAGGTCTCGTCTATGTCGACGAAGACTGGCCTGGCTCCGGTGAAGAGGATGGAGTTCGCAGAGGCGATGAAAGTGAATGCGGTGGTTATGACCTCATCACCAAAACCTATACGATGTGCCAGGAGGGCTGCGAGTAGGGCGGTCGTTCCCGAAGATGTGGCGACGGCGTGCTTCACGCCACATAGGGCGGCGAACTTTTCCTCGAACTCCTCTACGCGCGGTCCCTGAGCGAGTTGACCTGACTCCAGCACCGCGATGACCGCTGCCTTCTCTTCTTCACCTATCAAGGGCTTAGATATGGGAATCACGCTCTGCCTCAGTCACGTCTAGCGCGGGAAAGGTGTAGTCCACCTTACATACCGGACATACCATCTCGGCGACATCTCCTTCCCCGTGACTCTCGATCAGTCCCCGGCCGCAGTTGCACACGAAGCCCACCAGTCTGGCTGGATTGCCCTGCACCAACCCGTGGTCAGGCACGTCTTTGGTAACCACCGCCCCGGCCCCGATCATGGCGAATCTGCCGACCATCACGCCAGGCAGGATAACCGCTCTGGCGCCTACAGAGGCCCCGTACTTCACGGTGATGGGATTTACTTCCCAGTCCTCATCTCGCTTCAACTTGCCGGCAGGGGTGATAGACCGAGGATACTTGTCATTGGTCAGACACGCGCCAGGCCCTACAAAGACGCCTTCCTCTAACGTGACGCCGTGGTAAATGGACGCCCCGTTCTGGATCTTGACGTTGTCGCCCACGATGACGTCGAAGTCGATGTACACACCTTTGCCGACGATGCAGTTCGCGCCGACCTTGGCATTCTCCCTGATCTGAGCTTGATGCCAGACCTTCGTACCTTCACCGACCTGGGCCCGATCGGATACTTCTGCAGTTTCATGGATGTATGTGGATCTCACGGATATGTGTCCTCGCTGCGCGGCGGGCCGCCTACCGCCTCACCCGGCTCCACGCAAGCCGGGCCAACTGCCTGTAGAGAAGCCAATCTGAGGGATGCGGGACAATCACTGTGGCCCATGAATTGCCAGACAACCTCATGTACATCCACAACCTGACCGCCAGAGTGATGCCGTAAGAGACAGTGGTTGCCCACGCCGCACCGCTGGCGCCGTACCTGGGAATCCAAACCAGGTTGAGGGCGACTTGCAGGACCACACCAATTGCCCCCACGTATGTGTTCAACAACGGCAAGCCGCGCCCAGCGATGTCGTTGGCCAGGATACGGCTCGCACTGAGGAGCACGATCCCAGGCAGAAGGATGCGGAACAGCCGCACTGAGAGAAGATACTCCTCTGAATAGAGAAGGACAATGACCCACTCACTGACCAGGAAGAGAGCGGCCGCACCGAGGGCGGTAATGAAGAGGATGTTTCTGCTGACAAGAGGGGTGAAGGTCTTGCGCTGATACTCGTCCTTCTCAGCGGAAACCGTCGGAAAAAGCACCGTGCTGGCGGATTCGGAGAGGAACCAGAGTTTCTCCGCCAGTCCAACTGCCACCGCATAGAATCCCACCGCAGCGACCGGCAGGAAGATGCCGAGGAGAAACACCTCGACCCGGTAGTTCAGGAAGCCGATGATGTTGCCCAGATGGGCTTTGATGCCATATCGGAACGCGTCTCGCAGGTAGGCGTAGTTGAGGCGATACCTAATCCCACCGGCGATTCTCATGACCCACGGAAACAGGAAGACGCAGAGGACCGTTGAACTTAGAATGGTTGCCCAAAGCGCCCCGAAGACCTCGAGCCCAAGGACCACCGTGGTCAGGAACACAAGTGGGAGGAATAGTAGCTTTTGAAGCACGGAGGCGGCACTGAACTCCTTGATGCGTCTGGCTCCCAGCAAGATGTGGTTGACGTACTGCTGGCTGAACAGATTCACCGGAACGAGCAGTAGTGCCAGGGCAAGATAGGAAGGAGCTACGGAAGGGAAGATCTGACCCTGCGAGAGGACGACCAGCCCAAGCCCTACTAGAGTGGCCACGGTGCCGATGACAGCACTTAGCAAGACGTTGTTTCCTAAGACCTCTCTCAGGGAGTATTTCTCTTGAGCCACGTAGTAGACTGTGGCTGGCCCGACCCCTAGATTCGTGAATGTGATGATCAGCAAGGGGAACAGTATGGCTAGTGTATAGACGCCCGTTCCCTCTGGTCCCAGGGCACGTGCTATGACAATCGAAGACAGCAAGGCCAAGGTAAGGCCAGCGACTCTGGCGGTGAGGGTCAATGCAGTGTCCTTGGCAAAAACCGCCGCTTTCATAGGTAGCCTAGGGTTCTCAGGCGTTCCTCGATCTCGGCTTCTTCATCGGCGGAATAGATGGTTGAGGCACCAGCAACGATTTCTTTCGACGCCATACCCTCATGTCGAGGTTCTCTTCGATAGGGTTTTGAGTCAAACTCGAAGATCTCCTTCAGCACCCGTCCGTCGCAATCATCGGGAACGGGCGATGCCAGGTAATGTAGCACGGTGGGCATCACGTCCAGCAGCGAGGGATAGGCGTGCAGTTCTTTGCCGCGCTCTATGCCGTCTCCGCAGGCAACGAAGATACCTTCCCGGTGATGACATCCCCGGACCTGGTCCCGCGGCGTCACGTAGTCGTCTGCGAAGAAGGCGTTGGTCAGGTTGTAGCCGTCATGCAGGTCGAGAACGATGTCAGGAGCCCAATCAACGTGTGGCCCCTCATACAGTTCTTCCCGGCGATAGGCCCGGCGCACGATGGGTGAGCCCGTTTGTGGATCGCGAAGCCCTTCAAGTTTATCCACGATTTCCGAACAAACTCGTTCCCGTGAGGAAGGGCGGTGGTTCATGATCTTGATGGCCTTGCTCTCCGTGGCGTACAGCTGATAACCCGAGGCCTGAGTGTGCTCCCAGTCCACTTCATAGGCAACGTCTTTGGTAGCTGGGACGTGAGCTTTCATGGCTTGAGGCACCGACCTCTTCAGCGCAGTCCACCACGGCCTAGGGATAAGCCTGCGCACTGTTCGACCGGTTAGCCCCAGCCTGAGCAGGAAGCGGGAGATCTTCGAGGGATGCAGGTAGCCTTCAGCCAAGTCGGCCCGGCTCTCCAACACTCCGATCTCCTGCCAACGCGATATCTCAGTGTCATGACCCTTCCTGACGGACATGTATCCCTGATCGATGAGCCACTTGTTGATATGCAAGTCCCTGCGCTGACATTGCAGTCCGTGATCGGATATCAGGAAGAAGGTAGCCTTGGGGAAGGTGCTGGTGATCTCCCCGACGAGGCCGTCCACATAGCCGTAACAGTCCCATATCAGGTCTTGCCTGTCCCAGAAGTGATGCCCGATCACATCGGTGGCCCTGAACAGGACCAAGGCCAAATCCCAATCCTCGCGTCTCAGCAAGGCCAGAAAGCCCGTTTTGTGCTTCTCCGTGACCTCGTAGACATCTCTGACGAGGCTGGCCCCCAAGAGGTGACTGCCACAATTGATCCGATAGCCGTCCGACACTTCGTCGAGAAAGCGCTTCACTTCGGGCGGCGACGTGCACTCCGCGTTTGCCGGCGTGAGCATTCCACTCACCACGATGCCGTTGGTTCTCGCAGGCGGGTACGTTCCCGGCACATTCATCACGATGCTTCGCTTGCCATCGCTACTCAGAATCTCCCATAGGGTCTGAGACCGAATGTCGCGGCTGTTCGAAAGGCGCCGCTGTCCGCCCTCGACGCTGAAGAAGTCAAAGACACCATGCTTGCCGGGGTTCTTCCCCGTCATGAAAGAAGGCCAGGCAGGGATTGTGGCATAGGGAATCGTGCTCAGTAGTCGCCCCCTGGTCCCATTCGCGACCAGACGCGCTATGTGTGGCAGGTGCTCCCCTTCGATCATGGGGTCGATGATGTCGAAGGTGGCGCCGTCGAGGCCGATGACGATGACCTTTCGGTTCATGACTCCCTGTACCGAGAAGCGTGGGCCAAGGGCAAGTGGCAACCTTGAATGCTGCGATCCAATTCTAGATTAGGGCCGTGGCCTTGTCAAACCTTCACTGTGTCCTGGCGGGAAAGGTGGAGGCAGGCCTTGGCCAGCCGCTTCAGTGTCGGCGACAGGCTTGCGGCTCGGGTCAAGAACTAGGCGCCTACGATCTCTCGGTACACCTCGATGATGCAGCGGGCGATACTGTCATAGGCATACCTGGCCACCGCCTGCCGTCGGATTTCCTGACGATCGAACCGGCGTTGGCCGCTGAGGACTTCTTGCAGAGCCTCCGCCAGGGCCATGTAGTCTCCCGGGGACACGAGGATGCCCGTCTCTGGCGTGACGATGTCTTCGGGCCCTCCGCATCTGGTGGTCACCACCGGCTTGCCACAGGCCATGGCTTCGATCAGCACCACACCGAAGCCCTCGCTCAAGCTTGGCAGAACCAAGAGGTCGCAAGCGTTGATCCAGAGGGGTATCTCCGTGTTGGGCCTTTTGCCCACGAAGGCCACTGCATCGTCGATCCCCAGCTCCGTGGCGAGTTCCTTGGCTCGTCCTTTGTACCTGCCCTCTCCGACGAGCACTACTTCGACGGAGTGCTGTGTGTTTCGTCTCAGTTCGCCAGCCGCTCTTAACAGGTGGTCTATGCCTTTGGAGCTCTCGATCCCGCCCACGTACAGAATCCTGGGCACTTCGTTCGTCAGTACCAGTCTCGCCTGCGCTTCCTCCTGGGCCATCGGCGCGAACCTGAGCACATCCACACCGTTGGGAATAACGGAGATCTTGCGTGGGTCCGCTCCGTGTTCGTCCACCACTTCTGTGCGCAATGCCTCACTTACCGCGATAGCTCGGTCGGATTTGGAAAATGCCCAACGCCCCATCCTTCTGACAAGCGGATGTTTCAAGTACAGGCTCACGTCGCCACCGTGGAGGGTGATGACCGTAGGTCGGCCGAACGCTTTGCCCAACATCACCGCGGCGAAACCATCGGGATACACTGTATGGGCATGGATCAGATCGAAAGGGAAGGCCTTCTCAAGCTGCTTGACGCATCCACGCAGGGACAGGTAGAAGGACAGGCCGAGGAAGGCGAAGAGGAAGTTCCTGGGGAAGACAATCGCCCTTGGGCGGAAGACCTCGACGCCCTCTCTGATCTCTCGGACTGGTGCACGGGTGTAGGCGTACCACTTCTTGAAGATCTTCAACCGGGGAAACCACGGAACTGGTGAGGCCACCTTGAGCTGGCAGTGGCCAGAGAGTGCCCTGACCTCCTCTTCAACGAAAACTCCGAGAACCGGATCTGACGGGCGCGGATAGAGGCGGGAGACAACGAGAACCTTCAGACTATCTCTGTGCATCTGCCTCGTACGTTCTCTCCATGTTGATGACGGCCAGGCTCAAGCCGAAGTGTATCCACATAGGGGCGAAGTGGATAGCACTGCTCGGGGAAAGTGAGCCGAACACGTACCCCATCAGTGCGGCAAATAGACTGGCTGCCACGAAGGCCGGGACTTGCCGCCTGGTACGTGCTGCTATCACGAAAAGGTTGCCCAGCAGCGCGGCGTAGAAAAGGAGATAGCCAACGAAGACAAGAATGCCACCGTTGACGAGCACCTCCATCCACCAGTTGTGCAGGTTATAGACCCTGTCCAGACCTCCAATGTGCTGCAAATGGTGATCCGCGTTGCCTGGTCCCACACCCAAGAAGTAGGAATCACGTAGGGCGCGTAGTCCGTCACTGATGAGTGCGATCCGCGAACCACCAGAGCCAGCTCCCGCTGACACCTCACTGGCCAAGGTATCGAACCGCCAGTGCTGAACTCCTATGTCTGGCACGGCCAGGACGGGCACTAGACCACGCACGCCGAGGCACATTGCCACAACCGCTCCAAGCAGGACGATGAGGCCGGG
>CAYGAW010000156.1:0-5377 GCA_964347945.1 uncultured Anaerolineales bacterium
GGCCGCCTCGTGGGGGTAGGCGGCGGAGGCTTCGGAGTGGCGGTCGGAGTAAGCAGTGGAACCAGTACGGCGTACTTCGCGGTGGCTTCGGAGATGTCATCCACTGGCATTTCCATGGCGGCTTCGTAGCAAGACCGCGCCGTCTGAAAGTCACGCGCCGCCATTCGGGCGTTTCCACAATGCACGTTGGCCTGATACAGCACCAGGAACTGCTGATCGGGAGAGATATCTGCTTCGGATTGGCATACCATGCTCAGCTCCTGCACAGACTCTTGGCAGACTCCCTGAAAGCGTGCATGGCTCTGCAAGAATTGCTCGGACACTGCCCGCTCTGCAAGAAGCGAGTCATCCTGAGGACGAACCTGGAGTGCCCTGTCGAACAGTTCCATTACCTCATCATGGACACTGGATGGATCACTGGCCTCACACAGCTTCTGTTCGGCCACATTGACGTAGCACCCCACGAGAAGAGACTCCACGTCGTCCTGCCGGTAGGTCACGCTCTGGCTCCTCAGGCGCTCGAGGTGCTCAAGCGCTCCGTTCCAGTCGCGAATGCCATAGCGCATCTCCGCTTCCTCGAACAGCGAGTAGAGAACGTCCTGGCGCTTGACGAACGCGAGCCAGTAGTCAACGTCCCCAAAATTGGGATCTGTGGCCTGAATCATCCGCCACGCCCACAGCGCCTCATGCCATCTCTCCTCGCGGGTCAACTCCAGTGCCCTATCGTACTCGTCCGCCAACCATTGGAGTTGCTCAGTTCTCTCCAGACCAGCTGCTGCCACAGCATCACCGGGGGCCAGACGGAGGATCTCTTCGTAGAGATCAGCGGCCCGGGCATAGTCACCGGCTGCCACGTAACCTTTGGCCAATTGCTGCAATTCCTGCACGTAAGTCACTTGATCTCTCGTTGTCCGAGCGGGCAGAAGCCAGCGCGCATAAATCGTGTATGCCAGCCCGGCCAGCAGCGCTACTACGGCCACAGCACCGAAAGCGAGCAAGACGCCCTTGCGCGCTTTCCGCATCCAGGGCCGTCCTCGGGGAGCTTGGTCCCGCGCTAAGGACACCTTCAGGCGAAGGCCGGCCAAGATCTGCTGCAGTTCGGGGTCGCCTGGGGACTCGATCGCCAGCTGCGAGAAGAGTGCGAACGCCTCAACCCACTCCTCCGCCTCGAAATGAGCTACAGCTTGCTCGTATAACGGGTGCTCAGCCCATGCTGGTCTCTTGTCCGCGTCCCGCACCATTTTCAAAGACACCTCTGGCCCATACAGTTCCGTCGCGGAGGCATGCACCATTCATCGCGCAGACCCTGTGGGATGTCCTAGCCAAGGTTGGCCAGGGTCTGCAGCAGGTGCGGAATGGCGGGTCCCAGGATCACCGCAAACAGGGCCGGGAAGATCAGGAAGACGAGGGGAAACAGCATCTTCAAAGCAGCCTGGCGTCCCTGTTCTTCCGCTCGGTACCGCCTGAGAACGCGCATCTGTTCAGCGTGAATCCGCAGAGCCTTGGCGATACTGACGCCAAGCTGGTGGGCCTGTAACACAACAGCCACAAAGGTGGCCACATCTTCCACCCCTGTCCGAGTCACCAGATCCTCAAGGGCTTCCACCCTGGTCCTGCCCATTCTGATCTCGTAAACTACCCGGTCCAGTTCCCGACCGAGTTCATGTCGCCATCTCTCAGCCACCTTGAGCAGGGCCGAATCGAAGCCCAGGCCAGCATCAATGCACACCACCAATAGGTCTATGCAATCCGGCAGCGCGCGCTGAATGTTCTTCTTGCGCCCGGCAATCCTCCACCGAAGCCACACAATCGGTGCATAGAACCCCACGGCGCCCCCGACCAGACCGCCAAACAGCGCCAGGCGGGCGGATGACCGGACGACATAGACAAAAGCAGCGGCAACCAATCCCAGTGCTACTGCGACCAACAATCTGGCTCCCACGAAGTCTATTGGCGCCAGATCCAGAGGTCTGCCCGCTTGAGCCAGATCGCGTTCCAGCTCCTCGATGTTGCGGCTAGGAGTCAATCGCCCCACGACTCGGAGCACGCTCTGCACGAGAGGCTTGATCACTCTCTCGAAAAAAGGCTCCGAGAGCTCAGCCTCCTGGACAGTAGGCTTCAGGGCATAGCGCCTGACGCGATCATCCAGGGTCTCGGCACTAAGTCGGCGTACTTGGAAGCCAACGGCAAAGACGAAGATGCTCAGGCCGACGAGGACCGCCACCATCCACGACAGCGTCACAGGTTCGAGTTGCATCGTAGTGAGGATTCCCTTCTCGCTCTGGCCTAAACCTCGATATCCATGATCCGGCGCGTTATGACGAAGCCCGCGGCCATGCATACGACAGCTCCCAAGGGGATGCATAGAGTAGCTCCCGGTTCGAAGAGCCGCATCATATAAGTGGGACTCATCACGAACAGGATACCGCCAACCAGGAAGGGCAGAGCGACGAGAATATAGGCGGATCCCCTTTGCATGGCCGTCAGGCTGCGGATTTCTCGCTTGATACGGACTCGCTCCCGGATCGTATGACCGACGCTCTCCAGTATCATCGTCAGGTTGCCGCCCACTTCATTGTGAATCGCTATCGCAGTGACGATGAGTTCCAAATCCTCGCTTTCCGCCCGAATCAGGAGGTTCCCCAGAGCTTCATCCATGCTCAGCCCAAGGCTAACCTCACGAACCACTCTGGCGAATTGGGTGGCCGCCGGGTCCGGCAAACGCCTCGAGACGTAGTCAAATGATTGCAGCAGTGAATAGCCAGCCCGCATGGCAGCGACGATCAAGTTGAGGACATCCTCCAGTTGGTTGTTGAAGGCCCTGATCCTTTGTCGCTGCCTCAACCTGACGTAGAGCGTGGGCAGAATCGCGCTCCCCACGGCCAACACCAGGGCAGAAACCCAAAACCGGGAAATCAAATATCCGATCAATGCGCCCGCAACCACGACCAACACGTTGATGACCAGGTACTCGGGCACAGTGAGAGGCAGATCGGCGCGGAGGAGATCGCGCCTGACACCCTCCACGAGACCACGCTGAGCCATAGCTGCATCGAGGCGACGGAATACCGAGTCCCTCCCCGGCTCCGTCCCCGCCGCTTCCCGAGCACGGCTCACATAGCGACCCATTCTCTCATCTACGCCGCCAGCGGCCAGTTGGGCTATTCCAAAGAACAGCAGCAAGACTGCGAAGGCGGCAAGCACGCCCACCACCGAGAAAACGTTCATCTATGCACCTTGCTCAACCGATATCAAAGGCCTTGTTTCCCACAAGCGTGACGCTGGCCTTCAACGTAACAGCCACCGTGAGCGCGACGGCGGCGTCTCAGCTCCTTCCTCGTGCCGTTGATCAGCCTCCATAATCAGTTCTGCTAGCTCAGACACCGCCCGGGCCGGAGAACTACCTGGGGCATCCATCATGAATGGAATCCCCCTGTTGGCAGCTTGGGTTACCAGGCGGCCGTCGCTGGGCAACGTCACGGATATGGGATACCCCAGGCTTTCCGCGATATCCGTGGTCTGGATACCCCAGCCAGCAGAGAACCTGTTGCCCAAGATCACCACCTTCTCCCTCGGATGTCCCAGATCCTCGGTGAGTTGCAGCATGCGTCTCAGGTTATGCAAGGCGGGTACCTCAGGCGTAGTAACCAGCACAATCCTGAACGAGGAATCCAAGATCGCCAGGGCTGAGGAATCCAGGCGAGCCCCGACATCCACAATGACGAACTTGTATCGCTGTTTGAGGATGTCCACAACTCTGGTCACGAGGGAGGGACTTACCTTCTCAGCCTCTTCAAAGGCGGGAGGAGGGAGGAGCACCTTCACACCGGAGGGATGGGTGAGCATCACCTCCTCGACCAACTCTGGCGTCAGGTCGTCCGTGTACGGCAACAGGTCTCCCAAGGTCGCTTGTGGCCAGAGATTCAGTAGGACAGAAACGTTCCCAAAGTGCAGGTCGCCGTCAAAGAGACAAACGGCCTCGCCGGTCTGTTTTCGCAGAGCGACGGCCAGATTCACGGCAATCACGGTGCATCCAACCCCACCCTTGGCGCTGAAGACGCTGACCAGTCGTCCCTCCTTGTCACGCGCAGCGAGTTCGTCCTCCTCCTGCACCCGCTGGAGACGCCTGAAGCTCTCCAACTGTAGCATCTGATCAAGTGCCTCTACCAGGCTGGTCTCGGCCGACGACTGTGTAACGAAGCCACGAGCGCCCGCGAGAAGCGCTTGCTGGACGTAGTCCATGTCGTCATCCGGGGCGACAAGCATAATCAACGATGTCGGAAGGACTGCGGCGAGAGCACGGATGAACGCCACGTCCGCCTTGCTGCCTGAGGCTCCATCCACGATGACAACGTCAGGGATCACGGACCTTACCGAGGACAATGTCTCTGGTCCGAAATCTATGGCATCCACGACATTCAGGTCCCTGGAATGGCTCACGACCCGTCGAATTCGTCTGTGGCCTTCCTCCGACTCGCTCAGTATTACAATGCTACGTGGTTCCGGCACTCGCAACGCTCCTCCGCTAGTCCAGGGGCTCCGGTGGTACGATTCCATACCGATCCGCCAGGTAGTTTATGGTCACCACTTCCACATCGAAGAGTTGCTCGCTCGTAGGGGATCGCAACGCGAAATCAATCACCCCACCGGAGTCTTTGAGGTACTTGAGAATCACTGCCTTCTGGGGGTCGGCAATGAGTATGATCAGTCGCTCCACAGGCTGTTCTGCCTCTTCTGATTCCTCCTCCGTCGGCGGCTTGCTGGAGACTATCTGAAGGATCTCCAGGTCTTGGACGGCGGTCAAGGCCACCAGGCCGCCGCGAGGAACCTCTTCCTGATAGGTCTTTCCGACCACGTTGATAGAAAAGAGAACGTCGACCTTGTCGCCGGCGTGGAGCACACCGAAGCGGCTCATCAAATCCGTAGCCCGTAGTGCCACTGCCACTTCATCCTCCTCAAGAGCCTCAGCAATACTGACCTCGATCTCTTCTGGCGCTCCTTCTGCGGTCACCTCCAGAAGGTTCTGGGCAAGGATCATTTCCCCCTGGTTCAGCTCGGTGAGAGTAATCCTGCCCATGGCGTCTTCTGCCTTCACTACCGCCCCAGACCTAATCGCGTCCTCAGGCAGCTGCCTGACCTCCACATCTGCCTGTGTCAGGGTGGAACGACGGGCGACATAGCGGGAGGCCACCACCACTGGCCGTGTGAGTCCAGCTTCGGGTTCGGGGACCTCAACAGTGGAGATAGCAGCCCTCAGCGCCAGCATCGCCGCCACCCCGGCCAAGACAGCCAGCACAGCCCCTGCTACCATCCATATGATTCCTCTCCGTCTTCGCAACATCTACTCATTTCCTCCGCCGGTATCTATGGGGTGCCT
>CAYGAW010000157.1:0-40554 GCA_964347945.1 uncultured Anaerolineales bacterium
TGCAGGCCGTCGGGATATGGTGCTGCCAACCAAGGAATTCGATGCCACCTGGAGCGACGGCCAGATTGAATCTGACCTCGACCATGTTCTTGCAACGGAGAATATCAGTTTCAACGCTCTTGGTCAGCGCGACGGAGAACCGTTTTTCGTAAAGGTGGCGGGCTGGCAATAGCTTCAGGGACAAGCTAGGCTCGATTTCATCAGTAACGTTTCTGATCATTGCTCGCTCTACTGCGAGATACAGTGAGTCTCAGCGAGCAGCCGCACCCGCTGCCCAACCACTCGCTACACCCGACCCGCGTTCGGCGCGGCCGAAATCAGCGGCGCTTTGCCTTTGTAGAGCGCCCTACAGCAGAGGGTTCGCTTCATGGGTTCGCGCGGGCGGGGAGGTGCATTCGTAGGCCCGGACGGGCGTTCCCAGTAGAGTTGTGGGATTGCTGATTCTCCAAAGGAATTGAGGCAAAACTCTTTCGAGGCCTCAATGGTATCTCCACCCTGGCTATCGCGTGCGCAAACCGCCGTGGTGGAATCAATGCAGGCATTCACACTGCGCACGAGTGATATGTCCGATACTGCTTGTGCTTCTCAAGTGGCCGACTATACGCTGTACGCTTGCCACCCTGGCGGGCTCCGGTACATTGGGTACCACCGTTCCCACTGGGCTTGACGGGCGAAGAAATGGGAACGCCGGCGGGCTAAGGCTTGAGCGACGGGAAGTCAGGCTGCCAGTGGGCTTGGCGGCTGACACTTGCTTGGACTTTCAACAGATTGCTCTGAGTCCATTACCTCACGTGTAATAGCGAGGATGGCTGTAGATCGCAAGCATCTGTGCCGCTGGTCGGAGGGGCACCAGACTGAGTGAACGGGAGGGATGGAATGTCAACCTTTGAGTTTGAGCTGGCGCACAGGTTTGGTCCTACTTATCACGCGAGCCGGAATGAACGGGATTACCTCGCTCAACTCGAACCTCAGCTGGAACCGAGCCTGGCCCTGGCTCATCCTCCTTGGAAACCTTACGTCTACTTCTGCGTTGTCGAGTTGGGAGCCAGCGAAGGCAATCGAGTCTACGAGATAAACTATCTCACCATCTGGGATTGGGACAGCGGTACCGTAGGACGTTTCGGGGCTCATCAATGGGATACCGAGCGCGCGGCGCTATTGATTGCTGGCCCGGAGGACACCCAAGATCCTGAGGCATACAAGGTGAGTCAAGCCTATTATGCGGCCCACGAAGGGGTCAAACTCGGGGGACTGCTGAGCTTCGACAACAGCCGCTATGTGAGATATCCTAGGGGGCGCGAGCGCGCCCCCGATGTGTGGTGGTCGAAGGGTAAGCACGCCAGCTTTCCAGACCGACAGGCGCTTGAGAGTTCAACTGCGCGTGACTCGTACGACGCACCCGGAGACGTGACGAGACCCGGCATACCGGGAGAGGCCACTAGGCCCGGAGAGTATTCCCTCGTGGATGCCGGAGCCTTGGAACAACCGTCGGCGGCGGCTCCCTGGATTGCGTACAACAAACGCTGGGGTCTGCACCGAGTATCTTCGGTGTACAGCAAACTGAAGGATCGTCTCTGGGATGCGGCCGGCAACACCTTGCGGGATATCCCAATAGTGACCGAAGACGAGATCAGGCTGGCGCAGTCGGTGTTGCGAGTGCGGGAGAGCGGTCAACTTGACGATGAAACCCTGCAACGGGCCGCTGATATCTTGCCCCCCCGCAGGGTATGGACAACACAGAAGATCACGCGGCCCGAGGCCAAGAGACTTGAGGCCGCCCACGATATTGACGTATCTCCCCTATTGTAGACAGGCGAGTTGCTTTGCCAGTTCATGCCTGGGGATCGCCCCCAGGCGCACGACAGACGGCGGAGTGCTGGTCAGGTCTATCACCGTTGAGGGGATGCCACCAGGACAGCGGCCTCCGTCAAGGATCAACTCTATCCGGCTTTCCAGATAGCCCATGACTTCACCAGCGGTCGTGGGGTCAGGACAGCCACTCAGGTTGGCGCTGGTGACGGCCAGTACTCCTCCCGCGGCACGGATCAGCCCCAATGCGAAGGAGTGATCTGGCACACGAACCGCTATCGTTGCCCCTCCACCGGTCACGATATCGGGCACCTCCGGCTTGCGGTGGAGAACCACAGTCAGTGCTCCAGGCCAGAATCTCTTCGCCAAGGCCCAGGCCGCCTCGGGGATATGCTCAGCGATCATGTGCAAGTTCTCTGCCTTGTCAATGAGCAGGGGTATTGCCTTCGCCAGGGGTCTCCCCTTCACCTCGTAGATCTTCTCTACCGCCCCGGGCTGAAAGGCGTCGGCCCCCACACCGTAGACGGTATCGGTGGGGAAGGCCACCAGACCACCTGCTCCTAGCAACTGGCAGGCCTTGTCGATGGCATCAGGGTCCGTTGCTGCGATGACCTGGGTCTGCATGTATTACCCGCAGAGATGGTGCGCTAGGTGGCGATGATGGCTACCCGGTCTAGACCTGCCAGGTCCCTCACCAGCCCCACGGTGGCGTCGGGGAATTCCTCGCGCGCCAGCTCGTTCACGGCCGGAGCTTGAGTGGCACCGATCTCCAGACAGATGATCCCGTGGGGCTGCAACTTCGGCGGCGCCTGCGCCAGGAGACGCTTGACGTGTTCAAGACCATCCTCGCCGCCGTCTATAGCTCGCAAGGGTTCGTATTCGATGATGTCGGGAGGAAGGCCTTCCAGTTCCTCCTGTGACACGTAGGGCAGATTGGCGACAATGAGTTGCACAGGCTCAGGCAGGGGCTCAAGCAGGTCACCACGGAGGAGCCGCACTCTGTCCAGCACGCCGTGACGTTGGCAGTTGAGTTTGGCAACCGCCAAGGCGTCCGCGGAGGCGTCGATGGCGAAGATGTTTGTAGACCGCAAGTTCGCTGCGAGGGCTATGGCTATCGCCCCGCTGCCCACGCCGACTTCGGCCAAGCGCATGATGTCTTTCTGGCGAGCAATGCTCAAAGAGACCTCAACCAAAGTCTCTGTCTCAGGCCGGGGGATGAGCACACGCTGGTCAACATAGAGGTCCAGCCCGTAGAACTCCTTGCGTCCCGTGATGTAGGCCACCGGTTCATGCTGCGAGCGCCGGCCCACGAGGGATCTGAAGGTCTCCTCCACTTCCGGATCGGGCTCGTCGTCCAATCGGGCGTACAGCTCACTCCGGGTCAGTCGTCCTAGTGTATGCGCCAACAGGATCTCGGCGTCCAGCTGAGGGGATTCGATCCCCTGCTCCTTCAGGACGGCAATGGCCCACTTCAGAAGTTCCCGCATGTCGGTTGACCGTCCAGCACCGTGGTAACGAGAAAGGCACCCGTCTGTTGTCACAAACGGCTGCCTACATTCTGACCTCTGCAAACCTCTTTTGGGCTCTCTCTCATCCCGGCTCTCGCAGCTTGGCTGCCTGGTCGGCGCTGGCCAACTCATAGATGAACTCGTCAAGATCGCCGTCCAGTATCTCCTCGAGGCGATAGCTGGTCAGGCCTATGCGATGGTCGGTTACTCGATTCTGGGGGAAGTTGTAGGTGCGGATCTTCTCGCTTCGCTCGCCGGTGCCCACCTGCGACTTTCGTTCAGCGTCGATTTCCGCCCATCGTTTGCTCTCTTCCTTGTCATAGAGCCGAGCACGAAGGATGGCCAGAGCCCGCTGCTTGTTCTGAAGTTGGGAACGTTCGTCTTGACAGGTGACTACCATGCCCGTGGGCAGGTGTGTGATGCGGACCGCCGAATCTGTGGTGTTGACGCTCTGACCACCGTGCCCCGTGGATCGGAAAACATCTACCCTGATATCTTCAGGGGCCACTGTGACCTCGACCTCGTCCATTTCGGGAAGCACGGCCACCGTCGCAGCCGAGGTGTGGATGCGCCCGCTGGCCTCCGTGACGGGCACTCGCTGCACGCGATGGACACCGCTCTCGTATTTCAGGTGAGAGTAGGCGTCCTTGCCGCTGACCAAGAAGGCGACCTCCTTGAACCCTCCGATGCCTGTGCGATTGGAGGACATGATTTCGGTGGCCCAACCGTGATTCTCGGCATAGCGGCTGTACATCCGATAGAGGTCACCAGCGAAGAGAGCCGCTTCTTCGCCCCCTGTACCCGCCCTGATCTCCACGATGACGTTCTTCTTGTCTCTTGGATCCTTGGGCAAGAGGAGGATCCTAAGCCTGTCCTCCAACGACCCAATCTGCTGTTCCAAGGACTCTATCTCTTCCTGCGTCAACTCGAGCATGTCATGACTGAGGTCCTCTTGCAGCATGGCGCGAGTCTCTTCTAGCTCTCGTTGAGAGTCCTTATAGCGCCGGAAAGTCTCAACTACCTCTTCTAGGTCAGCCCGTTCTTGGGCGTACTCCACTGCCCTGACATAATCCGTTGAGATGGCAGGATCGGCGAGCAGTCTATTCAGCTTCTCATACCGCTCTTCGACGGCTTTGAGTTTCTCCAGCATCTTCCTATCGCAGCCCCACGGCAGACTGATGACACAGCCCCTCGAACTGAGGGGCATCATCATTATACACGCTATTGATGGGCTTGGCAAGGGGTTGTCACAGAGCGCCGATGTCTGTATAATCTGCGAATGACTTCTGAGGGACGCTGGGAGTTGCCAGGGTCCAATAGCCCCGATCACTGGGCAGCCGGTAGGAAGTCGCCTGTTGCGCCGTCTGCGGACGGGATGTGGTGAGAAGCTATGGAGTACGAAGCCATCATCGGCATGGAGGTCCACGCCCAGCTCTCCACGAAGAGCAAGATGTTCTGTGGTTGCAGAGCGGAGATAGTCGATCGCGCGCCCAATTCACTCGTGTGCCCGGTGTGCCTCGGGATGCCCGGGGTATTGCCTACCATCAACCGCAAGGCCATTGAGTACTCGTTCATGACCGCCTTGGCCCTCGAGTGTGAGGTCCGTGAGGGCAGGCTCTGGTTCGACCGTAAGAACTACTTCTACCCTGATTTGCCGAAGAGTTATCAGATATCCATGCATAGTTCAGTGGTGGGTCGAGATGGACACCTGCTGATCGAGCTGAATGGTACGCGGAAGGAGATTGGCATCGCGGATGTGCACGTGGAAGAAGATACGGCGCGACTGTATCACCGTGACGACGGCGGTGACAGATATACCTTAGTGGATTTCAACCGCTCCGGTGTGCCCTTGATCGAAATAGTCAGTAGGCCAGACATGCGTTCGCCGGAGGAGGCGAAGAGATACCTGCAAGAGCTACGCAAACTCCTGCGTTACCTGGACGTCAGCACCGGCGACATGGAGGCAGGATCATTTCGCTGCGAGGCCAATATCTCTCTACGGCCGAAGGGTATTGAAACGCTGGGCAATCGCGTAGAGATCAAGAACATGAACACATTCCAGGCGGTGGAGCACGCCTTGAAAAGCGAGATAGAGCGGCAGGCCGCAATTCTCGAGGCGGGAGACAAGGTGGTTCAACAGACCGTGGGATGGCGGGAGGAACTGGGGAGGACCGAGCCACAAAGAGTGAAGGAGGAAGCCCACGACTACAGGTATTTCCCGGAGCCCGACTTGCCTCCCTTCGTGGTGACTCGGGGGTGGCTTGAGGAGTTGCACTCTCGCTTGCCAGAGTTGCCAGGTGCCAGGCGAGATCGCTTCATGAGCGAGTATGAGTTGCCTTTCTATGACGCGTATCTGCTAACTGAAGATCCGGCCTTGGCCGACTATTTTGAGGAGTGCGCCCGGCTTTACCCGCGGGCGAAAGCACTCAGCAACTGGATGACCGGTGAGCTGTTCCGCTTGCTGAACGTGAGCGGCGAGGAGATAGGGGCGGTCAAGGTCAAGCCAGGGCAGTTGGCGGAGCTGCTGACAATGATCGACGAAGGCAGAATAAACATCAGTACGGCCAAGACGGTCTTTGAGGAGATGTTCGGCACTGGACGGTCGGCCAAGGAGATCATCGCCGAGAGCGACCTGGTGCAAATAAGCGATGCGGAAGAACTCTCTGACATCGTGGCTCAGGTGTTGTCCGAGAACCCCGAGGCCATAGCGGACTACTTGGCAGGCAAGACTCAGGTCCTTCGCTTCCTCGTCGGGCAGGTGATGAAGGCCACTCGAGGCAAGGCCAACCCCCAGATGGTGCAAGGATTGCTGAAAGACAGGCTGAAAGCGACGGAGGGAGAATAGGTCACTCCAATGGTCAGCAGTGGGCGCTGGTGAAGGTGATGTTGCACCAGAGATGTGATGGACCTTGGCGGAGGAACGAGTTGCGGAGGCGGGAGATGATTTCGGGCAGAAAAGCCCTGTTGGCAGGGGTGCTTCTCGTTGGGGTGTCAGCTACGGCGCTAGTCAATGGTGGTTGTTCTGTGATGCGACGTTCCAGTTCGGCTACTCCAACGCCAACGAAGACGCCTGTTCTTGAGGCGGCTGAGGCGCCCACTCCCACCAACACCGTAGTGACTTCCTCGCCCACGCCACAAAAATCCTATGATCACTGCCCGTTGACCGGCCTTGAGATGGCGAACCCCTCCTTAGGCATGCGGCGTCCTTTGGACATCAAGATCGACAACTACCCTGGGAGCCGTCCGGCATCGGGCATTCACAAAGCGGATGTCGTGTTCGAACACCTTGCAGAGGGCGCCATTACGCGTTTCAGCGCCATCTTCCTGTGTCAGGATCACGAGCGGGTGGGGCCGGTGCGAAGTGCGAGACTGATAGATGTTGAGCACCTTGTGGACATGTTCGATGGTGTGCTGGTTCATTACGGAGCGGCGAATCAGGTCCTACCCATGATAAGGGCCGCCGGATTCCCTGACATGGATGGGTACTTCGGAGCAGGCGGGTTTTTCAATGCTGCCGGAAGGGTGAGCCCTTTCAACAAGTACTGTGACACTCAGGCCGTGTGGGCAGATGTGGAAGCGAACGGGTGGCAAGAGCCGGCCGACAGGCCTGGGTTCCCCTTCAGTGAGAGGATAGACTCGGATGTCCGGGTCAACCGGATAACGGTTGCTTATGCGCCTCAGAACAAGGCACGTTGGGATTATGACTTCGACCGCGGGCTCTACGTCCGCTGGGAGGGAGATGAGGCTCACGTTGAGGAGTCCAGCGGCGAGCAGTTGACGGCATCCAATGTGGTCGCCATTGCTGCTACGCACACCACCACGGACATCGATGAGGGCTACGGATCCTTCTCTGTCAGAATCGATCTCCTTGGCGAGGGCCCAGCGGTGGTCTTCCGGGACGGGTTAGCTGTGGAGGGGCGCTGGGTGCGCGGAAGTGACACGGAGATGATGAGGCTCCTGGACGGAACAGGGAACTCCATCCCCTTCCGGCCCGGCAACATCTGGATACAGGTGGTGCCGGAGATGGACATGGTGGAGACCAGTTAGGCGGATCGATGTACATTCAGCCAGAGAAGAAAAGAGGTCGCTTCTTGGCTTGGATACTGTGCCTTCTCATCATCCTAGGAGGCTTGGCCATCTTTGCCATCGTGAGGAGGCCAGAGTTGGTGGGTCAGGAGCCGCCTCCAGAGCGAGTGGAAACGGCTGAGGAGCACATCGAGCAAGGAGATGCCCTCTTTAGTGTGGGGAAGATAGACGAGGCTATGTCCGAATACGAGAGAGCCACCGAGCTAGATCCCGAGAACGCCATAGCTCACGCTCGCTGGGGGCGGTTGCTCGCCCTACGCAGGCGCTGTGTCGAGGCCGTGGAGAAGACCAGCAGGGCCGTGGACCTCGATCCTGAAAGTGCAGAAGTCCAGGCTCTACATGCCATGACTCTCGATTGGAATGGGCAGTACGATGAGGCAGTATCCGCAGCTCTGAGGGCCGTCGAACTGGACCCGGACCACGCCGAGGGTCACGCCTACTTGGCTGAGGTCTATGCCGACACGGAGCGCTGGAACGACGCGCTGGAGAGCGCCGAAACCGCAGTGCGCCTCGACGGATCAAACTGGGTCACCCATTTCAATCTGGGCTATGTATATGAGACGATGGGGAATTACAGCGCGGCGGTGGCGGAATACGCGGAGGCGAGTCTCCTGCAGCCCAATTTCGGTTATGTGAACATCCGCCTGGCACGGGCGTATCGCGCACTGGGTCGCTACGAACTGGCTATCGCCCAACTTGAGTTGGCTCAAGACTTGGATCCTCACAATCCCGAGGTTTATGACACCTTCGGGCAGGTGTATCTGGATCGAGGGGAGTTCGAGAGGGCGGCGGACAGGTTCAGCAAGGCCGTGGAGGAAGATCCCGAGTATGCGAGAGCCCATGGACACCTGGGAGTGTGCTACTTCAGGCTGATGCGTTGGGAGGATGCGATCCCCAACTTCCGGCGGGCCATCGAGCTGGGATCGCAGGCTCCGGAATACTACTATGCATTGGGCTGGTCGTATATCAATCTGTCGGAAGATTGTGAGGCGGCGATACCGTATTTCGAGATGGCGTTGGAGTTGGACATCTGGTCCCAGCCAGCGTGGGACGGCCTAGACTATTGTGAGGAGTGAGGGCTGTAGTCTTGGAACCTTCTCCGCTCGAATGTCTTGACACCGCGAAGTCCATACTAGAGGCTGAAGGGCCAACGGCGCGTCGCTGGCGGAAAAAGGAGATAGTGCGCGGAAAACATAGATCTGGGTAGCAAGGAGCTGGAAGTCGTACTCTTCTCTTCGCTTAGTGGATTTGCACTTCTGCGCAGAATAGTGTATTATTATAGGTGAATTAGCACTCTGCCCCTAAGAGTGCTAATTTGTGTGAGTTGGGCTGGGTACTCAAAGTAGAACTATGTATGAAGGAGGATTTGGAAAATGGCGTTGAAACTCAAACCGTTAGCTGATCGGGTGATTGTCGAACCCATTGAGCAGGAGGAGATGACATCGTCCGGCATCTACGTGCCTGAGACAGCCAAGGAGAAGCCTCAGGAGGCCCTCGTTGTGGCAGTCGGCCCCGGGCGTCTGCTGGACAACGGGGAGCGAGCTCCGATGGAGGTCAAGGAAGGGGATCGGGTCGTCTTTGCAAAGTACGCTGGCAGCGAGCTCAAGATGGATGACACGAAATACCTCATCCTGGGCGAGAAGGATATCCTCGCCATTGTTGGAGGGAAGAAGGCAAAAGCAAAGACGAAGAAGAAGTAGGACCGGACTAGCTGGTATCCGATGCTTCGCGCTTTTGCACGCACGCCAAACAGATTTGATCACATAGGAGGTTGAGCATAATGGCGAAACAACTGGTCTTTTCTGAGGAAGCCCGTCGTGATCTGAAGAAAGGCATTGATACATTGGCCGGTGCGGTCAAGACGACTCTAGGGCCCAAGGGCCGGAACGTCGCATTGGACAAGAAGTTCGGTGCCCCTACAATCACCCATGATGGGGTTACCGTGGCCAAGGACATTGAATTGGAGGAGCCCTTTGAGAACATGGGGGCTCAGCTGCTCAAGGAAGCGGCAACGCGTACGAACGATGTCGCTGGCGACGGCACCACCACGGCGACTGTGTTGGCGCAGATGATTGTGAACGAAGGATTGAAAAACGTCGCTGCCGGTGCCAACCCCATGATCCTCAAGCGGGGAATAGAGAAAGCCACCAGGGTCGTGGTGGACGCCTTGAAAGCCATGAGCGTCGAGGTAAAGGGCAGGCAGGAGATTGCCTACGTGGCGGCCATTTCCGCGGCGGACATGGAGATTGGCGAGCTGATCGCCGAGGTGATGGACAAGGTGGGAAAGGACGGAGTCATCACCGTTGAAGAAGGCAAAGGGATTGGCTTCGAGAAAGAGTATGTAGAAGGTATGCAGTTGGATCGAGGCTACATCTCCCCGTACTTCATCACGGATCCAGAGCGCCAGGAGGCGGTTCTGGAGGATCCTTACCTACTGATCACGGACAAGAAGATCTCTGCCGCCACCGACATCGTGCCTCTGCTCGAGAAGTTGGCGCAGGTCGGCAAGCGCGAGGTAGTGGTTATTGCCGAGGACGTGGAAGGTGAAGCGCTTGCCACTCTGGTGCTCAACAGACTGCGGGGCGTCTTCAACGCGTTGGCGGTCAAGGCGCCGGGCTTCGGCGACCGGCGAAAGGCCATGCTGCAAGACATCGCTGTCTTGACGGGTGCCACGGTCATTAGCGAGGAGGTGGGCCGCAAGCTGGAGACGGCCACTATCAACGACCTGGGCAGGGCTGGCAAGATCATATCCACCAAGGATGATACGACCCTCATCGAAGGGAGGGGCGAGGAGTCCGACATCAAGGGCCGCATCGAGCAGATAAAGGCTCAGATCGACACCACCACTTCTGACTACGATAGGGAGAAGCTGCAAGAGCGGTTGGCGAAGCTGGCCGGTGGTGTGGCCATCGTAAAGGTGGGTGCAGGCACCGAGGTCGAGTTGAAGGAGAAGAAGCACCGCGTCGAGGATGCTCTCTCCGCCACTCGAGCCGCGGTCGAGGAGGGGATCGTCCCCGGCGGAGGCGTAGCGCTCATCAACGCCATCGAAGCGCTGGAGAAGTCCAAAGAGTTGAAAGCGCTCAAGGGTGACGAGGCCACGGGTGTGATCATCGTGCGCCGCGCCTTGGAGGAGCCTCTGCGGCAGATAGTCGAGAACTCCGGCAGGGATGGAGCTGTTGTGCTGGAGGAAGTGCGACGTCAGCAGAAGGAGCAAGGCAACAAGAATCTCGGCTACGATGTTCTGGAGGAGGATTTCGGCGATATGCCTGCAAAGGGTATCATTGACCCGGCCAAGGTGACCCGTTCCGCGGTGGAGAACGCGGCCAGCATCGCGGCCATGATCCTCACCACAGAGGCGCTGGTCACTGACATACCTGAGGAGCAGCCGCCGATGCCACCCATGCCTCAATACTAGGCTGAGTAGTCTGGGAGCCCCTCCGCAAGGAGGGGCTTTTCTTTTTCCTGTTCATGGAATTTCGGGGCGGCTTGCAGTATAATTGATTGGATGTCGACGAAACGCGAAGGGAGTGAAACGCATGGAAATTGGCACGGTAAGGCGCATAGACATAGATGATGAGATGAAGGGTTCCTATCTGGATTACGCCATGAGCGTGATCGTGGCGCGTGCCTTGCCCGACGCGAGCGATGGTTTGAAACCGGTTCACCGCCGTATTCTATACGCCATGTACGACATGGGCCTGCGTCACGACCGTCCCTACAAGAAGAGCGCCCGCATCGTTGGGGAAGTCCTAGGAAAGTATCACCCCCACGGAGACGCCGCGGTGTATGATGCCATGGTACGCATGGCCCAGGACTTCTCCATGCGCTACCGCTTGGTTGACGGTCAGGGCAATTTCGGCTCTGTGGATGGTGACAGCGCCGCGGCGATGCGATATACCGAAGCCCGCCTCGATGCTATTGCCGCCGGTATGCTCGCCGACATAGACCGAGACACGGTGGACTTTGTGGACAACTTCGATGGCACCCTGCAAGAACCATCGGTGCTGCCTGCCATGTTACCGAACTTGTTGCTGAATGGTGCTTCGGGCATCGCCGTTGGCATGGCGACCAACATCCCTCCCCATAATCTAAGCGAGGTGTGCGACGGACTGATCTATCTGATCGACAACTACGATAGCATCGACGACATCGCTCCTGACGATCTCCGCCGATTGATCAAGGGGCCCGACTTTCCTACAGGAGCGGTGATCCTGGGCGAGGAGGGGATTCGCAACGCCTATGCCACGGGAAAGGGGCTGGTGGTGATGCGCGCCAAAGCCCATATCGAGGAGATGCGCGGGAATCGCCAGCGCATTGTGGTCAGCCAGCTGCCGTATCAAGTCAACAAGTCCAGACTCATTGAGAGGATTGCCGAGCTGGTGCGAGCGAAGCGCATCGACAGTATCTCGGATCTGCGAGACGAATCTGACCGCCACGGGATGAGCATTGTCATAGAGCTAAAACGGGGCGCTCAGCCGCGCGCAGTGCTGAATCAGCTCTTCAAGTACACTCAGATGCAGTCTACCTTCGGCGTCAATATGTTGGCCTTGGTCGACGGGGAGCCGCGCGTGCTCACTCTCAAGAGGATGATGGCGCACTACATAGAGCACCGCAGAGAAATCATCACCCGCCGCACACAGCACGACCTGGCAAAGGCTAAGGAGAGGGCACATATCCTGGAGGGTCTCCGCATCGCCCTGGAGCACTTGGATGAAGTCATTGCCACCATTCGTCGGTCTCGCACCGTGGATACGGCGCGAACCAACTTGCGGCGGAAGTTCAAGCTGACTGAGGCTCAGGCCAACGCGATCTTGGAGATGCAGCTACGGCGCTTGGCGGCCTTGGAGCGCAAACGCATCGAAGATGAATACACCGAGACCATCAAGCACATCGCCTATTACGAAGATCTGCTGGCCAAGCCTCGGAAGATACTGCATCTGATCAAAGAAGACCTGAAGGCGTTGCAGGCAGACTACGGCGATGCCCGTCGGACGCTCATCAGCCCTGACGCTGGGGGCGATCTGAGTGAAGAAGACCTCGTTCCCGAGGAGGACGTACTCATCACCCTTACTCAGCGCGGATACATCAAGCGCGTGTTGGCCACGACCTACTCGCGTCAGAGGAGGGGAGGGCGGGGCATAACGGGCGCGGGCACGCGTGAGGAGGATGTGGTCCAACACCTGCTACTGGCGAACACCCTGGATAGCCTCCTTTTCTTCACTGACCAAGGCAAGGTCTATCATGAACGGGCTTATCAGGTTCCCGACGTCGGACGTCGAGCGAAAGGACTGCCTCTCATCAACTTGATAGCGTTGGAGCGGCGGGAGTCCGTGACTGCTGTCATCGCTGTCCCCAGTTTTGAGCACAAGGGGTATCTGGTGATGGCTACCAAGAACGGGCGGATCAAGCGGACCTCTCTCGATGACTTTGCATCTGTTAGACCGAGTGGTCTGATCGCCATCAATCTGGAAGTGGGGGATGAATTGGGCTGGGTCAAGCTGACGAACGGGAAGCAGGAAGTGGCGATAGTCACCAGGGGAGGACAGGCGATACGCTTTCCCGAGGGTGACGTTCGCCCTATGGGGCGTGCTGCCGCGGGTGTGATGGCCATCAAATTGGAGGGTGAAGACCAGGTGGCGGCCATGGACGTTGCCAGGCCGGGTGCCGATCTGTTGGTCGTGACAGAGAAGGGATTTGGCAAGCGCACGCCTGTGAAAGACTATCCCTTGCAGAGCCGATATGGCAAAGGGGTGCTCAGCATCGACGTCAAACGGCTCGATGAGGTCGGTTGTATCGTCGATGCTCGGGTGGTAGACCCGAAGGATGAGGTGACTTTGATTTCGGCTAAGGGGATGGTGCTCCGGACGCCAGTGGAGAACATCTCTCAGATGGGGCGGCCCACTCGAGGGGTGAAGGTAATGAATCTAAAGGCGGGAGACAGCGTGGCCTCGGTAGCGGTGATCAACCGAAAACGGAAGAAGTGAGATGGGTCGTCCAAGGGAGCGTGCGCGATGAGAGAGCGGTTCATGCTGTGGGGTGCGGCAGCCGGGGGAGCGACACTGATCTTTGTGGTTGCCGTGGGCGTCTACGCCGCGTACAGCTGGTATCAGCAGCGGTATGGTCCGACGGTCGAAAGAGCGTTGCAGATCTATTTCACAGCTCTCGGGGATGGCGAGTACGATGTCATGTATGAGATGACGCCCAACGCGGACCTGATGGTTCTGGGGCGTAAGCTCTCACAGAGGGATTTCGCCACCCGAATTGAGGAGTTGCTGGGCGGAGAAGAGATAGAGATCGATGAGATTGAGGTGGAGAGGATCGCCCAGCGAGGAGAATACTACTATTTTCGAGTGTCTCTCCACTACCGACTGGGGGGCACGGGCAAAGTGGCCCATCTCTTGGTGGAAGCGAGGATAGAAGGAGAGGACTGGAGGGTCACCTATCCCTTCACTCCCAGCCTGTAGAGGGTGCCAACTTGGGTGTGTGCATACCAACTCAGTATTGCGTCGTCGGAATCTGTGAGGTAGATGGGACGATGCGGCAGGTTGGCATCAATCAGGGCAAATAGCTGAGCATACGGGTCGGCGTTGCCGGGTGGAACGATAATCTGGGGATGGTGCCAGCCAACGTTCTCTTTGTACCACGGATAGTGGAAGAGACCCTTGGCGACGACCACTTGTGGCGATTCGGGGGCGACAACATATCGCCAGTACCACAGGGAGAAGATGTGCGCATCGGTGTCGGCGATGATCAGGGCTTCTGAGGGAGTCTCGGAGAAGACCTGCGCGGCGTAGTGGTAGGCGGTCCAGTCGTCGCTCAAGTCAACGGAGGCCCAATTGTCGCACAGCAGGAAAGCTGGAAACAGCAACAGGGACAGGCTGAGGAGGGAAAGGCGATGGGATCTGGAGCGAGCAAGATCCCATCTTTCTTCCATCCAGGGGTAGAGCATCTCATGGAGGCAGAACCAGGCCCCGCGCCCGATCCACAAGCTGAAGAGCAGATATGACGGTATGAGATACACGTAGGAATCCGTGGTGTAATACATCAGGGAATAGACTACCACTGCGCCAAAGGACATCATGGAGAACACAAAGTAGTCTCGCTTCTCCTCCCACAGATCCCAGAGGCCTACCAGACCAAGGGCCACGCCCAGCCACGTGAATTGCTGGACAAGCATGTTCAGCCAGCTAGAGATGCGTCCGGGTAGATGGCCCAGAGGCAGTGCGAAGGCGTACCGCCCGTAGATCCTTCCGGATACCGCCCATAAGAAGCCCGGCAAGGTGTCAGGAGCACCCCAGCTGATAGGTGGCTTCTGAGCGGCACGCAGTGGCAGGTAGAGGTAGACGCTCAACCCCAGCAGAAAGCACCCTGCCATAGCCAGCGCACTCATGAGCGGGGGCCGAGGTCTTCTCGATAGGAGGAAAAGCACGCCCGGCAGGAACAGGACCACAGAGAGGTGGTTGCCCAGACTCAATCCCAGAACGAAAGAAAGGGTCCAGAGCATCCTCATGTTTGTTCCCTTGAAGGTGAAGACGGCGACGAGATAAACCAGCAGGGCGACGAAGAAGGCGTTCAGGCTGTAGACTTCGGCGATGACAGCTTGCGACCAGAAGGTGCGCGAGAAACCGAAGAGGAGCGCTGATGCTGCCGCGATGATCACTGCGCTGAGTTTGCGCGGGCCCTCAGGACATTCGGTCAGCACGGTGGCGTAGATGATGCTCACCGCGGCGGCCGCGAAGACCGCCGACATCAGGTTGACCCTGTACGCCACATCTCCTATGGGAAGAAGAGTGAAGGCCCTGCCCAGCACTGCAAACAGAGGATAGCCGGTGGGGTGTGCTATCCCCAGTGTGTAGGCGGCGGTAACAAGGTCGCCACTGTCCGTACCAGCGTGCTGCCAGGTGATAGTCGGGGCCAGGGTTGCCCAGTATGCCGTGAGACACACACCAAACAGCAGGACGCCTACGCCAACGGTCCAGACTCTGCTACTCATAGGAGTGTTTCCCTGCTTGGGGGAAGACTGGGGAGTGCGTCGAACTCGGTGCGGCTATCATTTCTGCTCATACAGTATAGCTGGGCACGGAAACCACTTCAAGAGGCACGCGCCTCAGTTCCAGGTTTCTTTGGTTGGGCTCGCTGGACTTGCTGACTCTGAGGAGGTTTGTTTCCGCTGAAGCAAGTCTGAACGTCTGTGGCTGCGCGGCACTCACCTGACGTGGATTGGCGCGATGGTACGAATAGGGGAGGGTGGCGAAAGATCCAAACCTGGCCATCGTGTCGGTTCACGCAGAGCGGTCTCGGTATGTACAGCCCGGAAGTGTTGCACAGACAAAGAGACGCCATCAGCTCGATGGCGTCTCTCTCGGTGTCTCTCTTGGTAGGGAGAACCCGCAATGCCCTATCTCCCGGCCTGCTGCGCACAATTGATGCAGAGTCGAGCTTCGGGCAATGCCTCTAGACGTGGCGCGCTTATCTCGCGTCCACACCTCTCGCAAATGCCGTACGTGCCGTCCTCGAATCTCTTCAGAGCTTCTTGCAGGGAGTTGATCTTCCTTCGTGCTCGCCGTCGCAGAGCCATGTTCATCTCCCGCTCGTAGATGATGGGATCTCCCTCACCAAGTCCGTACTCGACCTCGACTTGGAGCTTCTGCTCCAAGCGATCGAGTTCGGCCATCGCTTCGGCAAGCTCTGCTTCCAACCTTTCTCTAGCCGCTTGTGGTTCTTTGTCATCCATCGCCGAAGTACCTCAAGCATCTCCCCCGTAGATTGATCGGCAGCGACCTGGCATAGGAAAGTGACTTCTCAGAGATTCACTCAAGAATCGTACGTAGAGGAGTTGCGGGAACCCACGTCGCAGACCGAGTTGAAGTGCTGGAGGTTTGGAGACGTCAGGACTCGTCCTGAGGAACGACGTTAATCGCTTTTGGCCCTCTGGGTTCCTCTACTACTTCGAAGCGTACTTTTTGCCCTTCAAATAGGGCTTTAAAATCCTCCCCCTCTATACCCGAATAATGCACGAACACATCGCCGCCGTCGTCGCGCGTAATGAAGCCGTATCCTCTGCGAATGCTGAACCACTTAACCTGACCAGACAGCTTGGTGGATTCCCCCTTGATCTCCTCACTTCGGTGCGCGCAGACAGGGCAAAGAGCCGGCTCCTCGACTTCGCCTGTTGCTGCTAGTGCTCTTTGTTGATCGACCCCGAAAATGAATTCCTCTCCGCACGAGGTGCATTTCAGGACTTTGTCCATGAAGATCATCTTCGCCCTCGGGAGATCTTGATCGTGATGAGATGCTGTTTAAGTTCTCTTCCTCCTGAGGCGTTGCCTCGCCTTCCGTACGGCTCTCTTCCGTTGCATCCTACGTTTTTCGCCCTTGGACACGTACCATCTTCTCTTTCTCAACTCCCCTAGGATGCCACTGCTGGCCACCTGCTTACGGAATCGCCTCAGGAGCTCTTCTTGGGACTCTCCTGGCTTGAGTTGAACACTCATGTGCCACCACTCACCTCCTCTCCTGTTGGGTCCGCCTGAGCATACTCATGATCGTCGTGCTATGGCGGCCCCGTTTCTCCGGGAAGCAAAAAGTCTCGGCCGTTATCCTACCGTGCAGTCTGGGGACAGCAACCGAGACCTTCGACAGGACACACTATACCTTTCAGCTCTAGCCGATCCTGTTGTTCGGGACGGCGATACTGTGAACCCAGTGATAATCATAATACATCTATTGATAATTGTCAAGTGTTTCAAGGGCCTGGCATAGGTCGTGCCAGGGCGATGATGCTGCATCGCGCTTGACCTAGGCACCTGGGACTTCTATAATTACAAACCGGCAACTCCTGGCTTCGTTCGCCAGCACGGACTCGAGGCTGAGAGCGCGGTTGGACTGTCAACATCGCCGATCTTCGAGGTAGATCGCGACGTATCTCCTTTTGCTTGTGATAGGGGTCGAGAGATGAGCGTATCAGCAAGAGCCAAATAGCGGGGGTGCTTCGCTACCGACGCTACACATTGTCGGGTGTGGAGGGGGATGATGAGAATTGTCTTGGATGCTATGGGGGGCGACCATGCTCCACAGGTGACAGTTGAGGGCGGGGTATGGGCCGCCAGAGAATACAGCGTGCAGGTGGCAATGGTGGGCAACCAGGAACTCCTGGAGATCGAACTGGCCAAGCATGACACCTCGCGATTGAGCTTGCCGGTCATCCACGCCAGCCAGGTGCTGGAGATGGAAGATGACCCAGCCAGTGCCGCCAAGAGCAAGAAAGACTCGTCCATGGTGGTAGGCATGGACGTGGTGAAGCGCGGCGAGGCCGATGCATTCTACTCGGCTGGCAACTCTGGCGGGGTGATGGCCGTCGCCTTGTTTCGCCTGGGGCGCATCCCAGGTGCGAAGCGTCCGGCTCTCAGCGCCGCCTATCCCACCACAGCGGGTTTCTGTGTCGTGCTGGATGTGGGAGCCAACACCGACTGCAGGCCGGACTGGCTCTTGCAGTTCGGCATCATGGGCGCAGCGTACGCAGAAAGAGTGCTTGGCATCAAGGAACCCAGGGTGGGCATAGTCTCTAATGGGGAGGAAGAAGGCAAGGGCAGCATCTTGGTCAAGGACGCGTACGCGTTGCTCAAAGGCAGCCACCTCAATTTCATAGGCAACGTTGAGGGCAAGGACATTCCAATGGGTCTAGCCGATGTGGTGGTCACCGATGGACTGACGGGCAACGTCATAATCAAACTCTCGGAGGGCCTCAGCAAGTTTCTGTTCGGTATCGTGCGTGACGAGATCAAGAGTAGTCCGTTGACGACATTGGGAGGCATGCTGGCGAGACCGGCTTTTGCCAGCGCGAGGAAGGTTCTCGACTACACTGAGGTGGGCGGAGTGCCGCTTTTGGGCGTGAATGGAGTAGTCATAGTGGGCCATGGTCGCTCAAACGCCACCGCCATTAAGAATGGCATAGGCGCAGCCAAGCGAGCAGTGGAAGGCGGAATGCTTGAGGGCATCAGAGCAGGCCTGTCGCAGGTCAACCATTGAAGGTGCGCTGGGAAAGATACGAGGAGTAGTACATGTCAGCAGTCGAAGAGAGACTGGAACACCTTCCATCCGATGTGCGGAGGGCGTTGCGGAAACAACTGGAAGCTTTGGAGAGGGAAGAATCTGGCGAACCGGCGCTTGATGAGGTTGCGCTGCATGACCTCGTGGCTCGGCTGACTTTGCGGCACCGAGTCGTAATCACCGGTATGGGAGCTGTTACTCCGCTGGGATTGAATCTTGAGGAGACCTGGGCGGGCCTCATAGAAGGCCGCTCGGGCATTGACCTCATCACGCAGATAGATGCCAGTAACTACCCTACGAGGATTGGCGGGGAAGTCAGGGGCTTCGATCCGACTGATTACATCAACTTCAAGGAAGCGCGTCGCATGGAGCGCTTCAGCCACTTCGCCGTGGCTGCAACACAGGAGGCCCTGGAAGATGCGCAGTTGAGCATCGAAAATATCGATGCTAAACAGGTGGGAGTGCTGATCGGCACGGCGATTGGGGGCCTCAACGCTACTGTGGAGGCGGTCCGCAATCTGGACGCTGGCAAGCGGATCTCGCCTTTCTACCTGGTCACCATGGCGCCCAACATCGCTGCCTTTCACGTCTGCCATCAGTTCGGGCTCAAGGGCTACAACAACACGGTGACCACCGCATGCGCTGCTGGCGTACAAGCGGTGGGAGAGGCAGCCGAGGTTGTGCGTCGGGGGTCAGCTCAAGTGATGGTTGCGGGAGGCACGGAGAGTGCCAACGCTGAGATAGGTTTGGCTGGCTTCTGCGCCATGCGAGGCCTCTCCACCCGTAACGACGAGCCTCAGAAGGCGTCGCGTCCCTTCGACAGGGATCGCGACGGGTTCGTATGCTCGGAGGGCTCCGGCATCTTGATCCTCGAGAATCTCGAACATGCTCTGAAGAGAGGAGCCCACATCTATGCTGAGGTCCTGGGTTACTCGGCAACGTCCGACGCTTACAATCTGGCCGCCCCTGATCCAGAGGCGGAGGGTGCAGCCCGGGCGATCAGGTGGGCGTTGCAGGATGCTGGTTTGAAGCCTCAAGAGGTAGGCTACATCAACGCTCACGGTACATCGACCCCCCTCAATGATGCCATGGAGACGCTGGCGATAAAGAAGGTCTTCGGAGATCACGCCTACCATGTGCCTATTAGCTCCACCAAGTCCATGATCGGTCATCTCTTCGGCGGAGCGGGAGCGGTAGAGACCATCGTCTGCGCTTTGACTATCGAGCATGGTATCATCCATCCTACGATCAACTACGAGACCCCCGATCCTGAATGTGACCTCGACTACGTTCCTAACGTGGCCCGCAAGTCGGAGGTGGATGTAGCCCTCTGCAACTCATTCGGTCTGGGTGGACAGGACGCGTGCCTCGTGCTGGGCAGATACCGCTAGGTCAACCACGCCTGCTCGTGCATCCATGGCGATACGCGGCGCGACGGAAAGGACTACTCATGAGACACAGGCAGCCCAACTCGCGGATGTGCTTCGTCTGCGGGATGCAGAACCCAATAGGACTGAAGATCATCTTCGAAAGCGACGGAGAATGTGTGTGGGCTCGGTTCACCCCCCGTGAGGAGCACCAGGGCTACCCGGGCGTCTTGCATGGGGGGATAACCTTCGCCCTGCTGGATGAGGTCATAGGCAGGGCAGCTATGGAACTGGGTGACACCGCGTGGATGATGACGGCCAAGGCGGAAATGCGCTACCGCAAGCACGTGCCCATTGGAGAGGAGCTCACTTTGATGGGCAAGCTCACGCGAGTGCGCAGCCGGACCGTTGAGGGGGTTGGCGAACTCCGTCTGGAAGATGGTAGCGTGGCTGTCGATGCCAAAGCGGTTTACACAAGAGTGCCAGAGACATTGGCCGAGAAGATGAAGGATCGGATGGAGGAGGAGATGAAGTATTGGCGGGTCATAGAAGACTAGCGATTTCGCGGCCGGACCCGTTGAATACTCTGTCACAGCATCGGCGTGAACTAGTCGGATCTTGGTGTGGAAAACACAGAGGGAGCTAGTGCGGTGAAGGCTTACAAGGACTTCCTGATTCGAACGGACATCTCGGAGGTAGATCCTGACATAGATCTGATTGTCGGCTTCGAGGAGGAGCGACAAGCCAGAAGGCTGATCCTGATTCCGTCTGAGAGCTTCTGCTCTTTGCCCGTCCGGCAAGCTCTGGGTTCCGTCTTCACCAATGTCTACGCCGAGGGGTATCCACCGCCGCGCATGACCAGGGACGACGAGGAGCTGCTGGTCGACTTCGATCACCAACTAGCGTACTACCGGCGCTACGGCGATCGAAGGTTCTACAAAGGATGCGACTACGTTCACTTCGTGGAGACCCTAGCGCGCAGACGGTGTGCAGAGTGCTTCGCCACGGACGGAATAGGGCCGGACCAGATCCATGTCAACGTTCAACCCCTATCTGGCGCGGCTGCCAACAATTCCGTGTACGATGCCTTCGTCCGACCGGGGGACACGGTGATGGGTATGGATTTGGCCCACGGCGGCCACCTCACACACGGCAGCGAGTACAACCGTTCGGGAAAGAACTATAACATCGTCTCCTATGAGGTCGACAGGACCACCGAGTTGCTGGACTACGACAAGATCATGAGGCTGGCAATCGAGCACCGACCGAGGATGATCATTGTTGGATACACCTCCTACCCATGGGCGCCCGATTGGTCCAAGTTCAGGGAGATAGCCGATGCTGTCCCTGGCGGGTCTATTCTATTCGCGGACATCGCTCATCCCGCGGGCATGGTCATCGGTGGCGTCTATCCGACTCCGGTAGGCTATGCAGATGTCATCGCTTTCACCACTCACAAGACGCTGTGCGGGCCACGCGGGGCGGTGATCATGACCACCGATGAGGAGAAGGCGCGGCTGATAGACAATGCGGTCTTCCCCGGGGAGCAGGGCGGGCCGCACGTCAACAAGTTCGCAGGCATCGCCGTGGCGTTCAAACTGGCCCAGCGAGAGGAGTTCAGGCATCTCCAAGAGATCATCGTGAAGAACGCCAGGGCCCTGGCCGAGGGGTTGCAGAAGCGCGGCCTGAGGCTAGCGTATGGAGGCACGGACACGCACTTGCTGGTGATAGATCTCAACGCTATCGAAACGGACACAGGCTTCCCCATCAAGGGGGAGATTGCGGCCCGTGTTCTGGAGCTGTGCGGACTGGTGACGAACAAGAATACCATCCCTGGGGACGAGAGCGCCGCCGACGCCAGTGGCATTCGCCTGGGAACTCCCTGGGTCAGCCAAAGGGGCCTGGATCCGGAAGACATGGACGAGTTGGCAGACATTATCTACCAGGTGCTGATCAACATCAAGCCTTTCCAATACGTTGGCCTGACGGGCGATCTGCCGCGTGGCAAGATGGAACTCCAGATACTTGAGGAGATGAAGCGCCGTGTGGCCAAGTTGGCGGAACGGGCTGGGGCCGAGGGAGACACACGTTGGGACGGGTATCCACACTACTTCTGGCTGCATAGGGATTCATCTGCGAGGGCCGGCAGACTGCTGGATGAGCACCGCAGGCTGGGTGCTGAGCTTGGTGAGTTGCACGGCTGGAAGGTGCCCCTTCACTATGGAGGAGAAGACGAGGAGTTGGAGTTCGCCAGCCGGTCGGCCGCTCTCTTCGACCTGACCGACATGGGAGTGCTGGAGGTGAGCGGCCAGCGAGCCAGGGCCTTCCTGCAGGAGGCGAGCACTAACAATGTGGCTGGACTGAGTGCGGGTCTCGCTCAGCGCTCCTTCCTCCTCGATAAGGATGGGGACTTGATTGACGATGTATCCATATTGCACCTGCCTGGAGATGAGCGTGGGCGAGAGAGATACTTGATGCTGACGAATCCTGCCAACGCCGACAGGGTGAAGGCCTGGCTTCGGGGATTGTCGGACGGTTACGTGCTATTTGACAACGAGGACATCTTCCGCAAGGTGCAAGGGCCCGCCGTCGTGGAGGATCTTGCGGAGATCGCTGATCAGTACTCTCGTCGAGCGGCCCTGGCGTTACACGGACCCGAAGCAGCGGATGTATTGACCAAAGCCGGGTGGCCCGGGGTTGCCCTGGAGCGCGGTTGCCTGTGGCAGGGTGACATCGGCGGCATCGCGACCCTGGTATATAGCACCGGATATGGGGATGGGGATCTGCGCTACGAGATCATCGTTCACCCCGACCGGCTGAGAGAGTTTTGGAATCTGCTGGCGGGCGGTGGCGCGAAGCCCGCGGGACTGGCGGTCAGGGACGCTCTGCGGGTTCAGGCTGGCCTACCGTCCTACCACGACGGGGAGACCAGACCGGACGGGGCTTCGTTGTTTGAGGCTGGACACGCTTCTCTTTTCCACCTGTCCAAACCCTATTTCGTGGGCGAGAAGAGCTTGCACAGGCTGAGGCCCAAAGTGCAGAAAGAAGAGTTCGCGTGGGAGGAGACGCAAGGTGAACTCAGGCGGACGTCTCTATATGAGGAGCACCGTAAGCTGACCAGGAAGATCGTACCCTTTGCTGGCTGGGAGATGCCCTTGTGGTATAGCACGGTGCTGGAGGAGCATCGGGCCGTTCGGGAAGCTGCCGGGCTGTTCGATGTGGCTCACATGGGCGTGTTGGAGGTCTGTGGCGACCACGCGGCGAGCTTCTTGGACGTGGTGGCGACCAACTACGTGCGCTGGCTCGAGGACGGCCAATCCCACTATTCGTACCTTCTTGACCCAGAGGCCAGGGTGATCGACGACATCATGGTCTATCGGCGCTCTGCCGACCGCTACATGGTGATAGTGAACGCGGCCAACGCCGAGAAGGATTTGGCCTGGCTTCGCGCGGTCAACTCGCGACAGTATCTGATAGACCTGGAGTGTCCAGACAAGGAGATAGAGGGTGAGGTGACCATCAGGGATCTAAAGGATCCCTCCTCGGGCGAGGATCAGCGCGTGGACATGGCGTTGCAGGGGCCCAATTCCCTGACGATACTTCAGCGGCTTACTGACGAATCCAGGCTGAGGGACAGGCTGGCTAGGATCGCGCGCACAGAGTTCATAGAGACGGAGTTGGCAGGGATTGACGTCATCGTGTCGCGGACAGGGTACACGGGAGAGGACGTCGCCTATGAACTCTACCTCCATCCGGATAATGCACCCAAGATGTGGAATCTCTTGTTGGAGGTCGGGGAAGACCTTGGTATCAAGCCAGCAGGGCTCGGCGCGCGGGACTCCACCCGGACAGAGGCTGGACTACCGTTGTACGGCCATGAGTTGGCGGGGGAACACGACATCTCGCCAACCGGAGCCGGCTTCGCGCCTTACGTCAAGCTGCATAAGCCTTACTTCACAGGCCGGCAGGCGCATCTGGAGAGAGAAGCCAGGCGAACGATGGAGATCATCCGCTTCCGCATGAAGGCCAAGGGTATCAGGGCGGTCAGGCCCGGCGACGCTGTTGTGAGTCGCAGAGGCGAGTACACCGGTGCCGTGACCAGTTGCGCTCTTGATGCGGAGGGATACCAGTTGGGGATGGCCTATGTGAACAGGAGGTACACCCAGGAAGGCACCGAGCTGAGGATCTTCCCGCTGCCTCCGCGCGACAAGGAGCTGCCGGAGAAGGACAAGCGGGAACTCGTGGTCGGGGACAAGGTGCTGGTGGCGGAGGAAGCCGTGGTTCTGCCACGCTTCCCAACGGAGGAGTAATTGGCGGGCGAGATGAGGGACGCCATTCGAGCACCGGTTCCGCTCAGCCCACCGGGCGGTTTGGCGATTGACTTTCCTCTTTGCGTCAGCGATAATTAGAGAAGAATGGTCAACTTCATGGAATGGAGGTTCACAGACGATGGCGGCGCGGGGAAAAGGACACTATGACGGTCGACCTCTGACCTTCGATCTACCGGATGGATGGGACCTGTTGGCGATGAGCGAGCCGCGCGATGTGCGTGCGGCCGCGAACGTGGAGGCTTTGGTCAAGGAAGGGCTCGACAACCCTTTTGGCATGGCTCCCTTGTCTCAGGTCATCGGGTCGCTGGAGAACAGGACTGCGGTGATCATCAGCGAGGATCAGACACGACCTTCGCCTGTTGGTTCAGTGGCCGTACCTCTGATCAACGAACTCAATAGGTTGGGCATCGCTGACAAAGACATCGACGTCATCATCGGTCGAGGCACGCACCGGGAGATAACCCAGGACGAGATGACGCAGAAGCTGGGCGACGAGGTCCTTAGCAGGATCAAAGTCAGCGTACACGATGCCGACGACAACGACAACCTGGTCAACGTTGGCACCACCAGCAGGGGCACCCCCGTTTGGGCCAACCGGAGGGTTGTCGAGGCAGGCTTCAGCGTGGGCATAGGGACTATCAACCCCCACTACTTCGCCGGCTATGGCGGCGGGCCGAAGCTCATATTGCCCGGCATCTCGGGACGGGACACGATCAGGCACAATCACGTGCTTATCAGAGAGCCGGGCACGGTACAGGGCAACATGGAGGGTAATCCGCTCTGGGAGGACATGTTGGAGGCAGCTCGTCTGGTAGGACTCGACATGAAGATCGACTGCCTCCTCAACTCCGAGACCAAGATCTACAAGCTGTTCGTGGGCGACGTGGACGCCGCTCAGAAGGAGGCGGTCAGAGAGCTGACCGAGGTCTACGGCGCGCCCGTGCCAAGACTCGCAGATGTGACCATCACTTCTGCCTTCCCCTTGGAGACCAACCTGATTCAGTCGGGCAAGTCCATCCTGCTGGCCGATGATATCACCAAGCCAGGGGGGACTGTGATTCTGCTCAGTGCTTGTCCGGACGGAGCAGGGCCTCTAATGTATGAGACGTTGGCGGAGAGACCCGACCCTGAGGAAGTTGTAGACTGGATCGCCGAGGGCAAGGCGTCGACAACCGGGGGCCCTATGGCCTCACGGCTGCGTCGCCTGCTAGCCACGAAGAGCTTGATGGTAGTAACGGAGGGCTTGACACCGCAGCAACTGGCGGACATGGAGATGGAGCACGCGACTTCGATCGAGGATGCCACCGTCCAGGTATCTCGCAGGCAGCCCAAGGCTGAGGTGATCGTACTGCCCATTGGCGGCTCGACATTCCCGTACGTGCAGGAAGCCCTAGAGCAGGTGCCAGCGTAGGCCGACCGGCAAAGAGTCATTACGACTGACGCGAGGGATTCTGCACCAGTAACGATGGGCCGGTGCCTCCCAGTCACAGAGCAGCGGTCAGAAGACAAAGACGAACGTCAGATCGTTGACATTGGTGTTGGTAGGGCCGGTGATGATAAGGTCCTCCAGCGCCTGGAAGAAGTGATAGGAATCGTTGTCGGCCAGATAATCGCTGGCCGACAGGCCTTTTTCTCTGGCACGACCGAGAGTCGAGCCGTCCGCGATGGCGCCAGCTGCATCGGTGGGGCCATCGGTGCCATCGGTCGCCAGCGCGATAATCATCGCGTCCTCCAGGTTTTCTATCTGAATCGCCGCAGCTAAGGCCAACTCTTGGTTCCGCCCCCCCTTGCCTTGCCCGGAGATAGTCACTGTGGTCTCGCCTCCTGCTACCACGCAGGCCGGGCGCGGCACCGGCTGCTGGGAATGAAGTATCTCCTTGGCGACGGCAGAGAAGACGTGGGCCACCTCGCGGGCTTCCCCTTCTACGAAAGTGGACAGGAGCAGCGTGTGGAAGCCGAGGCTCTCGGCTTTGGCGATGGCTGCCTGGGCGGCAACCTCGTTGCTGGCGATGATCAGATTGTGGGTCTTGGAGAAGATGGGATCACCCTCTTTTGGCGTCTCGGAGATCGATCCTTCTTTGCCTTGTCGCAGATGTTGCACGATGGATGGGGGAAGCTCGTCTAGTAGCCCGTATCGCTCGACGATGCCGTAAGCCTCACTGAAGGTGCTGGAATCGGGCACCGTGGGTCCTGATGCGATGACATCCAGAGGGCTGCCCACCACATCGGAGAGGATGAGGGAGACGACTTCGGCAGGATAGGACAGACGGGAGAGATTGCCTCCCTTGATCTGGGAGAGATGCTTGCGGATGGCATTGATCTCGTTGATGGTAGCTCCACAGCGCAGTAGCGCGGAGGTTAGGGCTTCCACATCTGCCAACGTGATGCCTTTCACGGGGAGTGTCATGAGGGCCGAGCCGCCGCCAGAGATGAGGCAAATCACCAGGTCACGCTCCGTAGCTCCCCTGGCCATGTCTACCATCTGGCTCGCTCCACGCATGCCGGCCGCATCCGGGATGGGATGACCGGCTTCGTTGATGCGGACGGTCTTGGTATCTGCAAGGTAGCCGTACTTGGTGTTGACCAAGCCTGCGGTAAGCCGAGGACCGAGTATCTCCTCTGCCGCCTTGGCCATGGCACCCCCGGCTTTGCCCCCGCCGATGGCGTAGATCATCTCGTACTTGCTCAGATCATATACGCGCTGGCCGATGACCAAGTTGCCATCTTGCAGGGACATATGCCGCTTGACGGCGGTGACGGGATCCACGGCTTCTAGAGCTGCAGCCAGGATGGGCAGAACCTTTTCGCGTCGTGTCTTTATGTCTCCACTCTTGAGCAATCGGGGATCGAAAGGGTCCATTGCGCTCCCTCAGGGTTCCGTGCCATTGTCTATTAGGGCCGCCCGCAGGAGTTGCACGACATCCATCACCTTGATCCTCCTCTTCTCGCGACGTGCAGCCATGATCAAAGTACGCTCGCACTGTTGGCAGGCGCTGATGACCGCCTCGGCCCCCACTGCCTGTGCTTGCTCCAAACGGAGCCTGGCGACCGCGCTGGCTAGTTCCGCATCCAAGGTCTCAAGATTGCCTCCTCCCCCGCAGCACATCGCGTTCTCTCCGTGATCCTCCATCTCCACGAACTCGAGGCCGGGGATTGCCGCTATTATGCGGCGCGGGGCATCATAGACCTCGCTCTTTCGTCCCAGGTCGCACGGATCATGATAGGTCACGCGCATGTTCAGCGGCCGCAAAGGTACGCGGCCGGCCTCGACGAGTTGCGCCAGGAACTCGGTGGCATGCATCACCTCAACGGACTCGAGCGTATAGTGATGCGTCCACATGTGATAGCAGGAAGGACACGTGGTTACCAGCGTCTTTGCGCCCAAGGCTTGCACGCGATCTAGGTTGTGCGCTATCAAATCCTCAACCGGTAGCCCGGCAGAGACCAGAGGATAGCCGCAGCACCATTCGTCGGGCCCTAGCGTCGTGAAGTCTACCTCTGTAGCCTCCAGGATTTCCACCAAGTCCTGCAGGATCCCGTAGGCCATAGGGTAGAGAGCCGAGACACAGCCCGTGAAGAGTACAACCTCAGCCTTTTCCTTTCCTACCAGACCCTCTGGCCTGTCCTCCAGATTCTCAGCCCAGAGTAGGCGGTTCTCGCTGGGTTCGCCGGAGATGTTGTGCGTGGTTCTGACCCGTTGCTCCAGTTCTGCTAGTGTCGTCGGCAGAAACTCGCTGTTGGCGATTACTTCTCGGGCGGCGGCAAAGATCTCATCGGTGCGCACTCCGCCGGGACAACTGACGCGGCACGCCTGGCAATCCGTGCAGCCGTAGATGTAGCGACTGACTAGCGCGGAGATAGGCAACACGCCCTCGCTCACTGCCCGCAGCAGCTGTATCCTGCCCCGGGCCGTGGCTGGCTCACGACGCAGCACGTCGTAGACGGGGCAGGCAGCCTGGCAGTAGCCACACCGATTACACCGGAGCATTTCCTGCTGGTATTGGCTGAGCTTTTCTATAGTGGTCATGCGTCGTATTGCAGAATGGTCTGTAGAGAGGTGCGGGGCGGCGCTACTGCCAATCCACAAACTCGTTGAGTGGGCGGTCGTTCTTGCGGAAGCGAGCCCACATGCCTTCATCACCTCGGCGGACTTTCCGGAACGGGTGTGCCACTCTCTTCATCTGGCACCTCAGACAGCACCCTTCCCCCGCAACTCGCACATGGAGAGTCGTTGGTCCGCCATAGGTAGGTTCGCCATTCTATCAAAACGGCGTCTGCGCTGCAAAGATGGATTGATGCGTCGCGATGGGGGTCGCCATGGTCATGAGTCGTTGGTAAAGGCCGTCGCCCCTCATCGGATGGCTAGCCTTCGTGCTGAGATCCAGCGAGTGCTCCTCTTTCGAGTCTCTGCAGAGAGTAGTTCTCTCTCATCATGCAGAAGATCCCCATCAACGTCAGCGGCAAGAAGGTGAGAGCGTGCAGGGCCAAGGCGAAACTCAGGGCCAACTCTCGGTCCACATTGAATATCGACAGGGTGCTGGCGACAAGCCAGTGGTACACTCCGATATAGCCTGGTGAGGAGGGGACAGTCATTCCCAAGCTGGTCACGCACAAGACCAATACAGCGGCGGAGGGAGGGACGTCAATGTGAAAGGCGTACATGACGAAGAGAATGAACAGTGCCCCCGTTACCCAGACCGCGAGAGACCAGCCCCAGAGTAAAACGTTTGTGCGGACAGATCGCAGCGCATCGAAGCCAGTGAGGGCTGAGTCGAGAGAGCGGAGCAGTTGCTCCCCCCCGACGCGCGGGACGCGCCTCAGGACGGACCACACGAGCCCTAGCGTTCTTTGCCTCTGATAGGTCAGGGCCAAAATGATCGCGAAGAGGCAAAGGAACAGGGGTGCCATGATCAGCGCTGGTCGTCGGACCCATAGCGGTAGGGACACAAGGGGTAGAAGCAAGACGAGGAACAGCAGGAGAGTAAGCACGTCAAGGATTTTCTCCACGATGATGGTGGAGAGCGCAAGCGACTTGCTGAGGTCCTCGGTCTCGCCGATCACGTACGCTCTTGCCAACTCGCCCAGTCTGGCTGGGAAAATGGTGTTCAACGCGTAGCTGATCATCAAGGCAGAAAACAGCTTCTCTCGCCGCATCCCCTTGCCTTCGTCGGGGAACAGAAGCTGCCAACGGAGAACCTTACAGGCAATAGTGGCCACGAAAGGTAGACTAGCCGGGATCAGCCAGGCATAGTTCGCGTGGCGAAGAGCGTCCAGAACCTCACGGAAGTCTACATTCCAGAGGACTAGTACAAGGCATATCAGACTGATAGCCATCCCCAGCCAGAAACGCCACTGTTTCATCGGAGGTAGATGCTGGATTTAGCCGCTCCCGCGAAGGAGGCGTCGATGGTCATGATGCTCTCTCTTCTCCCGCGAAGTCATCGGAGGAGTGTCGTCAGTCCCGGCAGCACGGAATTGGCGAACAACGGAATGGAGTAGTAGCCGGCGAGGGCGATGGCAACATTCTTGATCGTCTTTCCCATCCATGTCGCCGAGAAGAAATACTTGGGGGGAAATCCGGAGGCACCAGCGGCTATACCTGCCAAGTCAAAGAAGGGGTTTGGAATGGCTGAGAGGAAAAAGATGGTGAGGAAACCGTTGCGCCGCATCCAGTTCTCGAAGTACCGGTAGATGGTTGCGTCCTCAACGAGGCCCTGGCCCGCAAATCCTGCCAGGTATCCCGTTGCCTCACCTACGGCGTCGCCGAGGCCGGCTGCCAGGCCTACCAAGATTGGATTCCAGACACTGCCTGCAACGTAGACGATGGCCAGTCCCGGTACAGGAAGCACAACGGTGGCGCTGGCTACCAGTGTTGTGAGGAAGATCCCCAAGTACCCGTACTTCTCGTACTCGGCAATCTCACCGCGCAAAAGCAAGACGACAACGGTAATGGCGACTACGATGAGTACAGCGCCTACGCGCTGAAGGCGCACCATCCTCTTCGAGTTGACCTCGGTCACGTCAGCGTTCGGCACAACTCGGCTCTCCTGCTGATCTCAGAAGCCCTCACGCATGAATTCTAGGATGACTCCGTCCAGGAGGTTGTCATCCCGCCACCGCTCCTCCAGGTTCTCGGTGTTGACGAAGTCCCTCAAGGCCTTCCTGGTGGCTTCATCGTAGACACCGCTGTCAGGACCTTGGTAGTAGCCCGTTCGCTGCAGTATCTCCTGGATCTCCACTGCTACCTTCCCCTCAATCTTCACCAAGTTGTCCAGGTCCGTCTCTCCCAGGTACAAGTTGTGGAGCTTGAGCAAGCGGGCCAGTTCGTCGATTGGGGTGGGGTGCTCATCGACTCGCAGGTCAACGTAGCGGTCGTTGAAGCCTCCGTACCCTCCCTTCTCTTTGACTACCAGGATAGCGGCCGATTGCTGACCCCGTCGGTCACCACCAGCTTTCTGTCCCGCCTGGAGAGCAGCCAGAAGCCGGTCGACCAGGGCCCCCTGTGTCTCCTCGAAGGTTCGGGCCATGGCCTCCACGGTGTCCTCACTGACCAAGATGTTGCCCTGGCACGCGTAGTGCTGGCCCACGACGTGTCCAGCACAGTCGTAGCACCCCTCGCCGGTGAAGGCCGCCGCGCTCCCGTTGGCATCCACGACACCCACTTGCCTCAGGGCTCGATCATTGTCGTCCTTGGTGAGACTGGCGATCACTTCCTCGGCCGGCAATCCCTCTTCCATCATGGCCAGACCCCTCGGGCCATAGGAGGTGTTGGCCCACGATTGCGTAGCCACGGCGCCTGCCCCAGCCCTCGCCCAGGGCACGGCGGAGCCGACGGCCAAGAACTTGGATTGCACGGCCACACCCCACTCGTCCTTGGAGGGGTCATAGGCCACTATGGAGAAGGTCCCTCTGCATCTGCTGCCATCGCTCATCTCTGCCACCTCCCGGGCGTGGATTATAGCACAGGTGTTGACCGTCAACCAAGACGTGGGGCACGACCGCGTCTCACGCCTGGAAGTGCGGGATGATGAAGAGGTACAGGCAGATGACATCGAGCACCAGGAAGCCAACATAGAAGAGAGCGAAGGCCGTACCTTTCACGATGTCAGGCAGCAGGTCAACAATCCGATCTGGCAGCGGGAGATGCGAGATCAAACGCGTACAGATGTCTGCCCACTCGCGAAGCCCCAGGGCGAAGGCCAAAGCGATGGGCACCAGCGCGGGGAATAGATAACGTCCTTGGTGCTGGACGAACTTGAGGTTGTACAGCATGTGCCCGGCCGCGACCAACACGAAAACGAGAAGCAGCAGCAGCAGGGCCCACCGCTGAAATCGGGCCAACAGCTGGCGGTCACGTATGGCGCGCAGCAGAAACAGGATGAACCCCACGCCGATCATGATTGAGACCAGGCCCAGGAACGCATAGAGACGGGAATCTATCAAGATTCCCATCCAGCCGAACTGGGCCCAGAAACTGCGGAAGGAGACGATGAAGAAGTCTCGGATCGTTTGCATCAGACCCTGCTGGCTGACCCATTGCGCCGTCGTGGGCTGGCCGATGACGACGGAGTCATGCCGTTGCCAGCCGAAGAGATCGAGATCGCCGTAGGTGAGCAGGTTGCGCAGGAACCACCAAGCGGAAAGCATGGCCAGGCCTGCTATGACACCCACCTGCTGGAGAATGCTCTGGTCTCCCTCAGTCCGGGCGCGCACTGCGAAAGCGAAGACAATGGACAGAGTGGCGGGAATGTAGATACCTGTCTTGGTCAGCAGCGCCAGAGCCATCAAGGATCCGAGCAATGCGACTTGACGCATGCTCAGGCCCGACTTCAAGTGTCTTAAACAAAGCAAGATGATACCGGCCAGGATCACCTCGGCCAACGTGTCGTTGTTTACGGCTGCACTCATGGCGATGTGCATCGGTACTGTGGCGACCATCGCGGTTGTGGTCAGCGCCAGGAACTCCTCATCTGGGAAGATCTCCTTCACTATGGCATAGCAAAGGAGCAGCAGAAGGGAACCCAGGAAGACGGACAAGACGCGCAGCGCCAGGAACTGCCCCTCTGCGTCGACACTGCGTGCTGCCTTGTAGACTACGGCTGCCAGGAGGTAGTAGAGAGGCGGCTGGTGAGATTCGTATCGGATGGCCTCTATGGACATGTGGGGAGGGAACTTGGCAGCTTTGATCTCCTCCAGGTACTCGTGAGGGTAGTCGCCCATTTGCAGGACGGGAAGGCGGTGCTTCTCAGCGATGTCGACCACATAGTTGTAATGGGCTGGCTCATCGGGAGTCTCCCATCTCGGGGTCTGTACCGCGTAGGTGAGGCCGAGGGCACAGTAGACGGCCACTATCAGGCCGAGCACGGCCTTGGCCAAGCGCTGCCGGTACCTCGACACGCTAGTTCCTTTGCCCCCTCTCCTCGATCTTCAGCAACAGGCCGGCGCCCGCAAGGTAGGCCAGACAGGCGGAGGCGAACAGGGCCGTGTATCCCGAGCCAGGCTGGCGAGCATTGAAGAAATCTATGAGCGGACCTCCCAACCCCGCCACGATCCCAGCTCCCGCCGTAGCCAGATTAGAGATTCCCAGATAGCCCGCTGCTTCGCCTCTAGGGACGAGATCGGTGGCCAGTGCCCAGTTGGCGCTCAGGAACACTCCCGCTGACAAGCCAACGAGGCTTCCGTACAGAAAGACATCGTTGAATTCGAGACCCGCGATCGTGAAGACTACATCACCCCGCGCGAACATGAGGAGGAAAGCGCCCGCTCCTCCCAGTAGGGCGGAGGCGATACTCATCGTCCTCCGGCCTATTCTGTCAGATAGGTGGCCAGCGGGATACGTGATGACCAAGATGCAGAGAGCGATGACAGCCAATAGGTCGCCGGTTGCAGCTGCGGCATTGGGGATGCGCACCACATCTTCCAGGAAGTACAGGGCGAAGTTGCGCACCAGATTCATTCCCAGCAATACGAAGAGACGGGAGACCAGCAGCCACACGTAGTCTACGCGGAGACTGCGCGGTCTGGTCATGCAAGAGGAGGGGTTGGACGGGGGCTTGGACAACGGTTCCTCCCGAACCGCAAAGATGGTGATGAGCATCGTGATCAGCAAGAAGGCGCCTATCGCGCCCAAGGCGACGAAGACCTGGCCCTGGGCCATGAAGTGGGCGGTGACCTTCGAGGTAACGATGATGCCCAGGATCTCTGCCAATTGCTTGACCCCTGACGCTGCTCCTCTCCTGTTTTCCGGAACCACGTCGGGAATGAGGCCCTGGTACGGACCATGCGCCACGTTTGAAGAAAGCTGCAGGAGCAGATAGGCGCCCAGCAGTAGCCAGTAATCGCCAGCCAGTGCGACACCAAGGAGGAACAGCAAGTCGAAGAGAGTGCCGACCAGGATGTAGGGTCGACGGCGACCCCAGCGCAAAGTGGACCTGTCGCTGATCGCCCCGGATATGGGCTGAACGACTACCGCCAGGATGAGGCCCACGGAGGTCATGATGCCCAGTGCGCTTCCCTTGAGGTGTGGTGGGGCCATCAGGGGCACGAGGATGGGCAGTACTATGGGGTGTATGCTGTTCCAGAGATACGACAGCGCAAACCAGTAGACATTGATAGATAGGTAGTCTACGGCGCGCAGCTTTCTCACTCCTTGGTCTCCTTCCACTCCTAGTGGGGAGGCTGGAAAGACCTGGTGGTCAATAGAGCGCATTGTATCATAAGCATCTGATTGCAGCAACCGTCCAGGGGAGAAGGCATCGTGCGTCTGACCCGAAGGATTGGTGGATGCTCGCGACGGTCCAAAGCGTTGCCTGGTTGACATGGGCCGTCTCCCGTCGGCGCCGATAGGTCTGGCTAGTGGCCTCGACAGGCGAGGCTCGATTGGGTCATTGTCAGCCTCTCACTCCTTGAGGGCGACGTACTTCTACTTCGTGGCCCTCCCCTTTGGAGAGGCAGCAGTCCCTCATCTTCAAGCCTACGGGGGGGACTACTTTGCGTTTGTCTCGGTGGGCATTGCATTCATGCGGTGTCAGGGCGTGGCTACGGGCGCCACGGCGAACACCATTCGCTCGGGCCAAGTAACAGGCACGCTGGAGGCGATGCTGGTCACGCCAACCTCGCTCCCCACCATCCTTGCATCATCCAGCTTGTGGAGCTTTGTATTCACGTCTTTCCAAGTACTCTCATACCTTCTCCTGGGGGCGCTGGTCTTCGGCGTGGACATGTGTAGCGCGAGCATTCTGGCAGCTGTCGTCGTTTTGATCCTGAGCATCTTGGCCTTCAGCAGCATTGGCATCCTCTCGGCTAGCCTCACCATGGTCTTCAAGCGCGGAGATCCCATTAGCTTCGTCTTTGGGAGCGTCTCCACCCTGGTGGGAGGGGTCTTCTACCCCATCGCCGTTCTTCCCACTTGGCTCCTACCGCTTTCTTATCTCCTTCCTCTGACCTACTCACTCAACGCCATGCGCCAAGCCATTCTGCAAGGGGATTCACTCTCCGCTCTGGCGCCGGATATTGTTATGTTTGGCATGTTTGCGGCATTTCTTCTTCCTCTAGGTCTTGTTGCGTTTCAATTTGCGGTCCGGAGAGCCAGGATAGGAGGCAGCCTCAGGCAGTACTGAACGCCGCTTGCGAGCGACGTATGATTTCCTTTCGCACTCAATTGCCCTGCGGGGAGCATGCGTAGGGACTGTGGTGAGGCGTTCGAACCGCACCTGTGAACGGCAGAAGGACTTCAAACTCCAAGTGGTTTCAAGGACCAACCCCGATGGCTAAAGTCCCACCCCCACGGAGCCCAAGCCCTCTGTGAGAGCCAGTGACTGAGCCGTCACCAGTCCCATCTATCGATCTGCGCAAACGCCTGCCGACGGCGCGAAGGTAGCCAGGTGGCTGGAAACAGGAACTGGAAGGGGCAAGGGAGATGTCTCAGGGCGGAATATCGAAGGACTAGGGTAGGGAGGACGTGTAGTCGCGGTACGCTCGGCCCAAAGCAGTGATTTGCTTGCTGTCGGGATCGAAGAGGTTACTCTTGGTGTTGAAACCCTCGAAGTTATTGTCATTGAGACTGTACCAACTCCAGGCCTGTACCAGCCTGTTGTCGTCAGCTGGATAGCCGAGCCCACTGATCTTGGTGTTCAGGAAGTAGTCGAATGTGGCCAGCATGAAGCTTTCCACTCGCGGTGCATCGAACCCATAGTCGGCAGGCAAGATGATGCCGTATTCACTGACAATAAGAGGCTTGTTTCTCTCGCCATGGACCTCCATCCAGTTGCGGAAGTCTAGGATCTGTTGGTGGAAGATGGACATATTGTCGTGATCGTCTATCGCATATTGCATACCCTTGTCGACGTCGTCAATGCCGCACGGGATCTGACATCCCCACGAATATCGATCCTCGAGCAAGATGAAGCCGTGCACATTCCATACGTCGACCGGGATCTTCTCCCCGTAGAGGGTCTGATACTCCTGCAGGATCATGTCGAGGTATTGCAGGCGAAGAGGCGTGGCCTGTACAACTCCCCCTATGGCGACCTTGGCACTGGGATCGGCTCCTTTTATGATGCCGTAAAGTTCATGGTAAAGCGGGGCGTAGGCCTGGGGGGCGACGCAATCCTGGGCCGGAGCATCGGGCTCGTTGCCAATAAGCCACAGTGTGCCTGGTTGAGCAAGTGCGTACTTATTTATATCCTCCTGGTTCGGCGAGTAGCCAGTCTCCGAAAGGCGTATGACTTGCACATATTCCAGGTCCGCTAGCGGCGGCGGATCGGAGCGGAAGGTGAAATTGTTGTACCAGGTCGCCCGAAGAAGGGATACGCTGTACTGTTCCACTGGATCCTTGTCTACGCCAAAACCGAAGCGTGCAGTCCCCGACCAGGGAGGAAGCCGGTAGTAGTCCCGCAGCACCAGCGGAATGTGCCCCCTGGGATCCAACGCGTCTTGACCAATCTGCTCGGGACGCCGCGCCTGTCCCTGCCCGAGGTCATGGTCGCTGAGAGGCTCAGCAAAGTAGTCGAAGGGTTGGGACACGTGGCGTCTGGCCAGTGCAGTAGCGGCAGGGTCGGGCACTGCACCGAGAATGGGGACTGTTGCCGCGAGGACCAGGCAAGCGAATACCGCCGCAGGGATTGCGTATCTTTTCAAAGCTCGTCTACTCACACGTACAGGAGCCTAATCCTGAAAGAGGGAGATCTCCAAGTTGGGGCCATTATACGATCAATGCGGTAGCTTGACAAGCGTCCGAATCTGTGCTATGGTATAGGTTGATTTGCTGGGAGAGAATGGTGTTTTCTAGCAAGCTTCAAAGTAGAAAGAAGGGTGGAAGAGGATGATTTCAACTGTAACCACCACCACTGTGTCGACCGTTACCACCGTTGCCATGGCTGGTTCTCTCGCTTTGCTGGCGGTTGTCACGCTGCTCATACTCCTGGTACAGAGGGAAGTCATTGCGGCAAGTGAGGGACCGAGGGCGAAGTTGTTCGTCCGGGCGTTGAATATCGCCATTGCGCCACTGCTGATGGCCTTCGCCATGAGCATGGTGGTGAAGGTGCTGGAGGTCTTGCGGCCAGGCTAGATTGAACCGTCGCAACCTTGTTTCACGCTAGGCATGGAGCCGTGCGCACCGCGCGCGGCTCTTCTCGTTTGGTGCGTAGTTGATGCGTGGGAAGTCTTCCATTCTCCGCTCCCACGGGGGCGGATGAGATGCTACTTTGCAGTCGAGCGCCGTGTCCACAGGAACAACCCACTCAGCAGAATCGCACCTCCGAAGCTGGCGGCAGACAGCACAAGGAGCGCGCCAGGCCAAAAGGAGGAGACACGCAGGGCGTAGAGACCGTGATCCACAATGACGTCCGCCAGTGGTTGGGCTGCTATTCCTCCGACGCAAAGGAGCATCAGACCGGCGACGCCGACCGCCGCCCAGGGGAGGACAGCGAAAACTCTGGTGCTCGCAGGTCTGAGTGTCTTGGAGACCGTCATGGGCATAGGTTCGGGGATCGTCTCAGGCTCCAGTCCCCCTGTCGGCTCGGCAGCTGTAATCTCCGTCGCCGGCACCTCGTGATGAGGCGATGGTGGTGCAATCTCCTCCGGTTTCAGTTCGACCTGTGGCCCCGGGATTGTCCGGGTAGCCGGTGTCTCCGGAGCGAGCAACGGCTCAGTCCGCTTCTTGGGCGGAGCCGTCACGATAGCCTCTTGCGTTGCTACCCCCGGGATTCCGTCGAGGCTCAAGTCAGCCCCGGCTTCGGCAACGGGGTGGCTGACGAAGAGAGCGCACTGGGTGTGTCTCTTTGTGAGGCAATATGTCTGTTGCTCTTGCTGACCGACATAGATTCCAACCTCGGACACGTAGCACCGGTGGGAGGGGCTGGGAAACGGGAAGGGATTGGTCCTGTAGTCTTCCAAGCCTAGGTGCGGGCAGCGAGCCATCGTTGAAGCCTCTAAGAGAGTCGCCTCACCTCACTGAGAGCACGAACCGAGGGTCCGGCGTCACTGTGCCCAGAAGGGCATCACCAGGAACAGCACGATGTTGGTGATGCCGTGGGCAAGAGTGACCCCAAGTAGTGACCAGGAGGATTCAGTTACCCATCCGAACAAGAGTGCGACGCCAAAGACGAACACGACATCGAGCGGCGATCCCCAACCGATGTGGAGAGTGGCGAATAGCATGGCTGTGAAGACCAACCCGAAGCGCCCCAGCGCCTGCACTGAGACTCGCTGGATGACACCTCGGAAGATCAGTTCCTCGGATAAGCCTGTGCAGATCATCAGAATGGCGCCGCCTACCATCAAGCTCTCCCACGTCGGTTCCTCTATCAACGGTTCGAGCTTGAGGACGTTGTACTCCACTATGCCGAAGGTGATGCCCGTAAGGGCCACCAAGAGCTGCAGAGGCACTTTCCTGATGGTGAGGCCGAGTTGCTCGCGGGACAGGCCGAGCGCTCGGGCGGTTAAGCCTGCGCCGATGAAGAGCGGTACGCTGATGATCAAGTACCAATAGAGTTGTGGGAACCTCAGCAGCGGGACCGCCAGGCTTGACATCCTGATGAGGGGAGCGAGGGCAAGGGCGAGGAGAAGGCGGTGATATGGGTATTCTGAAGCGAGGGCGGCATGAAGAAGGAGCACCACCAGTAGTGCCCCGTGCAGGACGAGGCCCAGGCGAAGGTCAACGAAAGTGTGGACGACTTCGGCGAGAGCGATGACCGCGAGATAAGCGAGGGCGATCGCGAAGCGGAGCTGTCTCCTCTCCAACAGAGGAAGCCAGCGCGCGAGGAGGTGCCGCTGACTATCTTGACGCGCGGAGAAGAGCAAGGACATCTCCCACCAATTCATCACGACCTGCGAGGGAGGCGGCTAGGGAGGAGAGCGGCTTCAGACCAGGAAGGAGCGAAACGAGCCGCATCGCCAGGCGCGATGGATGGTCAATATCGCCATAACTGGAGATCATGTCTCCCAAGGTCTGACTTCTCAGGACGTGCAGCACTTTGTCGAAGTCGTCATCTCCCAGCCTCACGAACAGTCGCCTCAACAGCATGCCCAACCGCATCTCTTCGCCCATCTGCTCCAGCCAGGACGTCTGGTAACGGCCCAACGACTCCGCCGATAGATCGTCCTCCGACAGTGCACGCGCGGCTGTATCTGCACAGTTGCGTGCCGCCAGCAGGCCCGTATAGACACCTCCGCCCGAAGTATACTTGACCTGGCAGGCCGCGTCTCCGACCAGCATGGTGTGGTCGGAGTGGATGCGTCGCGGCAGGCCAAGGGGAATGGCTCCCCCGGCTATGCTGAGGATCTCCGTCTTTCGGAATCGAGACGAAAAAGCGGTCATGATCTCTTTGAGATAGCGCGTTGGCGAGCCGCGAGTGGTACCGACGCCCACGCGAGCATGATCCTTGCCCAGTGGTATGATCCAACCGAACCAGCCTGGCGCGATGGATCTGCCGACGAAGACCTCGACAAAGTCAGTATCGCAATCCGGCAGACGGGCGACCGCATTGACGGCCTTGACAACCTCGCTCGGTCCGGGAAGCTGAGCCCAACGAGCCACCGTAGAGTTCGCTCCGTCTGCGCCGATCAGCAACCTAGCCTCGACGACCTGATCGTGATGAGAATTGTCGAGGTGGACACGCACGCCGTACCCGTTTCGCTCGAAACGGGTCGCTCTGGTGCCCAGGATCAGTTCCGCGCCGGATTCCTGTGCCTCCACAGCTAGTCTGGCGTCAAGCTGGGGTCGGTTGATGGCCACAGCGTGGGTTTTGTCGCCGCCTATCGATATTTTTCGACCTGACACCGAGCGAATGATGGCGCCAGACAGCTCATTCTGGACCAAGCCGTCAGGATAGAGCTCGGCAAGGCTCAGTGCACGAGGGGTTATCAAGCCCGCACAGTGGTTGGGTCGTCCAACTTCATCATGCTCCTCGACCAGAAGCACGCTGAATCCCGCCTCGGCTACGCGGCGGGACACCACGCAGCCGGTCGGCCCCGCGCCCACCACTACTGCGTCGTACCGCTCACACCATGACACAGGTGTATGTGTCCACTCCTTTCCCGATCTATCAGCGTCGCTGTCGGCACAAGATGTGAGCCTGCTCAGCCACACCTGGCACTGGTGCCGGGACGCGCCTGAGATTATATGGTATCCCCCTCGTGTGGGCAAGAAGTGTCATGCAGTGGAGTGGGATTGGCCAGCCGAGTGCAGGAACCCCAGGAGCGATACGCTTGGGACGCTCTCACTCCTGCGCCGGGGTGAGCGTCAAGATGGGCAGTATCTCATCAAGGTGGGGAATGGTCAATTCCTGACCCACTTCGATCAGGTTGGGATCCTCCAGGCCGTTGGCATACATGATCGCTTCGTAGGCGACGCCATACAGTCTGGCGATAGAGGAAAGCGTCTCGCCGGGCTGCACGATGTGGACGGTCCGCCCCACAGGGGTGCTGGTCGGCCCTCCGGTTGGGCTGGCACTCGGGGATGGAGGCGGCGTGGCCTGGGGCGCCGGTGCTGGACTTGGTGAGACTTCGGCCGTCTGGGAGATGTCTGGAGTGGGAGGTGCCGCCGGCGCGGGCGTCTCGGTGGGGATCGGTGCTCCGCTGGGCAGGACATCGATCCACAGATGCAGGGACCGATACGGCTCTTCTTCCAGCTCCTTGTACAAATGGAACGATACTTTCTGGTCCTCGCCTGGCTCCGCTAGGGAGAAGGTGACTCGTTTTTCCCATTTCTCGTCTTGGGCAAGACGGATGTCGGCTATCTGTTCCGGCTCCTGGCCACTTACCTGCATTTCCACCCGATACTGCACATCATCGTGCTCGCGGTTGACGACCCCAACGATGAGTGGGATCGGCCAGTTCGCTGGAATCTCGGCCGGATACACCTTAGCTCTTCCGGTTGACTGTAGGAGATAGAACTCGGTGAAC
>CAYGAW010000158.1:0-18633 GCA_964347945.1 uncultured Anaerolineales bacterium
TTGCTGGCCTGATAGGGTTCTTCGAAGTCACCATCTTCCTCGTGGCCATCAGCCAGGTTGTCACCAACATCGGCAACTGGTGGAACGTCGTAGCCTATGCCGGTGGCTTTGCCACGGGCACCATCGTCGGGATGACGATTGAGAACAAGCTCGCCATTGGCCTGGCCGAAGTGAGCATCATATCCATGGGCAAGGGTACGGAGATAGCAGAAGCGTTACGCGAGGATGGCTACGGAGCCACTGAGTTCTTGGGAGTTGGCCAGAAGAACGTAGTTGACATGGTGAGAGCGGTCGTGCGGAGGCGAGAAGTGCCCGCCGTAATGGCCACCACGAGCGCGTTGGACGACCAAGCCTTCGTTACTGTGCAAGAGATGCAGAGAGCGTACCGTGGCCGGTGGCGACTGCGCAAATAGAGCCTGGCGGGTGAGATGAAGTTCATTGCCGATGCCATGCTCGGTCGCTTGGCAAAGTGGCTGCGCATTCTGGGGTATGATACCGTCTACTTTGCGCATATTGAAGACCACGAACTGATGCGCATAGGGCGAGCTGAAGGACGCATCCTCTTGACGCGCGACCGAGAGTTGACCAGGCGCAGAGGCTTGAAGTCCGTGTTCATCACTAGCGACAGATTCGAGGAGCAGCTGGGGCAATTGCTGCGCGACCTGAATCTGGAGGTGGATGGCTCCGCATCTCGCTGCGCGCGCTGCAACGTCGTGCTCCAGCCAGCCGTCAGAGATCAAGTGAGAGACCGGGTGCCACCGTTCGTTCTGCGCAGGCATGCAGAGTTCAGTCTGTGCCCGCAGTGTGACAAGGTCTATTGGAGAGGGACTCACTGGGAGAGGATGCGACGAAGGGTGGAGGAGATTCGCGGAGATTGCCTCACTTCGTCTTGATCAGTACTTGCTCTATCCTGGGGCCTTTCATCTCTTGAACGGTGATGTTGAGATCACCGTAGTGGAGTCCTTCTCCCTTCCTGGGTATGCGCCGCAGTTGATGGAGGATGAAGCCGGCGACGGTATCGTAGTCGTCATCTTCGGGCAAGTCGACACTCGATTCCCTATTCACCTCATCGATGCGCATCAAGCCGTTCACCTGGATGGTGTGCTCATCAATCTGCACGAGCAGCGGCTCCGTCACCCACTCGTCTGTGAGTCGCCCCACGATCTCCTCCACTAGCTCTGCCAGGGTCACCATGCCCGCCGTGCCGCCATACTCGTCGATGACGATGGCTACCTGCATGTGTTGAGTTCGCATCTCATGGAAGAGCTCGCCCACTTGCTTGGTCTCGGGAACGAAGATGGTTCGGCGGGCAAGATCGCCCAATACCAAGTGGCGGCCGGAGGGGTCTTGGGCCAGGGCGAGCAACACATCCTTGATAGACACAAAACCGATCACGCTGTCAAGGTCATCCCTGTACACGGGGAAACGAGAGTGGCTGGAGTCGGTGCACGTCCCCAGCAGGTCGTTCAGAGTCGTTCCCACCTCGACGCCCACAATGTCGGGACGAGGTATCATGACCTCACGTACCTGACGCTGGCCGAACTCGAAGACCTTGTGCACCATGTCCCGCTCCATCTCCAACACGGTGCCTTGTTCCTCACCGATGGTGGCCAGCAGGAGTATCTCCTCGGCTGTTACGAAGGTGTAGGCGCTCTCTTCTCCTCGGCTTACCAGGCCGATGAGGAAGTTGGATACGAGGGTGAAGACGTAGATGAGCGGGGTCAGCACCTTAACGATTAGGGCGATAGGTCTGGCCACGAGGAGGGACATCCGTTCTGCGTTGCGAGCGGCGAAGGTTTTCGGAGTTATCTCGCCAAAGAGCACGATGAGCACGGTCATGAATAGGCTCGCCACGAGTAAGCCTCTCTCTCCGAATATCAGCAGGGCCAACGTGGTGCCCATGGAAGAGGCGAAGATGATGAAGGCGTTCTCAGTGAGAAGGATGGTGGCAAACAGCCTGTCATGGTTCTCCCAGAGGTCCCTGGCCGCCTGAGCGGCTCGGTTACCCTGTTCTGCCAAGCTGCGAATCCGGATCTTGTTGACGGAGATCAGTGACGCCTCGGAACTGGAGAAGAAGGCTACCATCAAGAGGCTGATCACGAGGATGACGAGACTGACCAGCGTATTCGACCCCCCGATGGGGAACGTTGGCTCTCCCACGAAGTAGACCTCCCGGTTCGCATTATACCATCTGCTATCCAGTTCTGCTACCTTCGTCTCTTGTACGCGCTTCGTTTCCTATGATATACTAGCTTGGACGGCCTGGGGCACGAGATTGCATGACGGTAGCCTACGCACCGGGGAAGATCATTCTGGTTGGGGAGCACGCCGTAGTCTACGGCCGCCCAGCCATAGCAGTACCCGTGACCCAGGTACAGGCCCAGGTGAAGGTCGAAAAAGGGGAGCCGGGGCAGGGAATCGTCGTCGTAGCCAAGGACCTGGGGCGCGTCTTCTCCCTCGCCCGTCAGGAGCGCGATGCTACGGTAGGGCCTCTGCAGGCTACGGTGGCGAACGTTCTTGCATACCTCGGCTTAACCACAGACCACGACCTGACGGTCTTCGTGGAATCCAGCATTCCCATGGCTCGAGGCCTAGGTAGCGGCGCTGCGGTGTCCACTGCGATGACCAGGGCGATAGCCCGGCATTTCTCCAGGGAACTCACTGCTGGAGAGATCTCCCAGCTGGTGTATGAAACGGAGAAGCTACATCACGGCACGCCCAGCGGCATAGACAACACGGTGATCGCCTGCGAGCGACCGGTGCATTTCGTGCGTGGCGAGAGTCCCGAGACCGTGCGAGTAGGAAGGAGCCTGCTATTGATCATCGCGGATACGGGAGTGGAGAGCCCCACGAGGGAGGTGGTCGGAGCAGTGCGTCGAGCACGGGAGGAAGCCAGGGAGAGATATGACGATCTGTTCGACGCCGTGGGCGACATAGTCGTGGAAGTGCGTCGGGCCATTGAGAGGGGAGAGTTGAGGCACGTGGGACGGCTCCTAGACGAGAACCATCGCCTGCTTCAGGAAATGGGTGTTTCCTCGTCTCGACTGGATGATCTTGTGCATGCGGCCAAGCGCCACGGCGCGCTGGGAGCAAAGCTGTCCGGTGCCGGCCGAGGAGGGAACATGATTGCGTTGGTGACTTCCGAAACCCGCGAGCCCGTCAAGCGTGCCTTACGGGCTGAGGGAGCTCAAGGTCTGATCGACACCGCGGTTGAGGCAAGCAAGGATTTCGCGACATCTCTGGAATCGTTCACCGCGTCATGAAGACCAAGATGATGTGATCGCTCAAGCGGGCGGGAATGCTAGGAGCGAATATGCCTATCGCGAAGATCAACGTGTTCGAGGAGGCTAAGGCTCTTACCCAGCCTTTCTTGGTCGTTGATCTTGCCGACATCGATGATTTCGTGGCGCGCCTGTTTGCCAGTGAGGGTATGGTAGCTTGGCACAAGCACATAGATCAGGAGCAACTCTTCTTGGTTGTCGATGGAGAATTGACCCTCGAGAGCGAGTGGGGTAATACGATGTTGCGAAGCGGAGAGATGGCGGTGATACCCAAGGCGGTGACTCACCGTTGCGGTTCCGTGTCTCGAACAATTGCCTTGGTGTTCGAACGGAAGTTCTTCGCCAACAGGCAGAACGGCCAGCGAAGGTTGTTTGCGCTTGAGGGCGGGGGTCAAGTCCAGCCCGTGAACATCGGGGCGGAGGCGGTGCAATTGACAGAGCTGTCGGCGCCTCGCGAGTTGATGAACGTGGACGAGTTGTCCTTGGCCGTCGTCCGATACGAGGGTGAGGGCGAGGAACGTGTGTGCAGTGGGGGTAGTGAACTCTTGTTGGTGCAGAATGATGGCCTGACTTTGGAGACTGAGCTAGGCACTGTGACTCTGGATAGGGCAGAGATGACGGTAGTGCCCAAGGGAGCCAAGTATCGCACCCGGGCTTCTGACAGGGTGGTGGTGCTGTTGGCCACGAAGGTGCTCTCCGCGCACGCTGGTCACTGACCGTAAGGCGGCAGGGAATTGAGGGAGCTGGTATTCCTCAAACTAGGGGGCTCCTTAATCACTGACAAGGAGTCTCCCCAGACGGCCAGGGAAGGAGTCATTCGCCGGGCGGCTCTGGAGATAAGGGAGGCTCTGGACGTCGTACAGGATCTGAGGCTGCTCTTGGGCCATGGCAGCGGATCCTTCGGGCACGACCCTGCGAGGAAGTACGGTGTTCAGGAGGGGTTGCTCGAGGCCGATGATTGGTGGGGGTATGCGGAAACGGCGGTCGTGGCCGCTCGGCTGAACCAACTTGTGGCCGACCTACTCCTTGCCCAGGGAATACCGGTCTTCTCGTCACAGCCCTCTGCTTCTGCTCTCTGCCATAACGGGCAGTTGGTGCATCTGGAGGTCGCCCCGCTCAAGGAAGCCCTGAGGAGGCGGCTAGTCCCAGTGGTGTACGGCGACGTATCCTTCGACAGAGTGCGGGGCACTGCTATCATCTCCACGGAACAGATCTTCGCCTATCTCAGCCCGCATCTCAATCCGCGAAGGGTAATCCTGGCCGGTGAAGTGGAAGGGGTGTTCACGCGAGACCCTTTGAAGGACTCGGAAGCCCGCCTTCTGAGGGAAATCTCTGCGTCCGACTTTGGCGAAGTGGAGAGGATGCTAACAGGCTCCCACGGCATTGATGTCACAGGTGGCATGCTCGCCAAGGTGCGGACGATGTGCCAGCTGGTCGAGGCTCAACCGGGCGTGACTGTGCGGTTCATCTCGGGCGAACAAAAAGGATTGATCAAGAGTGCTCTGATCGACGATGCCGTTCAGGAAGGAACGCTGCTGCATGGCTGAGCCGTGCCTGCAGATGGTATCACGCGAGGTTGGAAGTGGGTTCCTTTGCGAGGGTTAGCACGACGGCCGGCCCGCTGTAGGCCGAGGAGGGCGAACTGCATCGATGGTGGTCATAGACGGCTCTCATGGTGAGGGAGGTGGGGCGGTAGTACGCGGTGCCCTGTCTCTCTCGGCCGTACTAAGTGAACCGACACGCATCGAGAACATCCGTGTCAAGCGTCCCAACCCTGGTTTGCAGGCTCAGCATCTGACTGGCGTGCGGGCCATAGCCAAGGTATGTCGCGCCAAACTGCGAGGTGCAGAGCTGGGGTCGCGTGCCTTGACCTTCACACCTCGCTCTTCCCCTCAGAGCGGTGGCTATTCTTGGGACGTGGCCGAGGCCCGGAAGGGCGGCAGTGCGGGTTCTACAAGCCTGGTTTTTCAGGCTCTGCTCCTGCCTCTGGTCATGGCGGACGGCAATTCCCGAGTCTTCCTCAGAGGAGGCACGCACGTTGCCTGGAGCCCGCCGTTTCACTACCTGCAAATGGTCTACCTGCCTACCTTGGCCCGGGTGGGGATAGAGGCGGATGTGGCGATTGAGGAATGGGGATGGTACCCCATCGGGGGAGGCGTGATAGCAGCTCAAATCACCGGGTTGGCTCGTGCGGCGACCCAGATACCGGGCTTGGAGTTGAACGAGCGTGGAGAGCTGAGAGGTCTCTCTGGCATATCAGCTGTCTCCAACCTGCCGGAGCATATCGCCGGCAGACAGAAACGCCAAGCGGAGAGCGTGCTCAGACGTGAAGGTTTCGATCCTCGAATCGAAATCGTTGATGCCCCGTCGAAGGGTCGGGGAACGGCCCTCTTCCTGCTCGCCGAGTTCGAGAACGTGAGGGCAGGTTTCACCTCCTTGGGCAGGAAGGGCAAGCCAGCGGAGAAGGTGGCGGAGGAAGCCTGTGCTGAATTCTTGGAATACTACAGTACCGGAGCGGCCCTCGATCAGCACTTGGCGGATCAGCTCATCCTCCCCCTGGCATTGGCACAGGGTGACTCGACCTTCACCACCTGCCGTATCACGCAGCACCTCTTGACCAATGCCTGGGTTGTGGAGCAGTTCTTAGACAGAAGGTTTGTTGTTGAGGGCCGGGAAGGAGCGCCGGGAAGCGTGACCATCAGGGATGGGAGCGGTGTTTGAAATCATCTTCCTGGGCACCTCGGCCTCAGCCCCCTCTGTCGGGCGAAATCTAACCGCCACCATGGTGCTCTACAAGCACTACCGCTTTCTCATTGACTGTGGCGAGGGCACCCAGCGGCAGTTGTTGAAGAGTGGTCTGGGCTTCAGGAGGTTGAGGCGCATTCTTCTCACCCATGGTCACTTGGATCACATCCTGGGACTGGGAGGGCTGATTTCCACTTTCAGCCGCTGGGAGACCGTGGAGGCCTTGGAGATCTATGGTGGGCGATGGGCTTTGGACAGGGTTGAAGATCTGATCTACGGGGTTGTCTTGCGAGGGGCCAAGCCTCCCCTGGAACTGGAGTTCATCGAGCTGTCGCCAGGGGTGGTGCTCGAGGATCGGGATTTCGTGCTCTCCGCCTTCCCGGTCGCTCATCGCGGACCAGGCTGCTTCGGCTTCACTTTCGAGGAGAGGGGCAAGCGCCCTTTCTTGGTGGACGAAGCGGAAAAGTTGGGGGTGCCCGCGGGTCAGGAGCGAAGGCGATTGGTCGAAGGAGAGCCCATCACGCTGGCTGACGGCACGGTTGTTCGCCCCGAGCAGGTGCTGGGAGCACAGCGGCCAGGGGCCAAGCTGGTTTATGTCGGCGATGCGGCCCAGGTCGATGATCTGGTTGCCGTGGCAACAGCGGCCGATGCATTGGTGATCGAGGCCACGTACCTTTCCGCGGAGGCCGAACTCGCGCAGCAGTTTGGCCATATAACGGTGGCGCAAGCAGCTACCCTTGCACGAGAGTCGGGGGTGCGGACGCTCTATCTCAACCACATCTCGCGGCGCTATTCGGCAACGGAAGTGCTGGAAGAGGCTGACGGTATATTCCCTGCCACTATTGTGGTCAGGGATTTCGATCAATTTGAGATCAGACGAAGGGACTAGCTCTGCGGTAACCTGGCGAGCGGCTCCTGCGACCTGACTATGACCTGATTTTGACCTGATTTTGACCCAAATTCTACCCTGCGGTGCTATGATTGTGTCTAGCGGGATTTGTGTGGTTGATGATTTGGTGTATCCGTGCTAGAATGCACGACTAGAGTCAGAGGGGAGGTGCGAAGGGATGGAGATCGGCGGATACAACTTCCCGGACGAGCTGTACTACGATAAGAGTCACGGCTGGGCCTCGGTGGAAGGGAACATGGTCACACAGGGGGTCACCGAGTTCGCCCAGAAGATATCGAAGGAGATCGTCTACGTGGAGGTCCCACGGACGGGGCGCACAGTGGAGCAAGGGAAGACCTTCATGTCGATGGAATCGGGAAAGTGGGTTGGCCGTATCGCTGCCATGGCTAGCGGCACTATCGCCGAGACCAATGAGGAGCTAGAGTGGGACGTGGCACCCATCAACGAGGATCCGTTCGGTGAAGGCTGGCTGGCCAAGATCGAGGCTTCCGACTTGGGTGAGCTAGACAACCTCTTCAAGGCCTCCGACTCCGAGTTTCAGTCCTTCATAGAGTCGGAGATAGAGAAGTACAAGGACATTCTTGAGTAGGCGCAGGACGAAGTTCGATCCTTTTTCCCCTGTACCTCAGAGGCGCACCACCATAGGAGGCAGACGAGAGCTTCCCACGTTTGCTCCTGAGGGCTCCTATGTCCACCCTGCGTAGTGCGTGCAAACACGTTCGTAGGAGTGCTGATGTCGTCCCTTGTGGGCTGAGCAAACCCAGCATAGTCTGCCGTCTGGCAGAGAAGCGAGACGCGTGAGATTGTTCACTAGGCCGGGATTCTGTTGTACAGCAAAGGCGGCGACCGTTCTCATTGTGGCTGGCATGTTCCTGTCTGCAGGGTGTGGACAGCGCATCGTGGGGCGACCCACCGCTGAACTAGAGCCAGGCTCCTGGTATATCGACGTACAGCGTTTCAACGCGAGCGTCCATGGCGGTGTGGACTGCTCGGAGTGCCATCTTGACATACTACCTGAGGATTTCCCCGACGAGCATCCCAACCCTGATGACCTCAACGTAAATGCCACAGAACACTTCGACTATGAGGCGTGCGCCAGTTGCCATCCTCAGGAGCATGAGTACTACGAACAGGGCGTGCACGCCGAGCTTCTGAGGGGGGAGAGGGAATCCGAGAGCGAATTCCCAGCTCCCACCTGCGGACATTGTCACGACCCTCACTACCGCCAAGGCGGTCTGTCTCGTCTTGAAATCATTGATGCCCAGGTCCAAATCTGCGGACAGTGTCACCCTGGCGAGTTGGAAACCTATCTGGCGAACTACCACGGAAAGACGGCGGTAGACCTGGACTACGAGGATTCAGCCTCCTGCGCCAATTGTCACGGTTCTCACACAGTGTTGGCATTGGACCAGCCTCAGGAAGCCCTCGGCGCCTGCCGAAGGTGCCACCCCAACGCTACGGAGAACATGGCTGGCTTCCTCATCCATGCAGACGAGACTATAGCCCCTGAGCCCGGCGCTGCCCACTCCCGCGAATCGGTCCTGCTGTTCTTCGTCCAGCTTTTCTTCCTCCTGTTGACGATCAGCGTTCTGGCCTTCTTCTATGGCCACACCTTCCTCTGGCTACTGCGCCGGCTTCACGAGAAACTGCGGAGGCGATGACGATGTCGGTGCCTAGGACGGAGTACTGGCGGTTCAACCTGTTCCACCGTTTCATCCACTTGCTGGTCATGATCAGCTTCGCTGGTTCAACCGTCTCAGGCATGGCTCTCAAATTCAGAACTGCACCGGGCGCCAGGTTGGCCATGCAACTGATGGGGGGAGTGCCAGGCTCTGCCTGGCTTCACCGCGTATGCGCCATCGTCATTGCTTCCTACTGTCTATTGCACTTTGTCTTTATTGTTTACTATGTCGTGCGCCGGCAAGGGCCTATCCTTGGGGGTTCGTCCATGATTCCTCGGCCTCAGGATCTCATCGACCTGTGGCGGCATTTTTCGTACTTCATCGGCAGGGGATCGCGACCCAAGTTCGACAGGTTCACCTATTGGGAGAAGTTCGACTATTGGGCGGTGTTCTGGGGAGTGCTGATCATTGGATTGTCGGGCCTCGTGCTCTGGTTCCCCGACGTGGCTACGAGGTTCCTGCCCGGCATTGTCATCAACATCGCCCATATCATGCACAGCGACGAGGCAGTGCTAGCGGTTGGGTTCATTCTTGTGGTCCACATGTTCAATACTCACCTCCGGGTCGAGAAGTTTCCCATTGACAAGTCCATCTTCACTGGGATGGTCAGTGAAGAGGAACTGCAGAGGGAACATGCGCTGGAGTGGGAGGCGATGAAGGAGGATCCTAGCCTGATGGAGGAGGCCCGGGTCAAGTGAGAAACCGGCCACGTACGCTGTGTGTCATCGGTGCGCTAGCGGCACTTCTCTTGTGGGCAATACCCACTCACGCCCAGGAGCCCGAGGAAGGCCAGTGTTGGGCTTGCCATCGCCAGCCGAATCTGAACGCGGTCGCGGGCGTGCAGGCTGCCAATGCACTCTGCTTCGATTGTCACCGGGAGCCAGATACCGTCAAGGAAGTCTTGGGGCAAGAGATTCCTCTCCAGGTGGAGGAAGAGGACTATGCACGGACTCGCCATGGTCACGTGGCTTGCACACAGTGCCACAGCACGGTGGCTCGTTCACCTCACGAGGAACGAGCCGAGTCGGCGTGCTCTGATTGCCATCGTAACCTATCTCGGCACATCGCTGCAGGCGAATCCCATCTGACAGTGGACTGTGCAGCTTGCCATTTCCAGATCGATCACGTAGTGCGCGATTCTGAGACTCGACAGGTAGAGTTGGGTCGCTTCGATGTGCAGAGGCAGCCGCTGGACAAGACGGGACATCGATTGAGTAATCCCGTCCCCTGCGATCGCTGCCATGTCGCTGGCAATCGGGTGGGAGCTCCCAATGGCGCTCTGCCTGCCAAGGGTCTCCTCTGCTTCGCGTGCCATGATGCCTCGCCGGTGCTTCTTGGAGGGCGGCTGTTGGGGGCTGGGCCCACGGCCAGGACAGACTGGGTCTCGCTGGCGGCGCTCTCGGTGTTCGGTCTGGGGCTCGCGGTCACCGCCTCGGTCTGGCTAAGGGGCACCGTGCGTGGCAAGACAGGGCTCTCCTGGGGTGAGAAGCTGTCCTACCTTGTTGCTGATGCGTGTCGACTGATCTTCTCGCGGAGGGTATTTACACTTCTGAAGCACTTGGTCTTGGATGGCATTCTCTTACGCCGCAGCCTTCGAGACCGAGTGAGTCGCTGGTTCATACATGGTCTGATGCTCTGGCCTTTCTTGGCGCGGTGCCTATTGGGAATCTTGACCTGGGGGATGGCTCAGTTCTGGCCCACGGCATCTCTTACGCGGACGCTTGTGGACAAGAACGCGCCACCGGTGGCTTTCCTGTACGACTTCTTGGCGTGCCTGATCATTCTTGGTGCCCTCCTTGCTCTGTCACGGCGAGCGCTGGACCCGGAGATGCGACGGATCACGAGTTCGGCCGATGTAGCCTTCACAGCCATTCTGGGTGGCGTGTTCGTCGTTGGATTCGTGGTAGAGGGTGCACGCTTGCTGGTCACCGGCGTACCGTTCGAGCAAGCGATCTATTCCTTCGCGGGATATCTTACTTCTCGATTCCTCGTCTTGCTTCCCTTTGACTGGGCGTCCGCCTATGCTAGTCTATGGTGGTCACACGCCGCCTTGGCAGGTGCGCTCATCGCTTATCTTCCCTTCAGCAAGTTCTTGCATGTCGTGGTAAGTCCGCTGGCAGTCACTGTCAGCCAGATCCAGAAAGAGAAGCCCTGACGCCTTATGGACTTTGATGACTTCACAGTAAGACAACTCGTCGAACTCGATGCGTGCACTCGCTGTGGGTTGTGTATAGAGTGGTGCTCTACGTGCCTTGACGCTGAGGACAGGGTTCTCTGGCCCAGAGAGAAGCTTCAGGCGTTGAGATTCATAGCGAGTAGGCGGTTTGGTGTTGTGGCCCGGCTATTCGGGGCCAGGACCCCTGGTGAAGGCACGCTGACTGACTTGTCCAGGGGCCTGTATGACTGCACCCTTTGCGCACGCTGTGCTGAGGTGTGCCCAGTGGGTATCGACACTCGCTCGCTTTGGCTTGCGGGGCGTCGCGAGATGGTGCGGGACGGCCTCTATCCTGAGCCCTTCAACTACCTGCGTCAGATGGTCACGACTACGTATAACATCTCAGGGGACGACAATGAGGACCGCCTAATCTGGAGCGAGAATCTGGAGTATGTGCCGGAAGGCGTTGTGGGGAAGCAAAAGGCAGAGACGGTGTACTTCATGGGCTGTACGCCTTCCTTCTATCCTCAGACGTACGGCATCCCCCAGGCTGCCGTCGAGGTGATGGAGACGGCTGGGCTGGATTACACGACTTTAGGGAGGGACGAGTGGTGCTGCGGTTACCCTCTAATCATCGCCGGCATGGGAGATGCAGTCACGGAATTGGTGGCGCATAATGTAGCTGCTGTAAGGGAGAAAGGGGCCGCCAGAATCGTGGCTGGCTGTCCTTCCTGTTATCACACTTGGCTGCTCGAGTACCCGAGGATCATGGGAGAGCCGCTGGGGTTGGAAGTCCTGCATCTGACCCAGTTGCTGGAGCAACTGATCACTGACGGCCGTCTCAGAATGAGCGAGTTTCCGCGTACAGTAACATATCACGACGCATGCGACCTAGGGAGAAACAGTGGCATATACGAGGCTCCTCGCCAGGTGATAAGGAGCATTCCAGGCATTATCCTCTCGGAAATGCAGGAAAACAGGCACTACGCTCTGTGCTGTGGCGGCGGCGGGGATGTGGCGATCTGCAATGAGGAATTGACCCAGGCCGTGGCGAGACGGCGTCTTCGTCAGGCAGAGGACACGGGGGCTCAGGTTCTTCTGTCTGCTTGTCAGCAGTGTAAGCGGACGTTCATGAGCGCCGCCCGGCAAGAGAAGATCAGAATGCGGGTGTTGGACATCGTGGAGCTGGTGGCCAGGGTCATGCTAGATTGATCCGCCTCTGGTCGAAAACAAGTCTCGTGCAATGGGCGATTGCGAAGTAGGGCGTGAAGGAGACACGCAGGTTCATCACGAGGAGGGCCTGCGGTCTTCTTCGCTATTGAAACATCTATGGGCCTATGTCGAGGTCACGAAGCCTTCTTCCGTCTTTCTCCTGGTCTTTACGGCGCTGGCCACGATGATCGTCGCCGCCGGAGGATGGAACATCGCCCCTTGGCTCTTGCTGACTGCCGTCGTCGCCGTCACCTTGGGGTGCGCGGGTGCGAATACCATCACTTGTTACATCGACCGGGATATGGACGCGGTGATGGAAAGGACCAAGCTTCGTCCCATACCAAGCGGCAGAATCTATCCCGCGCGCAGGGCGCTCTACTGGGGTCTTGTCCTCGCTATCTCTTCTCTGGCGCTCGCCTGGACGATCAACCCCTTGACCTTTCTGTGGGGCCTTCTCGGTTTTGTGGACAACGTAGCGGTGTACAGCCTGCTGCTCAAGCGGAGAAGCGCTCTCAACATCGTCCTGGGTGGATTCAGCGGTGGAATCCCCGTGCTCATTGGGTGGGCAGCGGTCACCAACAGCGTGAGCCTTACCGCGCTCCTCATCGCGGCCATAGTTGTGCTCTGGATTCCGAATCACATCTGGAACCTGGCCATAGTCTACGCCGATGACTACGAGAAGGTCAGCGTCCCAATGCTGCCGGCCGTCGTCTCCTTGGAGAAGACCACCCGTTGTACCATGGCTACTGTCGTGCTGATGTACCTTTTTTCCTTGTTCGTCTACTTTGCTGGCGGTTTCGGTCTTCTCTATCTGGCCGTAGCGGCTGTCTTTGGCTTGTTTGTGACTGTGAGCAACGTGGTCCTGGCGTTGAATCCATCGCGCGAGAGAGCCTGGACTATGTTCAAGTTGTCTAGTCCTTATCTCTTCGTCCTTTTTCTGGCCATGGTGCTGGATGTGCTGCTTCGGTGACCCGTTCTGTTGAGGCTCACGGCTCATTGTGGTATAATTAGACAGAATTAGTCGTGATTGGAGGTGGTGCTAGTGCATCTCTATGATCTGGGAAGCGTTCCGTGGACCGACTCGCAGCTTATCTACCACGCCTTGCCCCGTCTGAGTCGGGAGGCCTTGGTGCTACTGTCTCCTGCCTCTCCCTATGTTTGCATTGGCTATCATCAGGACGTGGAGAAGGAAGTGGATGTCGAGTTCTGCCGGGAAAACGATATTCCTGTCTTTCGCCGGGAGGTGGGAGGAGGTGGGGTCTATCTGGACGAGAATCAGCTATTCTATCAGTTGATCTTACGCAAGGACAATCCCGTGGCCCCGTTCGACAAGACCTCCTTCTATCGCAAGTTCCTGGAGCCGCCTATCGAAACCTATCGGGAGATAGGCATCGCTGCGGAATACAAACCGGTCAACGACATCATTACCGAGAAGCGCAAGATATCCGGTAACGGCGCGGCAGAAATCGGTGACTATCTGGTCCTCGTGGGCAACTTGATACTCGACTTCAACTACGAGATGATGACCCGGGTGCTGAGGGTTCCCGACGAGAAGTTCCGGGACAAGGTCTACAAGAGCATGCAGGAGAACCTCACCACCATTAAGCGGGAATTGGGCGAGGTGCCACCGCGGGAAACACTGGCGGCCAGCCTGGCGCGAAACTTCGAGAAGCTCCTGGGGCCTTTGCCGCGAGCAGACGTGGACGAGGAGTTGCGGAGTGAAGTTTCGAGGTTGGAGTCAGAGTTCTTTGTCGACGAGTGGCTGTATAAGATGGGGAGGCGGACGGAAGGACGGACGGTGAAGATCGCGGCTGGCGTGGATTTAAGACACCTCGTTCACAAGGCGCCAGGGGGCCTCATCCGCGGCGATGTGGAGATCACCGACGGAGTTATCACCTCCCTGTCACTCTCGGGTGACTTCTTCTTCTACCCCGCCGACAAGGTGACTGAACTGTCGGAGGCGCTCGTCGGCAAGAAAGGAGCTGAAGTCGAGGACACGATCATCCAGTTCTACGAGGAGCACGGCGTAGAATCTCCAGGGGTCGAGCCAGCCGATTTCGCGAGAGTTGTGGTTGGTTGACCATTGAAGAAGGCGTTCTTCCCGGGGTGTCTGGTGCTCCAGCGCATGCCTCAGTACGAGAAGGCCGCCAGGAGAGTGCTAAGGGAGTTGGACATCTCGCTGGAGAATATGCGTCGTGCTGCCTGCTGCGGCGCTCCTTTGGAATCCTTCACAGATCGATGGCTCTATCTGGCAGCGTACAACCTGAGCCTCGCTCAGCGGATGGAGTTGGACATATTGACGCTCTGTGGGAACTGCACCAATACTCTGCTGCGCGCTGACAGAGCCCTGAGCGATCCCCTTCTCCGCCTTGAGGTGAACGAAAGGCTCCACGAGCTTGGATTGCACATCGAGGGTCAGACGCTAGTACAACACATAGTTGAGATAGTCTGTCATCATCTCGAGATCTTGAGAGGAAAAGTCACGAAAAGACTGTCCCTGAAGGTTGCGGTGACTCATCCTTGCCAGGCTTTCCGACCTCACGAGGTATCTGGCTTCGATGACTCTCCCCAACCGCAGGCCATGCGCCGCATCGTGGAGCTAACCGGTGCGGAGGTCGTACCCTACGAGGCGGAGTATGACTGCTGTGGGTCGACTCTCTACTTGGCTGATGAGAAGTTGGGTCTCGAGGCCGGCCGGCGCAAGCTGGACTCGGCTTCCGTGGCAGACGTGCTGGTGGGAGCTTGCGGCAACTGTCAATTATTGCTGGAGCGGTTTCGCGGTTTGATGATGGCAGATGATCGGGAATCGAGGATTCCCATGCTGACACTGCCGCAACTCGTGGGGCTGGCCATGGACATCGATCCAGATGAACTGGGCATCGGACCGGCGACGGCAGAGAGGCTTCTAAGGAGTTCTGCGTGAGTGTTGGAGGCCTGAAGGCTCTATTGGAGGATTGCACGCAGTGTGGATTGTGTCGCGAGGTGTGCATCGTCGAGAGATTGGGCGCCCAGTCCATCACTTCCTTTCTGTGTGGAAATAGTGACTATTCCAGTTGGCTGTGTTCTTCTTGCTTGCGGTGTCAGGAGGTATGTCCGCAGGACGTAGACATCCACGCCATCATGATGGAGAAGAGGAGGGAGGAAGAGCCTCCAGCAGGATACCGGGGCAATATGGCGAATGTCCTGCGATCTGGATATGCTCTGGTGATCGACGACGGGGTGAACGAGATGAGGCGCGTCCACGGCCTGGAGGCCGTGGAGCTCGTTCCTGGCGAATGGGTCGAGGCACTGCTCACCCAACCTAGGGAGCAGGAGAAAGGAGCGTAGGCGGTCATGTCCACCGATGTTTCGGATATTGCTGTTGAACAGGCTGATTTGGCAGTCGACGAAGAGATGATTATGAACCGGGAGGAGTTGCTCAAGTGCATCCAGTGTGGCACCTGCTCGGCTTCCTGTCCGACCGCCTACGCCATGGACTACACCCCGCGCCAGATCATTTCTGCGCTACGAGCCGGTCAGCTTGAGAGGGTATTGCGGAGCAACACCCCGTGGCTGTGCGCCTCTTGCTATTACTGCACAGTCCGCTGCCCCGCAGGAATCCAGTTTACCGATTTCATGTACCATCTAAAGCGGATGGCCGTGGAGCGAAACCTCTATCCCTCTGGGAAACCGGCCCTCTACCGGGCGTTCGTCAGCACTGTGGACCGATATGGACGCAGTGCGGAGACGGAACTGGTGATTCGCTATTTCTTGAGCACTCTCAATCCCTTGGGGTTGGTCAAGCTGGCCCCGTTTGGTCTGAAGATGTTGTTGCGGAGGCGCTTCCCACTGCTGCCGCATAGGATCGAGGGGCGCGGGGATGTGGCTAGGATGCTCAACCACATCGAGGGGAGAGAGGGAGCATGACGAGTTACACCTACTATCCAGGTTGTTCCCAAGAGGTGAGTACCCGAGCCTATGATCTCTCAGCTCGAGCCGTGGCTGGGGCTCTGGGGGTGGAATTCGTGGAGTTGCATGACTGGAATTGCTGTGGAACCAGCCCCTCGTATTCGCTTCGAGATGTCTCCACTTTCGCCCTGAACGCTCGTAACCTGGCCTTGGCCGAGAAGCAAAACCCGGGTGCCGAGCTGGTGACCATTTGCAATGGGTGCTTCGGCATCATGGACAAGACGAATCATCGGCTGAGCGAGGACGCCGCCTTGCGGGAGAAGGTGGGGGAGGCTTTGGCCGTGATTGATCTCGAGTACGGCGGGTCCGTTGCGGTGCGTCACTTCCTCGAGGTGCTGGTCAATGATGTGGGCGAAGAGGCCATCGGCGAGAAGGTCACTCGCCCTTTGGAAGGACTGAGGGTAGCGCCTTACCTCGGTTGCGCGTATAGCCGACCTGGTGGGATCGACGACATGGAGTTTCCCACAGCTTTGGACAATCTGTTGTCTTGGGTAGGAGCGGATGTGGTAGACTACCCTTTGAAAGCGGCCTGTTGTGGCGGCATCCTGATGATGAGTGATCAGAAGGATGTAGCGTTGAAGCTTGTGCGCGACCTCCTGGCCGATGCCGTGCGGAGAGGGGCCAGCTGTTTGGCCACAGCCTGTCCCCTCTGTCACCTCAACGTGGAGGCGTATCAGGGACAGGTGAACGCTCGATATGGAACCGAGTTCTCAATCCCCGTTCTATTCTTCACGCAATTACTGGGCGTCAGTATGGGATTGGGCAGGGAGGAACTGGGTCTGGGGATGGAGCTGGTCTCTGCTAAGGACCTTCTCGCCCCCTACACAACATGACCCGCTGCAAGGAGCTTCTTGGAGCGAGCACATCGGAGGGTACTTGAGGTGGATAAGATAGGAGTTTACGTCTGCCAGTGCGGGACCAATATCGCCGGCAAGGTCGACGTCGAGGCGGTGGCCGAGTACGCCGCCGGACTGCCCCGCGTGGTGGTCGCGAGGGACTACGCATACATGTGCTCCGATCCCGGACAGGAATTGGTCAAGGAGGACATCAAGGAGTTGGAACTGAATAGGGTGGTGGTGGCCTCGTGTTCCCCTCTCATGCACGAGAACACCTTTCGCCGAGCTTGTGAGGACGCGGGGCTGAATCCTTTCTTCTTCCAGATGGCCAACATACGCGAGCAGGTTTCCTGGGTCACCGAGGATCCGGACGAGGCAACCGAGAGGGCCAAACGGGCAGTGGCGGCTGCCGTGTACCGGTCCGCCTACCACCAGGCCCTCCAGGTCAAGGAGGTTCCTGTACAGCCCGCCGTATTGATCGTGGGTGGAGGCATCGCCGGCATTGAAGCCGCTCTGCGCATCGCCGATGCGGGCAAGCAGGTTTACCTTGTGGAGAAGGAGCCCAGCATTGGTGGCTACATGGCCCAGCTCCACAAGACCTTTCCCACCCTGGACTGTTCGGCTTGAATACTCACACCGAAGATGGTGTCCGTGGGACAGCACGAAAACATCGAAATCCTCAGCCATAGCGAGGTGGAATACGTTGCGGGCTACGTTGGTAATTTCAAAGTGAAGGTTCGCAGGAAAGCCCGCTACGTGAACGAAGACCTGTGCACGGGGTGTGGTCTTTGCCAGGAGAAGTGCCCGGCCAAGAATATCCCCAGCGAGTTCGACGCTGGGATCGGCAACCGCAAGGCGATCTACATGCCCTTTGCTCAGGCCGTGCCCAGGGTGCCTGTTGTCGACACCGAGAACTGCATCTGGTTCCAGAGGGGCAAGTGCGGCGCCTGTCAGAAATTGTGTCCGAGGGGTGCTGTTGACTTCGAGCAGGAGGATCAGATCGTCGAACTCGATGTGGGGACCATCATCGTGACCACCGGGTTCGACGTCTTCGATCCCATCCGTGCCCCCGAGTATGGCTACAGCAGACTGGACAATGTTGTGACCAGCTTGGAGTTCGAGCGCATGATCAACTCCAGTGGGCCCACTGGCGGGAAGGTGCTCCTGAGGGATGGTCGGGAACCAGAGAGTGTAGCGATTCTGCACTGTATCGGCAGCCGAGATGAGAAGTACAACGTCTACTGCTCCCGAGTCTGTTGCATGTGGTCTCTGAAGTTCGCTCATCTGGTCAAGGAGGCCACGGGTGCGAAGGTCTACGAGTTGTACATCGACATGAGAACCTTCGGCAAAGGGTATGAGGAGTTCTACAAACGGCTGCTGAAGGAGGGGGTGATCTTCATCCGCGGCAAGGGTGCAGAGGTCACCGATGTGATCGAGACGCCCGAAGAGGAAGGGAAACTAATCGTCAAGTGCGAGGACACCTTGCTGGGCGAACTGCGTCGCATTCCGGTGGATATGGTTATTCTCAGCACGGGCATCGAACCGCGTCATGATGCGGTGGAAGTGGCTCATCTGTTTGGCCTCAGTCGCAGCGCTGATGGTTTCTTCCTGGAAAAGCACCCCAAGCTGGCGCCAGTGGAGACCGCGTCCGATGGCATCTTCATCGCAGGCGCCTGCCAGGGCCCCAAGGACATACCGGACACCGTAGCACAGGCCGGGGCGGCGGCGGTGGCGGCACTCGCCATGATGGACAGGGGCAAGGTGGCCTTGGAACCTTCCATCGCCGAGGTGAACATTGAGCGCTGCTCGGGTTGTGGCGAGTGCGTTCTCGCTTGCCCGTACAACGCCATAACATTGGTCGACG
>CAYGAW010000159.1:0-20462 GCA_964347945.1 uncultured Anaerolineales bacterium
CTCTGCAGAGGAACTGATCAACGTCTGCCCCACGTGTGGCAAGGTCCCCTTCGCATCCTACGACCTGGAGCGTATCTCCACGATTCTGCGCAAGGAAGACCTGCGTTCTCGAGAGACAACCCTCTGGCGATACAAGGAACTCCTGCCTGTGGCCACAGGAGCGGTGAGCCTGGGCGAGGGGCTGACGCCCATTCTCAAGGCGAAGCGGCTGGGCGCCAAGCTGGGTTGCCCTCACCTTTACATCAAAGAGGAGGGGCTGAACCCGACCGGGACCTTCAAGTGTCGCGGGCTGTCCGTCGCTGTCTCCAGAGCCAAGGAGTTGGGAGCTGAGATCCTGGCCATGCCCTCAGCTGGTAATGCGGGGGCGGCCCTGGCTGCCTACGGCGCCAAAGCGGGCCTCGAGACTTGGGTTTTCATGCCAGACACCGCTCCCGAAATGAACAAGCTGCAGTGTCAGACCCACGGAGCTCACCTCATTCTCGTCGACGGTCTGATTGACGCAGCGGGCAGAGAGGCCGAAAGGATGGGACGGGAGCGTGGCTGGTTCGACGTCTCCACCCTCAAGGAGCCCTACCGGGTCGAAGGTAAGAAGACCATGGGACTCGAGATCGCGGAGCAGTTCTCCTGGCGCCTGCCGGAGGTCATCATTTACCCCACGGGAGGGGGCACCGGCCTGATTGGCATGTGGAAGGCCTTCGATGAATTGGGTCGCCTGGGATGGATCGGGAATGAGCGACCACGCATGGTCGCCGTCCAATCGACGGGATGCGCGCCCATCGTGAAGGCCTTCGAGGAAGGTGTGACCCACGCTGAACCATGGCCTGATGCGCAGACCATCGCGCCCGGGCTCAACGTACCAGCTCCCTTCGCGGACTACCTCATCTTGAAGGTGCTCCGCGAAAGCGGCGGGGCTGCGCTCAGTGTGACCGATGAAGAAATCCTGGCCGCCATTGGAGAAATGGCACGCGAGGAGGGCATCCTCGCCTGCCCGGAGGGCGCGGCCACCCTGGCTGGACTCAGGCGACTCTTGGCCTCTGGTACGGTCTCGGCCTCCGAATCGATACTGCTTCTCAACACCGGCTCGGGGCTGATCTATCCAGAGCTGGTGAGAGTCGCGGTCAGCCGCTCCGCGAACGACGGGTGAGCTGGGTCTACGTAGACGGGCGGTCCCCAAGCCGCATCCATCGGTCTACTCAGGTGTTCTACAAGTTGACTCAGCCTGCATCTACCAACGCAGAGAGGTGTTGACGATGACCCAGCTTCTCATCGAGGAGATTCCCCTAGGCGATGTCCGCCTCCGCGACTTCGTGGAAGTGCCCTGGCGCCTCCATAGGGACGATCCCAACTGGACGCCTCCACTCCGTGCCGACTACCTGGGCAGCAGACTGCTGGGACTACCAGGGTTGCTCACACCTCGACACCCGTATCACCGACATGCAGAGGTGACGCACTTCCTTGCCAGGCGAGACCGCGATCTGTTGGGGCGCGTCTCCGCAGCTATCAACCGCCGCTTCAACGATTATCATCGCACACAGATCGGTTTCTTTGGCTTCTTCGACACCGTGGAGGATTATGAGGTCGCTAGCGCCCTCCTGGACGCCGCTCGCAAGTGGGTCAAAAGGCGAGGAATGAAGATGTTGCGGGGGCCAGGAGAGTATTCCAATGCGACTCATGAGCGGCAGGGAGTTCTCATCTACGGCTTCCAGCACCCGCCCACCGTCGAACTGACCCATAACCCACCCTACTACAACCAGTTGCTCGAGCGGTATGGATTCCACAAAGCCAAAGACTATCACGCCCACGTGGGGAACCAGCTCAGATCAGAGGTTGCGGAGCGCCTGGCTCGTGTGGAGAATCACGTTCGCACTCGATACGGCATCACGACTCGCAAAGCCAATCTGAAGAACCTAGACCAAGAGATTCAGCTCCTGGTGAAGATCTACAACGAGGCCTGGAGTGACAACTGGGGATTTCTGCCCCTCACCAATGAGGAAACCCATTCGCTGGCTGAAAGCCTGCGTCCGGTGCTGGTTCCAGATCTGCTTCGATTCGCCTACGTGAAGGGCGAGCCGGCGGCGGTCGTCGGGGGCCTGCCCGATCTATACGTGCCCTTGCGCCCTCGCTGGCGCTGGCCTCTTGACACCGACCTCATGCGCATGCTGCGCGTACTGCTGCAGCGCCGCCGCATCCCGCGGCTGCGAGGCATGTTCTTCGGTATTCGCCCAGCCTTCAAGCGGATGGGCATCGATGCCGTCCTGTTCCACGAGATCCTCACTTCGGCCCTACGCCTGGGGTTCAATTGGCTCGAGACCTCCATGATGCTGGAGGACAACGAGGACATCGTCAGGTTGGTCGAGGCTGTGGGCCTTCGTCTCTACAAGACCTGGCGCATCTACGACTTGGATCTGTAGGCGGAGTTCGCGCCGTATCGCTCGCTCGCAAGCACCCTTCAGCCCCCAGTACGGGCCGTCGAGAAACAGAGATTGAAGACGCTGCTCGCGCCCTCAAATCGCCCCAACACGAACCCCGGCATCGGACGCCCGCCACAGCAGAGGGCTCCTATTCCCGCAGCTTGGCTCCTATTTCCTTCTCCAATCGGCCAGCAATCCTGGTATGGACCTTCGCCACCTCCCTGTCGGTGAGAGTCCTCTCAGCATGCCGGTAGGTCAACGAGTAGGCCAGGCTCTTCTTGCCAGCAGGTGTCGGCTCGCCCCGATAGACGTCGAACAGGGTCACCTCCTCCAGAAGTTCTCCCCCCGCGACCCAGATGAGACCCTCCACCTGTTGCGCAGGCACATCTTCATCCACAATCAGCGACATGTCCTGGCTGATCGCAGGGAAGCGCGAGACGGGTTGGAGATAGCGGACAGGCTCCACCTGTGACAGAAGCTCCTCCAGGTCCAACTCCAGCAGGGTAACGGGCTGAGCCGGAAGCTCGAAGCTTTGCCGTACCTTGGGATCCACTTCGCCGAACACCCCTATCTCCACATCCGCCACCTTCAAAGTCGCGCAACCTCCCGGACGGAATGTCGGGTGTTCCGCGGGAGTGAAACTCCTCTCGGTCAAACCTAGGCGATCGAGGAGCGTCTCCACCACGCCCTTCAGATCGTAGAAATCCTCGTAGCCCGGCTGGTCAATGAGCCAGGAACGTCGGGTGCGAGGACCCGTCATCGCTATGCCCAGACGTCGAGGCTCGTCGGGCAGTTGCTTTCCCCGCTGCGGCAGGTAGACCCGTCCGATCTCGAAGAGAGTCACCCGATCTGTGTAACGCAGGTTGTCCCTCACGGTCTCCAGCAGACTGGACATCAGCGTGCGGCGCATGTACTCTCGCTCCGTGGTGAGGGGGTTCGAGATTCTAATGTAATCTGCGGGGCTGGGCTCCTCCACGCCCGGGTCCAGCTTGGCAAAGGCTTCCAGATTGCTCAACGAATAGGTTATGGCCTCTGTGAGTCCGCAGCCGACGAGGATGTCTCTGATCCGCTCTTCCCCCTCCAGGGAGTAATCACGCTGCTGTGGGGGCAACTCGTCTTTCATCAGCGTGGTGGGCAGCCTGTCGTAGCCATAGACACGAGCGACCTCTTCAATGAGATCTGAAGGGATGCTAACGTCCAGGCGGTAGTGGGGCACGATGGCATGAATGACCTCCTCTTCCACCTGGCAGTCGAACTCCAAAGATTCCAGGATATTCACTATCTGCTCAGTCTCCAAGGCGATGCCGAGGATCCGCTCCACCTCTTGAGGAGTCAAGTCCACAACCTTGGTCTCAGGTTTGACAGGATAAGCGTCCGCGTAACCCTCCTCGACAGTGCCGCCAGCCAATTCCTCCATCAGTCTCGCGGAGCGCTCCACGGCGATCATCGTCAGCTCAGGAGGCACGCCACGCCCAAAGCGCGAGGCGGCCTCGCTCGGGAGCTTCAATGCCTGCGACGTTCGGCGCACGCTGATGTAGTTGAAATTGGCCGATTCGATGAGGATGTTCGTGGTCCCGTGTGTGACCTCACTCTCCAGCCCACCCATGACTCCCGCGATGGCGACGGGCCCACCGCCGTCAGTTATGAGCAGAGTATCCTCGGTCAAGCTCCGCATGACTCCATCCAGGGTCACCATTCTCTCGCCCGGGCCAGCGCGCCGAACAATGATGATTGGCAAAGCCGACGGAGGTGTCTTGCCATCTCTGTCGCGTAGCAGATCGTAGTCGAAGGCGTGCAGCGGTTGGCCCCACTCCAACATCACGTAGTTGGTGATATCCACGATGTTGTTGATGGGCCTCATCCCCGCCAAGCTCAGGCGCCGCTGCATCCAAGGAGGCGAAGGGCCTATCTGCACATCCCTTACAAGGGCGGCCGAGTAGCGAGGACACAACTCTGGATCGGCGATCTCCAGTTCCACCCAGGGCGTAGACGCAGTTCCCGCCTTTTTGGCCAACTGGGGCCAATCGCCAAGTCTCACCTCCTGCTGGGTCAGAGCAGCCACCTCCCGGGCCACACCGACGATGGAGAAGCAACGGGCCAGATTTGGAGTGAGGTCCAGCTCTACAATTGTGTCGCCCATGTAGTCCTGCAAGGGCACACCGATGGGTGCATCATCCTCCAGAATCATGATCCCCTCATGAGCGTCGGAGATGCCCAGCTCCTTCTCGGAGCACACCATACCCTCGGAGCGAACACCCCGGATCTTGGTCGGCTTCAGGGTCATGTATCTCAGTTCTTCGGCATGCCCGTCGATCAGTCGCGCACCCGTGGTGGCGAAAGGCACCCTCTGGCCCTTGTCGCCGACGCGGATATTGGGCGCACCGGTGACCACGGCCATGGGCTGCTCCGCCCCATACTCCACCACCGCGATAGTCAACCGATCTGCATTGGGGTGGGGCCGCACCTCCACAATCTTCCCCACGAAGAGCTTCTCTCTGTCCCACTCCGAGCCTATCTCTTCGATGGCCGCTACCTCGAGGCCCGCCAGAGTCATCCTCTCAGCAAGCTCGGAAATCGGCAGGGTTATGTCAACGTAGTCGCCCAGCCAACTCAACGGCATTCTCATAATAGTCATGACTGTCTCCTCTCACAGGGCAATTGCATCATCGAGGCCGGGGCGTCAGCACCTCTGGTCTATCCAAACTGCTTCGAGAAGCGGAGATCATTACCGTAGAAGTATCGAATGTCGTCGATGTCATACTTGATCATAGCGACGCGCTCTGGCCCCATGCCGAAGGCGAACCCGCTGTAGACATCGGGATCGTATCCCCCATTCCTCAGCACCTGAGGATGGACCATGCCGGCCCCGCAGATCTCCACCCAGCCCGTGTACTTGCACACTCGGCAGCCTTCGCCCCCGCAGATGATACAGTCCATGTCCACCTCCACGCTGGGCTCGGTGAACGGGAAGTAGCTACAGCGGAAACGGACCTGCCTGTCTGAGCCGAACATCTGCCTGGCGAAATCCACCATCGTCCCCTTGAGATCAGCCAGAGTGATGCTCTTGCCGACCGCCAGGCCCTCCACCTGGTAGAACATGGACTCCGAGCGAGCGGTGACCGCTTCGTATCGGTAGCACTTCCCAGGCAGTATCACACGGAGTGGATCCGGGCAGTGCTTTCTCATGCTGCGTATCTGGCCGGGCGAGGTATGGGTACGTAGCACCACCTCGGGATTCACGTAGAACGTGTCCCACATGTCCCTGGCCGGATGATGAGGCGGCATGTTCAGCAGCTCGAAGTTCAGGTAGTCTGTCTCCACCTCCGGCCACTCCTCCACCAGGAAGCCCATCTGTCCGAAGATGGCGTACATCTCCCGCAAGGTTAGAGTGGTGAGATGCAGCCGACCTAACTTGACGGGTCGGCCCGGCAGAGTAACATCAAGGGCCTCGGTGGTCTCCACTGTGGGTCGACTTAGCTCCTCTAGGCGGGCCTCGTAGCTCTCTTGCAGAAGCTCCTTCAGTTCATTAGCAGCCTGACCAAAAGCAGGCCGTTCCTCCGCGGGAGCTTCGCTGATGCTCCGCACCACCTGCGTCACTGCCCCTCCTTTGCGACCCAGGTATCTGATGCGCCAGTCGTCCAACTCACCAAGGTTGGAGGTGGCTTCCAGATCCTCCAGAGCTTGCTTTCTCAACTCTTGTACCTTCTTCAGCATGGCTCACACTCCTTCATATGAAAAGCCCTCTTCAAGATATCATGAAGAGGGCTCTGTCGATCAGATGAAGCTTTGCCGCGTCATCCAGGCGGCATGGGTGAACAAGTGCCCTCTATGGCACTCCTAAAGACGAAGGTCCTCATCCCCCAACGAACAGCCATCGTCTCTCCACCCAAATCCTCTGTTTGATAGAGATTATAGCACAGATTCTCAGATTTGGCAAGGTCTCTATGCCTCCACGATTGACACAGTCTGTCAGACAAGCTATAATCCAATATGCTCCTTCCCGGCAGCCTTTGTTGAGGATTCCGCGATGACGTCGCGTGGTGGGCAAAGATCAAGAACAAGGTGAGGACTTTGAGCGGGCTCCTGAAAAAGGTGCGAAATGTGTCGGTAGCACTACCATTCAGCCCACGCCGGCGCACAACGCCGAACGGAGCCCCCCGCACCCCCCCCGATCCGCCAAGCCAACGCGCGCGCGACACCACTCCACAAGCCATCAAGCCGATCACCTCAAAGTTCAGCAATCTCACTACGCACTCCATGGCACGCTTCGAAACTCTGAGTCTGGCCCCAGGGGGTTCTGTGCTGTCGCATGGACAACTCGCCGGCCATTGCCGGCGGAAGAGCGCGACAGCGACATCAGGTGGAGAACACCGAGGAAGGCCAGTGGAGAATCCTGTGAACTCCCAATCATGGACAGATAAGCTATAGGACGGAGGTAAGACTATCTATGAAGGTTCAGTATCGCTTGGCACGAGAAGAAGACCTAGAGCCGGCCCACAGGGCCATGCTCGAATCACTGAATCAATTCGCCACGCAAAGGGGTATGCCTTTGGTGGAAATGGATTTTGAAGACAACCTGCCTTTGTGGCGTCACTTCCTCGGAACCAGCGGAGAAGGCTTCTTGGTGGCAGAGGTGAAGAAAAGGCTGGCAGGCTTCTGCTGCTACATTGAGCGAGGCGATCTTTGGTTTCTCTCCTACCTCGTGGTAGCGCCGGAGTTTCAGGGGACGGGCATGGGCCGGGAACTCTTTGAAAGAGCCTTGCCCGAAGCGCGCGGCAACAAACAGGCAAGAGTATTAGCAGCGTACACAAACGCATCGAACTGGCCCTCCATCTCCCTCTACACCCGTAACGGCATATTCCCCCGCACGCCCATCCTGAAGTTGGAGGGAGACATCTCCGGTTTGTGCCAGGCGACCCGTGAAATCGAGCCCCTGCCGGGTGACATAGTTTCCCTCAGTGAAGAGACGGTCGCCCTCGTCGATGACATAGATGAGAAGGTCAGGGGATTCAAGCGTGACATTGATCACCGATTCTGGCTGGGGGCCAGCGGCATGCGATGCTACCTCTTCAAGAAGGATGGGAACACGGCCGGGTACGCCTACATAGCCGATGACGGCGCCATCGGCCCTGTGGCCGCCCTGAAGCCAGAAGACATGGAAAACATGCTCTGTTTCTGTCTCGATCACCTCTCCTCTGAGGGCGTGGACAGGTTCACTCTACATGTTCCTGGCGAAAACACAGCGGCTCTCTCACTCCTCTACGATAGGGGCTTCAAGATACAGGATCTGAGCCTTCTGTTGTCCTCCCTTCCCTTTGGCAAGTGGGAGAACTACATCATCTCCCGTCCCTCACTCCTCTAGGAAGACCCTCGGGTTCGAGAGTGGAGGGTGTGGCCTATGTTCAGAGCAGGCAAACTGCTGGTCGTGGACGATGAGCCATCCGTGCGTTCCTCTTTGAGAGAGATACTGGAGCACGAAGGTCATGAGGTCGTCACGGCGGCCAGTGGCGAAGAGGCGCTGTCCAAACTGAGCGAGGGCAGCTTCGACCTAGTCCTGGTGGATCTCAAGATGGAGGGCATAAACGGCCTTGAGGTCATGACAGAAGCCAAGCAACTGACGCCGGACACCGTGGTCATCATGCTCACAGCATATGGCACGCTGGACTCGGCTATCGGAGCTCTCCGCCAAGGAGCTCACGACTATCTCCTCAAACCCTGCAATGTGGAGGAGATAGTTGCCAGCGTCGAAACGGGACTGGCTAGGCGTTGGAGCGCCATTCACCGACAGAAGTTGATGAACGGTATCGAAGACAGCATCCGCCAATTGCAGGCCCGGACTGTACCGCTGGAGGCAGAAGCCGAGGATGTATCTGTCGCGCGCTTCATCAGAACGCGACACGTCATATTGGATCGAGAGAAGCAAATCGTCGTCGCGAAGGGGAAACCGGTGCTCCTCACCCCAACCGAATACAGGCTGCTCGCGTGCCTCATGGGCAACATCGGTCGCACCCTTGGCTTTCGCGAGTTGGCGCAGGAAGTGCTAGGGTGCGATTTGTCCGAGAGAGAGGCACGGAGTGCCCTGAAGACGCACCTCTGGCGACTGCGGAAGAAGCTGGAAGCCACCCTGGAGGACGTTCCCTGCATAGTGAACGTGCGCGGCAAAGGATACATGTTCGTTCCCTAGCGACAGTCCCGGAATCGGACCCCAATCGTGACCATTCTGGGAACTCCACCAGCACCGCAATGTGATATACTTCAGGTGTAAACATCACTCACTCGGTAGGGAGAGACGACAGAATGGCTGTGGCAAGGCGGGTCCTCGTGGTGGACGACGAAGAAAAGGTGGTGTTCTTCCTGCGCGAGAGCCTGGAAGAACTGGGTAAGAATTTCACCGTCAGGACGGCCAAATCGGCCGAGGAGGCGCTCGAGAAGATCGATGATCAGCCGTACGACTTGGTCATCAGCGATCTCCGCATGCCTGGCATAGATGGCCTGGACTTGCTGAGAAAGATCAGAGAGAAGAATCCTGACACCCGCCTGATCCTCATGACCGCCTATGGCTCCGACGACGTCGAGGCTGATGCTCGTAGTCTAGACGTCTTCGATTACATCACGAAACCGTTTCACGTCTCAGACCTCGTGCAAGTTGCTCGCGATGCACTGGCCTTGCCGCCGTTGAGCGAAGAGGAAGTAGAAGTAGAGGAGGAACTAGAAGAGGAAGCAGAAGGTCTTGCCGACGACCAATCAGCGGCAATCAACCACTCGTTGAGCAACCTGCGCTTTGAGATCGGAGCGCAGTGCATCGTCCTAGCAGATGCGGAAGGGCGCGTCGTCTCCGAGGTAGGCATCACGCAGGGCCTCAACATGGGCACTTTCATGCCCCTTGTGGCCGATGGTTTGACCACGGTCTCCAGCATGGCTGAGTATCTCCAAGACGAGGAGACCTTCAACCTGGACTTCTATGAAGGTAGGAAGTACGACATCTATTCGACCGGCGTCGGCGACAACCTCATCCTGGCTCTGGTTTTCGACAAGAGGAAACAGGCCAGCCGCATCGGGATGGTCTGGCTGTACGTCAAGCGCACTATCCAGGACCTGCTCACCACCCTCTCCGGCGAAGAGCCAGCTGCCCCACCAGAGGAGGAAGCTCAAGTGGAAGAGGCCCCGCCTCTAATGGCAGACGAACCGTCCGCCGATGCTGAGAAGAGAGAGATTATCGAGTCGGCGATGACCAAGCTAGCAGAGCCGGAGGAGGAAGTCGAGACCGAGCTTGAGGCAGAAGAGGACCACTCTACCTTCGGCATCGAGGAAGCCCTCAACAAAGGGTTGATTGACGAAGAATTCGCCGAACTGCTAAAGGGCGAGGATTGAAGCCCGGGACGAGATATCTCTGGATTGAGAGGGCCACCCATTGTGGTCGGTGGCCCTCTTCTCTTGTTAACCCATCACGCATGCACGCGGATATCCACCCTGCGTGCCTACATATGAACCGAAGCCATCTCCCGCACGCGCTGCGCGTCCCCTTCTCTCACCTACGCTTCAGCACCTCCCTGTTCTACCCGCACTATGCTATAATAGCTACAGACCAGATGCAGGATAGGGAGGGCGATGCCGTGACGGAGATACGCGTATCCACGAAGAGCCGTACGGAGCTAGTCGATATCACCCGCGAGGTCCAAAAGGCGGTCGCCGAGAGTGGGGTGCAGGACGGGATATGTCACATCTACGTGCCCCACACGACCGCTGGCGTGACCATCAATGAGAACGCCGACCCCAGCGTCCGTGAAGACATACTCATGGAGTTGAACAAGACCATACCCTTTCAGGACAATTATAAGCATCGCGAAGGGAATGCTGCCGCGCACATCAAGGCCACCATTGTGGGCAGTAGCGAGACGGTGCCTGTGGAAGGCGGTCGGCTAGCGCTGGGAACCTGGCAGGGGGTGTTCTTCTGTGAGTTCGACGGACCTCGCAGCCGCCGGGTCCTGACCAAGGTGGCGTAGCCATTGCCCGACGCGTCCAGCTGTGGTATGATGACGATGTCAACCACTGAGAAGGCGAATCCGCTTACCTCTACGTCGTGAGGGCCCTCCAAAGAAAGGAGCCGCATGGTGCAACTGTCAGATTTCGAGCGACCCCCAAGCCTGAGAGGCATTCACGGCTCTCCTGGCACCCACGCCAATTTCGACCATGACTACTGGATCAGACAAGCCCAGGAGATGGGCATCGGTATCTACAAGCTCATGGACGACGGCAGCGGCTCGGTACTCGAATTCGCCCGCAAGCTTCGAGCGAACAACATAATGCCCATCGTCAGGATGTGGAAGGATAGACCCAATCCCGGCACCCTCCCCTCGCAAGATCTGTCCTATGTCAGGCGGTACGTCGAAGAGGGTATTACCAGATGGTTCGAGGTCAACAACGAGCCCAACCTTCCTCATGAGTGGAGAATGGGGCAATGGCAGAGCGGAGGTAGGCCCGAACTGGTGGTTCAGAACTGGCTCATTGACGCCGAGGCGGTCATCCAACTGGGAGGCTACCCGGCCTTCCCCGCTCTGGCACAGTGTTCTTTTCACCCAGAATGCAGTAGCATCCGTTGGTATGTGGACGCCTTCGAGTGGTTGGCGCGGAATGCAGCCGACAGGGCACGCGAAGTCTTCTCCCGTGGGGCGTGGATCGCCACCCATGACGCTGTGCTGAACCATTGCTATCGCGACGAGGCAGGAGAATGGCACTTCGAATATCCCTACGACCCCGTCTGCCAAGCTGATAGGCCCGGAAGAACCATCATGGACGATGACAACTCTCTCATCGGCCACCGGGTGCCGGTCCAACTCCTGAGGGAGCATTTCGATCTGGAGGTGCCGGTCATGAGCACCGAGGGTGGTGTGTTCGTCCCCCATGACGGCACTGCACAATGGGATCCCCGATACCCAGCCTACGACATAGGTGGCCACGCGGAGCGGACCGTAGCCATGTTTCGATGGCTGGAGAGGAACACACCCGACTACTACTTCGGCATGTGCCCTTGGCTGATCGCCAGCGAACTCATGGGCCATCCGCCCGGGCCATGGAGTAAGGACTGCTGGTTCTGGGTAGGTAGGGAACTTCCGGTGGTGGCCGCGGTCAAGCAGATGGGGCCTCCGCTAATGGGCCCCAGGCCGGAGCCCGAACAGCCGGTGCCGGGAGAACCGTCTCAGAAAGCGCGTCTGATCAGCCAGTGGATGACGGACGAGGAAGCTCAAGAGTGGCTCGACCACTTCGCTCAGGATGAGAAGTATCGCACCCTCTTCCGCACAGAGAGCCGGGGCAGCGACTGAGGTCCTGCCCGTGGCAGAATGTCTTCCCTGGATCTTGTGAAAGAGAATCGATTTCCTTCCCCGACCACGCGGAGCCGCCGGCGCGCTCTTCTGGCCACAACGTCGCTGGTGATCGTGGCCGTTCTGCTGCTCTCCTTCCTGGCTCTTGATCGCCCTTTGATCCGCAGCGATGGACTGGCCTATTTCATGTGGCTGCAGTCGCTAGCCCGCGACCACGATCTCGATCTGGCCAACCAAGCCACGCACTTTGCCGATCTGAACTCGTATCAGGTGTTCCTCAACGAGGCAACGGGCGAATATGCATCGGTTTTCCCCTACGGCTCTGCCTTCTTGTACCTGCCCAGCTACTGGCTGGCGTCAGTAGCCAACAGGCTGACGCAGTTTCACGTCAACGACCCGTATTTCATCCGTCATCAGGGCACGGTCTTTCCGTACAGCTTCTTTCCGATGCTGGCCACCAACCTCTTCGCGCTGCTCTCTGTGGTACTGGCGTTCTTCGCCGCCATGAAGCTAAGCTCGCCTGGGTCGGCGCTACTCAGTTCTTTGGCTCTCTTTCTGGCCACACCCCTACTCTACTACGCCACCATCGAACCCTACATGTCTCACGTCCCTGGCACCCTCCTAATGGCCCTGCTGATATACATCCTGGTCGGTTATCGTGAGCACACCGCTGCCTGGTTATTCATGGGTTTCCTACTGGGTGCGGCCCTGCTGGTCAGGTGGCAGCTGGCCCTCTACGCACTGCCCATCGGACTCGCGGGCCTGGCCAGACAGCAATGGCGGAAGCTGCTGCTGTTCATTGCGGGCTTCCTCTTGCTGGCCTGGCATCTGCCTTTCTCCTGGCTGCGGATGTACGGTAACCCCTGGGTGGTGCCCGCCGCCGTCCAGGGGCAGCAACCCTTTCTCGCCGGGCCTCTCTACATCAGGGAGGTGCTCCTGTCGCCAGAGAGAGGGTTGCTGCTATGGTCACCTCTGGTGCTCGTGGCGGTGGCAGGGCTGTTCATCCTTGGCAGAAGAGAGCGTGACCTGGCCGTCGTCCTAGGCTTGACGGTCCTGTTGCAGGTTTTGATGAACGCCTCCCTGTATGATTGGGGCGGAGGCTGGGCCTTTGGTATGCGGAGGATGACCGAACTGTATCCTGTGTGGGTGATCGGCCTGGCGACGCTGGTTCACACCGCGTACTCCCTCCAAAAGCATCAACGCTTGAGGCACGTCGCGCGCTGGGGAACACTGTCACTCGTACTGCTCAGCGTAGTTTTCGGCTTGGTCCTTCTCCTCTCGCACCTCAACTATGTGAACACCAACCTGGCCCATCCTGAGGGCGGCCCCCTTTGGGAAGAGATCAGGTATCATTTCGCAGAGTCCAACCTGGGCATCACCGCGCAGGTGATCAAGGAACACTACGGCGTCTGGGCCTGGAACAAGCCCGGTCCCTAGAGGACGGCCCTTGAAGCGTCGTCCAAGCCTAGCGAGCCTCAGTCCAGCCAGCACCGACCCAGGGAGCGAACCCCACGACGGTGTGCACACTGGTTTCCACCGCAGAAGAACTTGATCCTACCCTCCGCCGAAACATAGAGTTGCCGGACTCTCGGTTTTCGCGGACAATCAAGCGGAATCTGAGCACACTGGCAGCTGAGCAAGAAAAGAAGTGCTACCACGGACAGACTTGTATGAGGCCATCCTAGCCCGACGCTCTGTGCGCCGCTATGACAGGGCGCCCCTTGATGGGGCCACACTTGCGCGCGTTCAGGACATCATATCGGGAGTCTTTCCTCTGGTTCCTGAGCACGGCTTCGAGATCCTAGTGCGAGACGTTGAGGCCGGCGAAGATCTGGTGAAGTATCTGGGCGGATACGGACGCCTTGTGAATCCTCCCCATTACCTCGCACCATACATGGTCGGCCAACGCCACGTCCTGGAAGATCTGGGCTACCGTGCTGAGCAAATCGCAGTACGCCTTGCCGCCCTGGGCATCGGCACTTGCTACATCGGGGCGTTGTACCGTGAACACGAAGTTCGAGCGCGATTTGGCCTGCCGGAGGGTGCCCGCATAGGCGCGTTTCTAATCTTCGGATGGCCATCCGACACCTTAGGTGGGCGTGCTGTCAACAGGTTTCTGAGGGCCACAGTGGGAGCCACTAGGAGGCTCCCGGCGGAACGGCTCTTCTTCCAGGATACCTTCGACGATCCTGCCACTCCACCGTCGGACATCTCTCCACTGATCGAGGCCGCCCGGCACGCACCCTCCGCCGTGAATGCCCAACCATGGCGACTTCTATGGCACAGCGAACAGCTCTACCTCTTTGTGACCAGGAACAACCCCAAGTATGGTAGCGGTCCCACGGAGCACTACTGCTTTCATGACGGTGGCATAGCCATGGCCAATGTCACTCTCGCTATGGAGGCCTTGGGGATGGAGGGAGGGTGGAAACTCTTGACAGGAATCGAACCCCACATCCCCAAGCATCCCGAAAACCTGCATCCGTTGGCCACTCTTGCCATCCGGCGGAAACGCGGATAGACTCAGGGCGTCGTGCGAGTCGCCCGGCGAGCCTTTTGCACTGCACTCGAATGGCGCGGACCCAACTCTCTCCCGCAGCGACACGGGCTACGACGAGTAATGGTCATGGAACAAGACACCGTCACCATTGTGTCAGGACTCCCCCGATCCGGCACCTCGTTGATGATGAGCATGCTGGAAGCCGGGGGAATGGAACTCCTCACCGACAGGATCAGGACGCCTGACGAAGACAACCCAAGGGGCTACTACGAGTTTGAAAGGGTCAAACAGATCGAAGACGACCAGGAATGGCTGGAAGACGGCAGGGGCAAAGCTGTCAAGATGATCGCCGAGCTACTCAAGCATCTGCCCCCTCAGTATCTCTACAAGGTGATCTTCATGCGCCGCAAGATGGAAGAGATCCTGGCGTCACAGAAGCAAATGTTGATCCGAAGAGGAGAGCCCACCGACAAAGTGAGCGATGAGGAGATGGGGCGGATGTTCGCTGGCTACCTGGAAACAGTGAAAGCCTGGATAGCGGAGCAACGCAACATAGATGTCATCTACGTGAACTACAATGATCTGTTGAATGATCCGACGCAGCATGCGGAGGAGGTCAACCAGTTCCTGGGAGGCGCTCTCAACGTTCAGAACATGATCAGCGCTATCGACCCCTCGTTGTACCGCCAGCGACGATAGTCTTCCGTGTGTTGACAGCGCCACCCGTACGCGCGCGCCACCCCTTGCCCGAGACCGGGTTGAAGACAAGAAGTATCCCGCCCAGCATCACCCCGCCGGATGCATCCTGAGTAGGCCGCAGGCCATCCCTGTCCGGCAGGAGAGAACTGAGCGTGCCCGGCATTGACCAGCGGTGATAAACCAGGTATAATAAGTATGGAGGAGGTTATGCCGATGGCCGACGTCGTACTCGTCATCGATATGCAGCGGGGTTTCCTGGAGGAGGGAAACCCTCTTTATTGTGGGGACAGCGCGCGAGAGATAATCCCCAAGGTCCAGAAGTTGCTGGATCGCGAACTGGCCCGGGGTTCAACAATCATTTTCACCGCTGACGCCCATGCGCCCGACGACCTAGAGTTCGCGATGTGGCCCCCGCACTGCATCGAGGACTCGGAGGAAGCGGAGATCATCCCCGAGTTGGCTTCATATGCGGGGCCAAGGATACACTCGGCCCGCTACAGCGCCTTCTACGGCACCGATCTGGAGCAGCGTTTGGAGGAGCTTGGGCCCGAGAAGATCCACGTCTGTGGCGTATGCACAGACATCTGCGTTCTGCACACCGTGACCGATGCTCGTGCCCGGGACTACGAAGTGGTTGTCTACTCCGATTGCGTGGCCACCTTCGACGAGGAGATGCACCGCTTCGGCCTGAGGCACATGGATGAGATCCTCGGTGCTCAACTGGCGTCCATTGACGACGAAGGCCCTTAGCAATAGATTTGGAGATCTGCACATGACCCCTGACTTCCGCCCTGAAGAGGATGTCCTCTCAGGCGACACCGCCGACATCTACTTCGCCCGAGCACAGACCATCTTGCGCAATGAGGGTCTGAACCCCCTCGTCACCATGGAAACTTTCACCAACGGACCGGGCATTCTGTGCGGCATGAGAGAGGTGCTGGCCCTTCTCAGGGAGGTTCTCCCAGCGGACGCGGACGTCTGGGCCCTGGGGGAAGGAGAGAGAATGAGCGCCAAGGAGGTCGTGTTGCGCATCACGGCCCCCTACGGCTCCTTCGGCCTCTACGAGACCGCATACCTGGGCATGCTGGCTCACCAGAGCGGGTGGGCCACCGCCGCGCGACGGTGCGTGGAGGCCGCTGAGGGCATCCCCATCATCAGCTTCGGCGCCCGCCATGTGCACCCACGGGTGGCTGCCCGTCTGGAATACGCGGCCATGGTGGGCGGATTCATGGGTTGCGCCACGCCTGCGGGTGCCCGTCTGGGGGACGTATCACCGTCCGGGACTATCCCCCACGCCATGATCCTGATCGTTGGGGATACCGTGCAGGCCACCAAGGCCTTCGACCGCCACATCCCGCCTGAGGTGAACCGCATCGCGCTGGTGGACACCTTCAAGGACGAAGCTGAGGAGAGCATCCGCGTGGCAGAGGCGCTGGGAGACAAGCTCTGGGGAGTCAGACTGGACACCCCGGGAGAGCGGGGAAGGGTCACTCCCGACCTGGTCAAAGAGGTCCGCGCAAGGCTCGATCAGGCCGGATACCAGCACGTGAAGATCGTGGTCAGCGGCGGGATTGACGAGGACCGTATCAGACTCTTTGTCGACAAAGGTGCACCGGTCGATGCCTTTGGCGTGGGCAGCGCCGTGAGTTCAGCCCCGCCGATAGACTTCACCGCCGACATCAAAGCCATCGAGGGCAAACCGGTAGCCAAGCGAGGCCGTATCCCCGGCATCACCGACAACCCGCGACTGCGTAAGGTAGAACTCTCAGCGACGGGGGCTGACTGAAGAGGGAGCGGGCAGGCCCGACTCAGTACAGCTCCTCCGCCAGATCCCCTAGCTCTAGCTCCTCCAGTTTCTCCAGAGAGGGCCTGCCACTCTCCCGATCCCATTGGCGAGCTTCGTAGTAGTCCGTCAGCAGCCTCTCCACATCGGGAACGTAGCCGGCGGTGCCGCCCTCCTCCAATGGCCTGAGCAGTATGCCCGGCAGCTTCTCATCCTCCGTCTTCAAGCCCCAGCGAAGGTTCAGGGCCCGTTTCAAAGTGAGGATGCGCTCCCCAGCGATCATGAGGTCGTCATCGCAAACATCCCAGCCTGTCGCCGTTGCCAGCATCTTCGCCAAGCTGCCCGGCGGGTGATTCACGAAGATGCAGGCGATGAGGGCGTCGCCAGCGCTGCGCCAGTTCTGATGGCGCGCCACCCAAGCCGCCTTCCCCTGCTCCTCAAAGCGGTCCATGGGGCCGATGCCCAGATCCTCCATGACCCGACCGAGGTCGAGCCAGTAGATGTCACTCTTGTTGTGACAAGCACCGCGTGGGGAGGTGAGATAGGACAGCGTCACCCCTGAGCTAGCACGGGGGTCGTGCATCCCCACCTCTAGGCCATGCACGTGAGCGGCCATCTCCTCGACCCCGAACTCGCGGGCCAGAGCCAGGCTCCCCTCCGCCAGGAGATCCCCCAAACCCTCTCTCTTGGCAATCATCTCGATCAGGTTCATCGCCGGCTTGGGGTCGCCCCAACTTGGGAGAAGACCGCCCAGGTCACTGTCCCCGATGACCCCTTCCTCGAACAGGTGGTGTGCCAAGCCCAGCGTCACGCCCGTGCTGATAGTGTCCAATCCGTAGCTGTTGCACAGGTGGTTCATGTAGCTCACCGCCGCTAGGTCGTCTATGAGCAGCAATGAGCCTAGCGCGGCCACCGTCTCATACTCAGGCCCGTCGGTTGGACCCAGTTGGTAAGGACCCTCGGCGATGTGTATCTCTCTCCCACACTGGACCACACACCCGAAGCAACCGCTGGTGCCCACCAATATCGTCTCGGCCATGGTGCTGCCGCTGATATTGTCCACCTCCTCGAAGGTGCCTTGTTTAAAGTACTTGTTGGGCATGTTGCCCAGCATCGAGCATAGATTCGCGGAGCCTGAGCTGCCAGTCTGATTGCACACCTGCGTGGCGACGTCGTCCTTGATATAAACCAAGGTTTCCCTCGCTACCTCATCGAAAGCATCCTTGTGTGCCAAACGCACTGAGCCTTTCCCGTGGCAAGCCACGGCCTTGAGGTTCTTGGAGCCCATCACTGCTCCCATGCCGGACCGACCGGCAGCTCTACCTTCGTCGGCCATGACCGAGGCGTGCTTCACCAGTTGTTCGCCAGCTGGGCCGATACAGGCCACTCGCAGGGATGGATCCCCCTGTTCCTCTTTGATCGCTTCCTGGGTCTGGTAGCAGTCCAAGCCCCACAGGTGTGCGGCCTCCCTCAATTCAGCTTCCCCGTCCCGGACGAGGAGATACACTGGCTGCGAAGCCTGTCCTCTGATGATCATGCCGTCGTACCCGGCGAAGCGGAGATGGGGGCCCAGGAACCCTCCGACGTTGCTCTCGCCCCAGAGGTGAGTCTGAGGGGAGCGGGCGCAGATTACGTATCTGCCGCAGGAGGGTGCCCGCGTGCCAACCAGCGGTCCGGTCATGAAGACGAGGGGGTTCTCCGGGCCCAGGGGATCGGTGTCGCGATCTGTGAGATCATAGATGTAGCGCGCCGCCAGCCCACTCCCCCCGATGAACAGTTGCGCGTATTCAGGGGCCAGCATTTCGTCACCGATCTCACCTGTGGTGAGGTCTACTCTGAGAATTCTACCCATGTACCCGTGCACAGCCCACTTCCTCCATCGAAGACTCTAGAAATCTATCACTTTGCCCTCGTGAGCGTAAACGAAGAGGTGTTCCAGTTCCTCCGCCGTGGGAACGCGGGGGTGCACCACGGTATAGGCCTCGTTCTCAGCGTTCTCGATCAGCTTCTCCATCCGCTCCTGAAGGGCGTGTCGCTCGATGCCCACCTCTTTCACCCTCAGAGGCTGCTCAAGCCGCCGCAGGAGTTCTCGTATGCTTCGAGCCAGGCTTTGGGCACCCTCGGCGTCCGACGCACAAGGCAGTCCTAGGTACCGAGCCATCTCCGCGTAGCGAAGGGGATTCTCCCTGGCAGCGTACTCGATGGTGTAAGGTAAGAACAGGCCCACTGCTCTCCCATGGGGTGTATGGAAGACCCCGCCTATGGCCTGCCCCAGGCTGTGAGCGAGTCCAGCCATGGAATTGCCGAATCCCAGTCCCGCCAGAGTGGCTGCGTTGGCCATCTTCTCGCGTGCCTCATCGTCACTGCCATCGTCATAGGCTCGAGGCAGGAATCGAAAGATCAAGTCTGCCGCCTTGAGACACATTCCGTCGCAGAAATCGTTGGCCCAGGACGCGGCGTAGCCTTCCACGGCATGGGTGAGGGCATCCAGGCCGGTGTCAGCCGTGAGGCGAGGGGGCATACCCTTGGACAGACTGGGGTCCACGATCGCTATGTCCGCCAGATTCTCTCGAGAGCCCAGGCCCAGCTTCCGCTCGTCCTCCGTGTCGGTGAGGACTATCGCCCAGGTGGCTTCCGCCCCCGTCCCGGCGGTGGTGGGAATGGTGATCAGCCGCGCCTTCTTCCGCAGACCCAGCGTCTCGATGGGGTTGATGGCCTCCGGTTTGATGTCCGGCCGCTCGTACAACACCCACATCGCCTTCGCAGCGTCCATACAAGAGCCGCCTCCCAGGCCGACTATCCAGTCGGGCCTGAAATCACTCACCGCCTCGGCGCCACGGACCACGGTCTTGAGGGAGGGATCCGGTTCCACCTGTGAGAAAACGGTGCTCTCCAGCCCCGCCTGCCCGAGATGGTCTCGAACAGTCTGGGCGAAGCCCAGCCTCACCAGATTCTCGTCCGTAACGACAAAGGCCCTGAGCCCCTCTATCTCCTCAAGACGGGCGAGGGCCCCTTCCCCGAAGACGATCTTCGGGCTCTCGAAGTACCACATCTTTCGCTCCTTGAATTCAACGAGGCAGCGCGGTATGCGCCACTCAGTGGGGAAAGCTGATCTACCCTAGTCCTCGTACCAGGAAGGGTCTACGTGAGCCACCTCGTAGATGCCTTCGACGGGCGTAACCTCCGTGACCGGCTCCAGGGCAGCTAGGAGAGCATCCGTATCGGGAGCTTCCCATTCGCAGAACATCTTGGCACGCTGAAGGGCCAGCCAGCTGTTGATCCACTCACAATCCTCTGGTATCGCGCGCGCCAGTTTCCTGGCTGCCACTACGGCTTCCTCCTGGTCTGTGACCCCCGCTGTCGAATGCACCACTATGTAGCGCGGCATTTCTCTCCCCCCTCTCTGTGTAGGATGTCGTCGGTCAAAGCTACTCTGGAAACTCAGTGGGGACGAGCGTCGTGCAGTTCACCAGTTCCTGAGCGGCCTTGACGGCGCGCATGACCTTCACCATATCCCCCTTGAGGATGAATTGCCGGGTGAGTATGCCCTGAAGCGGATCCAGCTTCTTCTCTATGACACGCCGCCAGTTCCTGAGAGGGCCACTCATACGAAAGATAGGGTCCTTGACGCTGGGGTCGGTGGTGACAAACGCCTCGCGGCACTGCCCATGCCACAGATCGGCATAGATGTAGATGGGCTCTGGGATCTTGTCGTCCGCCTCGATAATGAAGTAGAAATCTCCCTCCCA